>DAJPGA010000001.1:445000-756250 GCA_025992895.1 Veillonellaceae bacterium
GAAGCGAAAGCGAGTCTTAACAGGGCGAATAGTTGGACTGCATAGACCCGAAACCACAGTGATCTACCCATGTCCAGGTTGAAGCACAGGTAAAAATGTGTGGAGGACCGAACCTATATCCGTTGAAAAGGGTTAGGATGAGGTGTGGGTAGGGGTGAAATTCCAATCGAACGTGGAGATAGCTGGTTCTCCCCGAAATAGCTTTAGGGCTAGCCTCAGGGTAAAGATTGCAGGCGGTAGAGCACTGATCAGGAGAGGGACCTACCCGGTTACCAAACCCAGTCAAACTACGAATGGCTGCAATTATACCTGGGAGTCAGACTACGACTTATAAGGGCCGTGGTCAAAAGGGAAACAGCCCAGATCATCAGCTAAGGTCCCAAATGCCGTGCTAAGTGGCGAAGGATGTGGCGTTTCATAAACAACCAGGATGTTGGCTCAGAAGCAGCCACCATTTAAAGAGTGCGTAATAGCTCACTGGTCGAGAGACGCTGCGCCGAAAATGTCCGGGGCTCAAGCACGGAACCGAAGCTATGGCATTGCTTAATGCAATGGGTAGGGGAGCGTTCTTATGGGGAAGAAGCATTACCGTAAGGAGATGTGGACACATAAGAAGTGAGAATGCCGGTATGAGTATCGAAAAGAAAGGTGAGAATCCTTTCCACCGAAAGCCCGAGGGTTCCTGAGCAACGATCGTCGTCTCAGGGTAAGTCGGGACCTAAGCCGAGGCACAGACGCATAGGCGATGGACAACAGGTTGAAATTCCTGTACCGGATGGAGTCATTTGAGCAATGGAGTGACGCAGGAGGGCACATGATCGCGCGACTGGAAGAGCGCGTCCAAGTGCGTATGTTGAATCGGAGGCAAATCCCCGATTCTGAAAGCAGAGACATGATGGGGAGTTATAAGCGATTATGACGAACTCATGGATCCCACACTGCCAAGAAAAACTTCTAGCGAGACGAAATCCGCCCGTACCGTAAACCGACACAGGTAGGCGGGGAGAGAATCCTAAGGTGCGCGGGAAAACCCTCGTTAAGGAACTCGGCAAATTGCATCCGTAACTTCGGGAGAAGGATGGCCCTGAGTAGGCGAAGTGCAGAAACGCACGGAACAGAAAAGGGTGGCAGAAAAGAGGCCCAAGCAACTGTTTACCAAAAACACAGGTGCCTGCGAAAGCGAAAGCTGAAGTATAGGTGCTGACGCCTGCCCGGTGCTGGAAGGTTAAGGAGAGAGGTTAGCGCAAGCGAAGCTTTGAACTGAAGCCCCAGTGAACGGCGGCCGTAACTATAACGGTCCTAAGGTAGCGAAATTCCTTGTCGGGTAAGTTCCGACCCGCATGAAAGGCGTAATGATTTGGGCGCTGTCTCAACGAGGGGCCCGGTGAAATTGAAATACCTGTGAAGATGCAGGTTACCCGCGACTGGACAGAAAGACCCCATGGAGCTTTACTGCAGCTTGAGATTGAATCCCGGTGGCAGACGCACAGGATAGGTGGGAGGCTTTGATGTAGTGACTTTGGTTGCTGCGGAGCCAATGTTGGGATACCACCCTTCTGTTGCTGGGATTCTAACGCGAAGATTAACAACCTTGCGGACCATCTCAGGCAGGCGGTTTGACTGGGGCGGTCGCCTCCGAAAGAGTAACGGAGGCGCCCAAAGGTTCCCTCAGGCCGGACAGAAACCGGCCGAAGAGTGCAAAGGCAGAAGGGAGCTTGACTGCGAGACAGACAAGTCGAGCAGAGACGAAAGTCGGGCTTAGTGATCCGGTGGTACTGCGTGGAAAGGCCATCGCTCAACGGATAAAAGCTACCCTGGGGATAACAGGCTAATCTCTCCCAAGAGTTCATATCGACGGGGAGGTTTGGCACCTCGATGTCGGCTCATCACATCCTGGAGCTGGAGTAGGTTCCAAGGGTTGGGCTGTTCGCCCATTAAAGTGGTACGCGAGCTGGGTTCAAAACGTCGTGAGACAGTTTGGTTCATATCCATCGCGGGCGCAAGAAGTTTGAGGGAGGCTGCTCCTAGTACGAGAGGACCGGAGTGGACGGATCGACGGTGTACCAGTTGTCACGCCAATGGCACGGCTGGAAAGCCGCATCCGGAAAGGATAAACGCTGAAAGCATCTAAGCGTGAAGCCCGTCCCAAGATGAGACTTCTCATCAGCAATGAGTAAGACCCCTTAAAGACGATGAGGTTGATAGGCTGTGAGTGGAAGAGCCGCGAGGCTTGGAGCGACGCAGTACTAATAGGTCGAGGTCTTAACTTAAATTTCACAAAAGCACGACCGGCTTGAAAGAGCCTTCGGAACTTCTTCTGTATAGTTTTGAGAGAACAGACTCTCAGATTCAGTGGCGATAGCTGTGAGGATACACCCGTACCCATGCCGAACACGGTAGTTAAGCTCACAAACGTCGAAAGTACTTGGCTGGAAGCGGCCTGGGAGGATAGGAAGCTGCTGATTAACCTAGAAGCATCAACCTTTACTGGTTGGTGCTTCTTACATTCTGTCAACAAGGGATATTCCCTTCACTGGAAATATCCCTTTCATATATATGCGAAGCCGAAAGGCATTCTCCATTCGCAAAATGGGGGACCTCTCGCGAGGACCCCATTCCATATATGTAAAAAGACCGGCATAGCCGATCGATGGCAACACGGACTTCCATAGGAACTCCGTTTGGCATAAAGATTCAGTGACGATAGCTGTGAGGATACACCCGTACCCATGCCGAACACGGTAGTTAAGCTCACAAACGCTGAAAGTACTTGGCTGGAAGCGGCCTGGGAGGATAAGAAGTTGCTGATTAATAAGGAAGGACACCAATCATTGCGATTGATGTCCTTTTTGCTTTGTATGAATACCTACTGCCGTTTCTTGGCCGGAATGGCTGAGAGGAACAAGTAGAGCTGATTAATAAAGAGGACACCAATCCATGCGATTGATGTCCTTTTTGCTTGCCTTTTTCGAGCGCAGCGAGGTTTAAGGGTGTCAGAGCTCGCCCCGTAGGAGGAGCTGGAGGCCTTTGACCTTGCCCTGGAAGGGAAGGTGCGCCGTATACCAGTTGATATAAGCGGTAGCAACACAAATGTCTCATAAGTTAGTGTGCGGGGCGGATGAGTTGCATTTCCACGGACGAAGTCTGGTTGTATGGTTTTAAAGGTTCATCTCCCAGCCTGCAAGGCGGCTGTATGGTTTTTATCATGCTTTTACTTACCGCTCCCGCAACACCGCCAAAATGCCAAGGTACGCTTTCTTATCAAAAGGCTCTTTCTTATCACACCTTCACAACCGCCAAGTATGGCGAATCGGAAAACATGCCAACCGAAAGGCTTCCCCACGGGGGAGCTGGCGCCGGAGGCGACTGAAACAGCAGTTCCTCAGCCGAAGGCTGGTTTAAGGGTGTTGACCTTGCGCCGAAGGAGAAGGTACCGGCGAAGCCGGGGAATACAGTAGTCCCTAGGCCATGGGCTGGCTGTGTGGTGTTATCATGTTTTACCACCGCTGCTACAGCACCGCTAAAGGGCTAAGGTATACTTTCTTATCAATAGGCTCTTTACAAGAATACCGTACAACCTCGCTGCGCTCGAAGAACCTTTTATAAAAGCCAATGAATAATCAACCCTATCCGCCCGGCATAAGAATGTGAGGCCGGGCACCTTCCCCGTCTGGGAAGGCGAGTATCGTTCCCCGACACTTCACGGTGGGCATAAGCTGCCGTCTTATTCTCATTTACTGTTATAAGTGCTCATCTCTTCATACATTTTGTTTAATTTTATACTAATATTAAAGATTTTCAATCACGCGTTTAAAAATATACCAAGGGCTGCATACATATCTAGAAAATCTCATTTGAGACTGTTTGGTTTCATTTGATACACTTAAGTCTTTCGTATAAGAGAAATAAAACCATACTTTTTTCATATGGCTCAAAGGAAATCAGGATAATTTCACGAAAAGATGACAATAAATTGCGTTTATTTGTAAGTTTCTGAACATTCCGTAAAACTGCCAGATTTCGACCTTGAGTTACATAGTATACATGCCTAAATTGATAATTTCTATAGATAATTTCGGATGATTTGAAAGAAAGAATGTATAAACATAGGATGAAGGGTATACTTTTTGCCACGTATGAATTTTGAGGTATGTATATACTATACAGATAGCATATACATCGCTAATACGCCATATGATAGAAAGTATTGAGCTTATCGAGGTCTTCTATTATAATTTAAGTATAGATAAATATCTCGATTTCCAGTCGAGAGGGTCGTTGATTTAGGCAGGAGTGTGGTAAGGCATTAGATATATATTTAACTTTTCTGCAGTAGTTGATCGTAACGGGGGAGCCGCTTCCGGGTGTCGGGGGACGCCGCGGAGGGGCTGAGCAAGAGTTTCTTGCATAAGGAATCATAGATGATCAAGCTGCGGGCTGAGTAGTCCCGGTGGGGGCCGGGATGATCTCTGGCAGTCAGGTAATTCAGTTTACCGTAAAAGCAGGTCTGACAGAACGGGGGAGCTGCTTCCGGGTGTCGGGGGACGCCGCGGAAGGGCTTGCAGGGTCTCTATCTTGCATAAGGGAATTATAATAATTGATCAGACTTGCGACTTGGGCAGATTTCGGCGGGGGCCGGGATCCGCCCAGTTTTTATTTCCGATTGCGGATCGGCATAAGGACCTATGATTCCTGAAAAATAAAGAATAACGGATTTTAACGGATTATGATTTTCATGCCTTCCCACATTTTTATATACCACTCAGGACAATCAGCCATCTTCACTCCCAGGAGATGGCTGATTGCCTTTTTAGGTGGAGACAAGGACGGAAGTTAAGGAAATCAGGACGCAGGACGGCGGAGTTGTAGGGGATGCAATGGATGAAAGGAGAAAGTGAGAACATGAAAAGATGAAAAGGTGGAAAGATGAAAAGATGATAAAACCACACAACCGGCTTGCAGCCTAGGAGATGAACCTCCTCAGGCGCTTCCGCGCCAGCTCCCCCTACGGGGCGAGCTCAAACACCCTTAGACCGAACTTCGTTCGAGGGAAAAGTAAAACCATACAACCGGACTTCGTCCGAGGAAATGCTGTATCCGTTTACACCTTCCCTTCCAGGGCAAGGTCAAGACCGGCCTACGGCCCTACTTCCCCGTCTGGGAAGGCGAGGGTTAGCGATGCCCGGAAAATGCCTATTTCCTCTTATATTGCTTTTACATAATTACTCGCAAAGGTTTGGATATCTTTGCGGGGTTCTTTTGCATATTCTGCATGCTTTTCCGTATGGATGATTATTTTAACGGACGAATTCTGCTTTCTTGTATACTATCTCTCTAGCTTATCATTTCTTTTGAAGTACCTATCATTATTGATTATATCTTGAAATCAATACAGATATTTAGATATGTTGTTTAAGTTGGCTGTATATACTATGATTTAGTTATAAAGACATATTTAGATATAGGCGGTAAGTATTGTCTGAAAGAAGGTACAGCCGCAGCGAATGGGCGTGGTTCTCCCGATGGACTGGGGGGTCTGCATGACGGGTGATGGAGCGCAGCGCTGCGGGATCGACGTTATTTCAGGCGTCTTCGGGCGTCGGAAACGGGGGAACGTATGAGAAAATGGAATAGAAAGACTATGTATGCCGCCTTTTGCGCGTTGGCACTGACCGGGGGGTCTGTCTTCGCGCAGACGGCTGTGAATCCTGCTGGCACGGCGGCGGATGCGTCGGGGGTTGCCATCGGGACGGGAAGTTATTCGCAGAATATCGGGGTGGCAATCGGGCAGAATGCGAGTGCAGTGACATCCAGTTCTGTGGCGATTGGTCCGAATACGAAGGCTGGCCGTGCGAATATGGATGATCCGTAGGATCCGCGTAACCGCACGACGGTGGGAAAGATGGCGAATGTGGCTATCGGCTCGGGGGCCGAGGCTGAAGGCGGCCGTATTATTTCCATCGGCGAGAATGCGGGCAAGGGTGTCCCGGATAACTGGAACATCCACAATGTCAATATCGGCACGCAGGCCGGCGGCGCTTCGAAGGAAAGCAACAGTGTAGCCATCGGCTATCAGGCAGGTTTCATGGAAAGCGCTGGAGCCAAGCAGGCACAGGCGGATAGGGCGGACGGTACGCGCGCGGCGAATCTGTATATCGGAAGCCAGGCGGGCCATAATTCGTATTCGTATGGAAATATCGCCCTTGGCACGCAGGCCGGAGATAATGTCAATGATACGCGCTCGAACAATAATATTTCCATCGGTTCCAATGCCGGTCAGTACATGAAGAGCAACGACGGCGTGAACGAGAAGTTCATAGGCTACGGGCCTGGTGGAAATATTGCCATCGGCGCGGCTGCTGCGCAGAGTCTTGCCGGCGACGACAATGTTGCTATCGGGGGCCTGGCAGGAAGAAATTCTAAGGGCGACAACAATGTGTTCATGGGCCATCTTGCCGGGTACCAATCTACGTACCATGCCTCGGTCGTTCTTGGCGGCCAGACGGGCGGCGGTGATCCGAACGCTGTCCATGACAAGGATGTCATGATCGGCAACTATGCGAATGGAGCGGCGACGGGAAATACAAGAAATGTCATTTCCATCGGCTCTTCTCCTATCGCAGAGGGATATGAATCCATTGCCATCGGCTTCAATGCGAAGGCAAAAGCAAACAATGCGAATGCCATGGGCCGCATGGCTACGGCCACAGCCCTCGACTCGATTGCCGTCGGCACAGCCACAGAAACGTCCGGTGAAAAGGGCATTGCCATCGGTTATCAGTCCAATGTATCCGGCGAGAATTCGATTGCCATCGGGCGCGAGCTCAAGGTCAGCGGCGCGAATTCCGGCGCGTTTGGCGATCCGAGCACGGTTTCAGGAAACGGGTCTTACTCGTTCGGTAACAATAATACGATTTCCAAAGATGGTACATTTGTCCTTGGAAGTAATGTAACAGCGTCTCAGGCAAACAGTGTCATCCTGGGGCAGAATTCGACAGACCGCGCAGCGACATCTGTCAATCAGGCAAAGGTAGGAAGCGTTACTTACGGCGGATTTGCAGGTGTTGGCAGCGAGGCGAATGGCGTCGTCAGTGTGGGCGCAGCCGGCAAGGAACGCCAGGTCATCCATGTGGCAGCTGGTGAAATCAGCGCATCGAGCACGGATGGTATCAACGGCAGCCAGCTCTACAGTGTGGCTTCAAAAGTCAGCGAAAACGCAGATGCGATTACTAATATCAACACGAAGATCGATAACGTGGCTGCCGCTTCTACCCATTACTACAGTGTCAAGAGCAGTGAGCAGGGCGATGGCTCCAACTACAATAATGACGGTGCCAAAGGCAGGAATTCACTGGCAGCCGGCGTGAATGCTTCGGCGAAAGGATTCGAATCCACAGCCATCGGTTATGGCGCCAAAACGACGCAGGATAATGCAATCGCTGTCGGCAACGGAAGCCAGTCCATCGGCAAGAATGGTATTGCCATCGGAACCGGAGCTGTAGCAGGCTCGACTGGCAGCAACTATATCTATGGCAATATCGCCATCGGTACAGGCGCCAATTCTGCTGGCGGCGTTGCTATCGGCGATAATTCCAAGGCCGGAAGTCTCAGCCTGGCAGCCGGGATTGGATCAGAAGCCGGTGACCGCGCGGCGGCTGTGGGCTATTCCAATAATGCGTCGGGCCAGTGGTCCACTGCTGTGGGCGTAGGCAATGAAGCTACGGCTCTTTCCTCTACGGCTGTGGGCAGCGGCAACAATGTATCCGGAGAAAACTCTGCTGCCGTAGGCGTGACAAATGTGGTGGCGCAGAAGGATACCTTCGTCCTGGGCAGCAATGTAACGACGACCCAGGAAAACAGCGTCGTTCTCGGTGCGAATTCCACCGACCGCGCTGCAACGAGTGAAACGAAGGGAACCATCACACTTTCTGATGGAACGACCCGTGAATATGGAAACTTTGCAGGTACGAGCCCGACCGGCGTAGTCAGCGTAGGTGATACAGGTAAGGAACGTCAGATCATCAACGTGGCTGCCGGCAAGATCAGCGCAGACAGCACGGATGCTGTCAACGGAAGCCAGCTCTACAGCCTGGCCGGTGAAGTCGGCAAGAATGCTGATACCATCAACAATATCAATACACAGATCGATACGATCAATACGCAGATTACGAATGTCACCAGCGAAGCAGGAAAGCATACCACCGTCAAGGCTGGCAATAACAAGAACCTGACTGTCACCGAAGGCACGAATGCAGCCGGCGGCAAGGAATACACCGTGGACCTTTCCGAAAATATCAATATCGGCGGACCTGGCAAAGACGGCAAGGATGGTCAGGACGGCCATATGGGCATTAATGGCAAGGACGGCGTTTCCGGTGTAGGCATCGACGGCAAGGATGGCATTTCTGTCAAAGGCGATAAAGGTGAAGTCGGCATCAATGGCAACGATGGCATCTCCATCAAAGGCGCTGACGGCAAAGATGCCGTATCCATCAACGGCAAAGACGGTGTCGGTCATATCGGACTCACCGGACCTGCCGGGACGAACGGCAAAGATGGCACGAATGCGGTAGATATTTCCGTCAAGAACGGTTATAACGGCGCAGACGGCGTCAATGGCGCAACGGGCGTAGACGGCAAGGACGGCATCACTCGTATCGTTTATGAAGACAAGACCGGTGAACATCAGGTTGCAACCCTCGACGACGGCATGAAGTACGGCGGCGATTCCGGTGACGTCATCGCCAAGAAACTGAACAACCAGGTCAACGTCATCGGCGGCATCAAAGATGAATCGAAACTGACCTCTGCTGATAATATCGGCGTCGTTTCTGACGGCAAAGACAACCTGAAGGTCCGTCTGGCCAAAGACATCGACCTTGGCAAGGACGGCAGCGTCAAGATGGGCGATACCGTTATCAAAGAAGGCAGCATCACGACCGGGGACACCACCATCAACAACAATGGCGTCACGATCAATAACGGCCCGTCCATCACGAAAAACGGCATCGACGGCGGCGGAACGACCATCACTAATATCAATGGCGGCAGCGTCGCACCGGGCTCCACGGATGCCGTGAACGGCGGACAGCTCTATAACGTAACAAGAAAAGTCGGAGACCTCGGAAACCGCATCAACAAAGTCGGTGCAGGTGCAGCTGCACTCGCTGCCCTCCATCCGCTCGATTTCGACCCGGATGATAAGTGGGACGTCGCTGTCGGCTACGGCAATTACAGAAATGCCAATGCGGCCGCTGTCGGCGTATTCTACCGTCCGAACGAAGACACCATGGTCAGCGTCGGCGGATCCATGGGCAATGGGGAGAACATGGTCAATGCAGGCTTCAGCGTCAAACTCGGCCAGGGCAACCACGTTTCCACATCCAGAGTCGCCATGGCCAAGGAAATCCTCGCACTCCGCGAAGAAAACAAGCAGCTGAAGAACCGCCTCGACGATATGGACAGGAAACTCAATGCCGTCCTCGGCATCTTCGATCCGTCCAAGGAAAAGACATTCCCGGACGTTCCGGCCAACCACTGGGCATACAAGTACGTCACCACCCTGGCTGGCAACGGTCTCCTCGAAGGCTATCCGGACGGCAACTTCGACGGCGACAGAACCATGACCAGGTACGAATGGGCCGCTCTCTTCTATAGAGCCCTCGAAAAAGGCGCTCCTGTCGATGAAAATATGAAGAAAGCCATGACCGAATTCGCTCCTGAAATGGCAGCCATCGGCGCAGGCCGCTTCAGAGTCGACCGGATCAGCGGCAAGGACAACGACAGAAACAAAGTCGAACGCGTCAGAGTCAACAACGAAGACAACCCGAAGGATAATGACTACAGAGACATCTACGGGGGAAGAATAGAAAAGAAATAAAAGGCCTGAATAAGGGGCGAACGTAAAAAACCGCGGCAGAATGGGAAAAATTCTGCCGCGGTTTTTGCGTGGGGGATGATGAAGAAAACCATACAACCGCAACTGTGCTGCGTGGTAATTAACCCCTTTCGGCGCATGCGCGCCACTTTCCCCTGACGGGGACAGCTTCTGCCGCTCGCACCGCTCAACTTTTTCGTCACTTTCGATGCTTGCCTATGTGAAGGATATGGTTTTCAGCGCAATTAGGCGTCCCCGTTAGGGGAAGCTGTCGAACCTTTAACTCTGATGTTCGACTGAAGGGGTTCAGTATTCATTGCACTTTCCAATCTAAAAAGGTTCATCGAGCAGAGCGAGGTTGTGTGGTGTCTTACATAACAGCTTTCTAAGATTTCCAATCTGAGAGCGAACCTTGGCTTTTTAGCAGAGATGGTGGAGCGGTGGTGAAAACATGATTAAAACCGCACAGCCGGCCCATGGTCTGGGAACTACTGTATTCCCGGTCTCCGACCGGACCTCCCCCTACGGGGCGAGCTCAAACACCCTTAAACCAGCCGTTGGCTGAGGAAAATCGCTAAATCGCTCTTTTCTCCGTATCAAATCCCTCTTTCTGGATCATATTTCCTATCTTGCCAGTCTCCTTTATCGAAGTATTTGAGTATACATCGCACGGCCTGAAACCTTATAAAAAAATCATATAAGAAGATAGAAGTATGCGTTAACGGTAAATATTTGCATTGACGCATACTTTTTTCGGTGATAGAATGCCATGTTAGTTAGTACAGGCTAACTAGTTTCATTAGTACCTGAAACATTGCATAAGGATATCTAAATTATTCGAATTAGGTGAGGTGTAATTTATTTTGAAGAAGTGGTTGATATTTATCCTGGCGTGCTGTCTTCTTGTGACTGCAGGATGCGGGGGAGATAAGGATGGCCGCTCCGCGAAGTCCGATTCAGAGATTGTTCTTGCCTATCCGGAGAGTATGAAGAAGATGGGATTCACGGAGAGTGTGGTGCTGCCGAAGGAGCCACAGCGTGTGGTGTCGCTGGCAAATACGCCGGTGCTTGCTCTGTATGAGCTGGGGGTTCCGCAGGTGGGAATCCCGGATACGAAGATTCTCCAGTGGCCTGAGGGGCTGAAGAAGGAGGCGAAGCTTTTCCAGACGGGGATGCGGTCTTCCATCGATATGGAATCGATATTGACGCTGAAGCCTGACCTGGTGCTTGTCGGCGCGCATGCAAAGGATACGTACGGGAAGATTTTCGAAAGGGAGAAGATTCCTGTGTACTACGTGGCAGCCGGTCCGACGGTTTCTTATCAGGATGTGAAGGATCTGACGCTGATCCTTGCGGATTCTTTGGGGAAGAACAGTCCGAATGCGGAGAAGATCAGGAAGGATTTCTCTTCGATGGAAGAAAGGATGCAGGCAGAGAGGAGCAGGAATCAGGGGAAGAAGGTCATGGTTCTCCAGTCGGCTCCGCCGCAGTTCTATATCCAGAATAAGAACGGGACTGTGGGTTCGATGTTTGATCTCCTGGGTTACACGAATGTGGCACCTTCTGCCGGCGGGACGATGGTTCCTATGAATCAGGAAGCGGCTCTTTCTTATGATCCGGACCTCATCGTCTGCGTGGGCGCGATGAATGGGGAATCGGAGCAGCGGGCGCTGATCGAGGGTGAATTCAAGGATCATGCGGATTACTGGAATCATTTCAAGGCGGTCCGCGAAGGGCATGTCATTTATCTTCCGAAGTGGTTTGCGGTTTCCGGCGGGCTCGATGAGCTCCAGCAGCTGGATGCATTGATGAAGACGCTGAAGGAGGCTGAAGGGAAAGCATGACAGGTCTGATGGAGAGGCGGAGTGCGGCGCTCCTTCTGATCCTTTTTCTGGCGCTGGCGGGTTTGTCTCTCCTGGCTCTGGGCATCGGAAGCGCGTGGTTTTCGCCAAAGGAAATCGTGGAAGGGCTGTGGAATGGTGACAGTACGATTCATCTGGTAGTGCTGAACCTCCGTCTGCCGCGGATTCTGATTGCGATCCTGACGGGCGCTGCACTCTCTATTTCCGGGGCGTTGCTGCAGGCAGTGATGAGGAATCCTCTGGCGGATCCAGGGATCATCGGTGTGTCTGCCGGGGCTGTAACAGCGGCGACGACGGTGATGCTCCTTGTGCCCGGCCTGCTTCTCCTGCTTCCGCTCTTTGCTTTCGGAGGCGCGCTTCTGGCCTGTGTGATTATTTACATTCTGGCATGGAAGGAGGGCGTGGATCCGGTGCGGATCGTTCTTGCCGGGGTGGCGGTGAATGCGGTGCTGGGGTCGTACACGTCTTTCCTGCAGCTTTTGAATTCGGATAACTTGGCCGGTGTCCTTGGTTTCCTGAACGGAAGTCTTTCAGGACGCGGCTGGGATCAGCTCTGGCTGGTAGCAGGATATGCGGGGATCGGCCTTTTCCTGGCGTTCCTCTGCATCAAGGGCGCGAATATCCTGCAGCTCGGGGATGAGATGGCGCTGAGCCTTGGCGTCAATGTGAATGCGTGGCGCATCATCATTTCAGCTGTGGCGGCCTTCCTCGCAGCGGCGACGGTCGCTGTGGCGGGGATGATCGGCTTTGTGGGGCTTGTCGTGCCGCACATGGCGCGCATGATGGCAGGGGCGGATTACCGCTCGCTGATCCCTGTTTCCGCTCTCCTTGGAAGTCTCATCCTTCTGGCGGCGGATACGGCGGGGCGCGTGCTGATTCCGGGCATGGAAATCCCGGTGGGCCTTGTGATGGCGATGACGGGCGGGCCGTTTTTCCTGTACATGCTTCGTAAGAAAGGATATGTGTGATGGAACTGTATGGCGCAAAGCTTGGCATCGGCTACGAAAGGAAACTGGTGCTGAGGGATTTCGACATTTCTGTAAAGAAGGGTGAAATCACGACGCTGATCGGGCCGAACGGGAGCGGCAAGTCTACGGTCCTAAAGACGCTGACGAGGCTGATCGGTGCAAGGAGCGGGACGGTCTTCCTGGACGGCAGGGATCTCAAGGAAATTCCTTCCAAGGAGTTTGCCCGCCATGTGGGCGTCCTTCCGCAGCAGCATCTGGCGCCGCCCAGTTTCAAAGTGAAGGATCTGGTGAGTTATGGCCGCGTGCCTTACCAGCGCTGGTATCAGGGAAATTCCCCGGAAGATGAGGCGGCGGTGGAGCATGCGATGCGCGCGACGGGCGTCTGGGAGCTCCGCGACAAGACGGTGTATGACTGCTCCGGCGGAGAGGCCCAGCGCGTCTGGATCGCGGCGGTGCTGGCACAGGAGCCTGAAATCCTCTTTCTCGATGAGCCGACGACGTTCCTGGATATTTCTTACCAGTACGAAATCATGAGCCTCGTGAAGCGGCTCAACCGGGAGCGTGGCATCGGCGTCGTGATGGTGCTCCATGACCTGGGTCAGGCGATGGAGGTAAGCGACCGGGTCATCGTCATCAAGGACGGCAGGAAGTATGCGGAAGGCCCTCCCGAAAAAGTGATCACATCAGAAATGATGCGGGAGGTCTACCGAGTGGATTGCGACGTGGTGAGCCTGCCGGACAGAAAAAAGCCTGTCCTTGTTTACCGGGAAATCCTGTAATCATCATCGCTTGAAGTCTCAGATTTCCTCTTTTGACAAGCGATGGTTTCCAGAGGAAATCGGGAATTGAACATAAAAGGAGTCGAAAATGAATTTGTTTGCAGCAGGTCTGGATTATTTCGTGAAAGGCGGCTGGGTCATGTACCCCCTGCTCCTCTGTTCGATAGCTGCTGTAGCGATCGGTGTGGAGCGTTTCCTTTTCTTCAAGAAAGCCGACAGCGGCAGGGCCTTCACCAAGGAGTTCTGCCATTACGTGGAAAAGAGTGACTGGAACCATGCCAAAGAGCTCGCGGACAGCACGCAGGGCGAAATCGCAAAGCTGGCGACGATTGTCATGGAGCGTCATGGAAATTATGAGTACCTGGAAAATTTCATCAGCTACCGCGCAGAGCGTGCGATGGATAAGTTCAGCAAGAATCTTTCTTATTTAAGTATGATTGTCACCCTGGCTCCGGTGCTTGGACTTCTGGGGACGGTCACGGGCATGATGGGCGCTTTCAATAACCTGACGCAGCGCATGGCCAATCCGTCGGCAGTCACAGGCGGCCTTGCCGAAGCGATGATCACGACGGTCTTCGGTCTCTGCATTTCCATCGTGGCGGTCTGCTTCCAGTGCTACTTCGGGCGCCGCATGAAGATCATCATGCTGAATCTGGAGGAAATGGGAAATACGCTTCTGGAAGCGGTCCAGAAGAAGTCGGAGCGAAAGACGCTGGGGTTTATGCAAAGAGGTAAGGAAGCATGATCAAGCTCGAAAGACGCAGGCACCATCATGTGGGAATCATGATCAGCCCGATGATCGATATGAGTTTCCTGCTCCTGGTGTTCTTCGTGGTGAATACCATGACGATGAGTGAAGTGAATACGGTGCCGGTCCAGCTGCCATCCGCTTCTTCGGCGCAGCTCGAGGAAAGCACGCCCTTTGCCGTTACGGTGAAAGAGGACGGGAGTCTCTACCTTGGAAAGACGCCTGTTACGAGGGATGTACTTCTGGCAAGGGCCAAGGAAAGGGCTTCGAAGGATCCGAGTTTCTCCATCGTCATTTACGGGGACGGGAAAGTCTCTTATGAGTCCATCGTCAAGCTCCTGGATGACTGCAAGGAAGCCGGCATCACCCGGGTGGGGCTTGCGGTAGAACAGGCGGCGCCGCATGAATCTTAATGATACGGAGAAGGGGATGGCCATCTCTCTGGCGGCGCATTTCCTGGCGTTTCTTCTGATCGGGATTGCGGGATTTCAGACGATGTCGAAGTGGCATGATGAGAGGGTCTATACGGTGGCCGTTGTTTCAGGGCGCCCCGCATCGGCCAAGAAATCATCGGCAAAACCCGCACCGGCGAAGGCCAGGGGAAGCCCGAAGAACTTGGAGAATACGGCTCCGCTTCCGGATGCGCCGGCCATGGCATCAGACATATCGGATGCATCTGAACCCGTTGAGGAAAGCAGCGCCTCTTTCAGCGAAAGCGGAGAGTCTGCCGCCACTGAGGCACAGGGCGGCAGTGAAGGAAGCGGAACGGCAGAAGAACCGTCGGGACCAAGCTTTGATACGGAAGCCATTCAGGCTGATGTATCGCCGACGCTTTCCGGTACCGTGCCGGCTGCTTATCCTGAAGCGCTTCGCCGCCGCGGGATCGAAGGCGAGGTCCGGGTGCAGATGGTTGTCGGAAAAGACGGCTCGGTCGAGTCGGCCACCGTCATTTCCAGCTCAGGCTACGGGCTCATGGACAAGGCGGCTGTCAACGCTGCCTATGGCTACACGTTCAGCCCGGCCTATAAAGAAGGGATTCCGGTACGCTGCTATGCAGTGCGGACATTCCGCTGCAGATTGACTTAATTTATTTCCTGCGGCTCGGGAGGCCGCAAGCGGAAGGTATGCAGCAGGGGAACGCTGCGAATATTTTTAAAGGAGAATGAGTGATGATGTATAAGAAAAATATGGCAAGACAGGCGGTAAGAATTTTATGCATGGGAGCGGCCGCAGGCGCTATCCAGATGGGAGCTGTGATGGCTGTCTCTGCAGCAGACGGGATGGATTCCTATGATGTGGGCGATACCGTCGTAACAGCGACGAAGACGAAGCTGGCTGAAAAGACCGTCCCGATGTCGACGCAGGTCATTACGGAAAAGGATATTAAGGAATCGGGCGCTTACAATGTCCGCGATGCATTGAAGACCGTGGCAGGGCTCAACGTCATGGAAGCAGGGATGACAGGAAATAAGGTGTCCATCCGCGGCATGGGCTCCTCCTCGACACTGATCCTCTTAGACGGCATGCGCCTTTCCGGAGAAGATTCGGGCAGCACGATGAATGTATACCAGCTGAACCGTATCAACCTGCAGGATGTGGAACGCATCGAAATCATCCGCGGTTCCAGCTCCGGCCTCTACGGCAGTGATGCAATGGGCGGCGTCATCAATATCACCACGAAGAAGAACAAGGCAAAGGGCGGCTACGTCGGAACGCAGCTCGGATCCCGTGAAAACTCCGTTTACGGCGGATTCTCGACCGGGGATATCGGAAAGCTCAATATGAACTTCAACTACAATCTGACGAAGGTCCGCGCGCAGACGACGAACGGGGAAACAAATATGTACGGGCCGAAGCGTTACTTCGATTTCCAGGGAAATTACAGCTTCAATGACCACAGCGGCCTCGACTTCGGTGCTTCCTTCCTGAAGGAACAGTTCCATGATTTCACGCCAGGTGCTGTTTCGTCCAAGGACATGACGGAATGGTTCGACAACAACCGCTCCGACTACCACGTGAAGTACTGGGGCTTCAACGATAAGAATGACTACGAATTCCAGACCTACTACAGCCGCCTTGGCAAGGAATCCAAGAAGAAGACACCGTCTGCATGGTCCGACTTCGACCACTCCGTATACAAGACTTACGTTGTGGAAGGAAAGAATACGTACAAGGCCAATGACGACCACACCATCACTTACGGCGCTGAATACAGGAAACAGGAAGCAGGCGGAACGAGACTCGGCTCCGGCGCTTTCAATGAATACACTGATACGTACCTGGGCATCAGCAAGCCGTACTCTTCAGCGAGCGTGGAATCCTACGCAGCATACCTGCAGGATGAATGGAAGATATCCGACAAGCTCTTCTTCGTACCGAGCCTCCGCTATGACCACCATGGCAGCTTCGGCGCCGCATGGTCCCCGCGTGCCGGCCTGACGTACAACATTGACGACCATACAAGAATCAAGACGAACTACGGCTATGGCTACCGTGCGCCGAGCATTTTCGAACTCTACTCCCATATGGACCGCAATATGGGCAGAATGCAGGTCCAGGTCTGGGGCAACAGCGATCTCGAGGCAGAAAAGTCCAGAACCTTTGATATCGGCCTTGAATTTGAAAGAGGAAACGGCGCCGGCAAGGTGACCTATTTCCATAACAAGATCAAGAACATGATCAATTCCAAGCTGCTCGGCCGCTTCGGAAGAATCGTCCGCTACCAGTATGTCAATATCGACAATGCTGTCATGGACGGTGTCGAAGGGGAATACAGCTACCGCTTCAACAAGCACTGGGATGCCAAGGTGAACCTGACCTACCTGGATGCGAGAGATAAGACGACGAATGAGCGCATTTCTGAAAACGCGCGCATGAACGGCCTCGTGCAGATTTCCTGGACCGATGCGAAGGAAAATCCGTGGACCGCATCCCTCTACAACCTCTGGTACAAGGATTACCTGGACGGCGAAGGAAAGAACTACACCTACAGCACGACCAATTTCATTGTTACCAAGGATCTTTCCAAGTCGACACAGATCTATGCCGGCGTCGACAACATTTTCGACAAGACATTCTCCGATGATGATGATTACTCCATTTACGGACGCACCTGGAGAACCGGCGTGACATTTAAATTCTAAGGGAGGACTTCATGAAAAGTATCGTTTTATATTCGACAAGGACCGGAAATACGAAGATGGTGGCAGAGGCGATCGCTTCTGCGCTGCCGGAGGGGACGCCCTGCCGCAATATCCGCGAGATGAACGAGTCTCTCTCTGATTATGACTGCGTCTTCATGGGCTTCTGGGTGGACAAGGGCACGGCCGATGATGCTTCCAGAAAGGTTCTGGAAAATCTCCATAACCGCCATGTAGCCGTCTTTGCCACTGCCGGTGTCAATCCGGCCAGCAGCCATGCGCAGGACTGCCTCAAGAACGGCGCTTCCCTTCTTCCTGAAGGAAAGAAGCCGGCAGGCACCTTCATCTGCCAGGGCAAAGTCGATCCTAAGCTGATCGAAGCGATGTACAAGCGCTTCCCGGCGGATAATCCGCATGGCAGAAATCCGGAAAGCGAGGCGCGCCATAAGGAAGCTTCCACTCATCCGGATGCAGCAGACCTTGAAAATGCAGCCGCTTTTGCCAGAAATGTGATGAATTTCATCCAGGCTGAAAAGTAAGGAGAGTGCGATGGATTTAAGACAGTATTTTGACCAGCTCACGCCCGAAAAGAGGGTGATGCAGTTCGGAAGGAAGACGGATGAGCCGCTCCGCCTGGCTTTCGATAGCAAGAGGGTCGTTCATGCCGGGATGGGCGGGAGCATGGTGCCGCCTCCTATGGTGCAGAAGGTCTGGCAGGATATGATGGCAAAGCCCGTGGAAGGGCATCCGACGCAGATGGCTTATATCCATATCCCCTTCTGCAAGACGAAATGCCTCTACTGCCCTTTCTTCCAGAACGGGACGAACCAGGACGAAGAGGACCGCTACATCGACCACCTGGTGAAGGAAATCGAGATGGGAGCCGATTCCCCTCGGCTTTCCAGCTCGCCCATCCATGCCGTATTCATCGGAGGCGGTACTCCGACCTCCCTCTCTCCTGAAAATGCAGGCCGCCTGCTTTCCACGATCCAGAGATGCCTTCCACTTGCCAATGATTACGAACTCACCTTCGAAGGCCGCGTGCATGATCTCGTGCCGGAGAAGATGGATGTATGGTTCAAGAACGGCGTGAACCGCATGTCGCTTGGCGTGCAGTCCTTCGATACGAAGGTGCGCCAGGCCGTGGGCCGCATCGACGATGGGGAGACGGTATTCTCCCGCCTGCAGGAGCTTATGTCCTACAACCAGTGTGCTGTCGTCATCGACCTCATGTACGGGCTGCCGTACCAGACGATGGACGTGTGGCACAAGGACGTGGAAACGCTCGTGGAATCAGGCATCGACGGTGCCGATCTCTACCAGCTGAATGTCTTTGAACACAGTGACCTCAATCTGGCCATCCAGAGGGGGAAACTCCCTCCGGCGGCACCGACACAGGTGCAGTCTGCCATGTTCTCCTATGGCAAGAACTACCTCGACGCACAGGGCTACAAGCGCCTCAGTTTCTGCCACTGGGCAAGGAACAACAGGGAGCGGAGCCTTTACAATACGCAGGCCCGCTTCGGCACGCACCTCTTCCCCTTTGGCTGCGGGGCTGGCGGCCATGTCGACGGTCTTTCCACCATGCTCGACCGCAGGCTTCCGGCCTATGAAAAGGCCATCGACGAAGGAAGAAAGCCGATGATGTTCCTGATGAACCAGTCGCCCAATGCCCATCTGGAAGAAGATATCCAGGGACAGATGAACCAGAGCAGGCTCGACCTTGATAAACTGATCCAGAGGGAAGAAAAACTGGCCAGCATGGAATTCCTGGGACCTCTGTGGGAAGACTATGGCCTTTGGAAGCATAACGGCTACCTGTACCAGCTGACCGAAGCCGGCCAGTTCTGGCAGGTCAATATGACGCAGACACTCCTTGAAAGCGTGAACCATCTCATGGGAGAAGAAACGGAAATCCAGCACAGGAGAATCGCCGCGCAGGGCTGATGCTGTTTCCTGACAAGGCAGTTCGCCTGGAAACATAAAATTGGGGCTGTGGCAAAATGTGCCATCATTTTGCCGCGGTCCTTTTTTGCGGCACTAGGGAACGCGCATTTCCCGGGATTTTCTATGCCCAAGCCCCTTTCCCGCCGGTTTGCTATACAGGGGGCGAAAAGTTATAATAGATACACTGTATGGTAAAATACAGCATGAATGGTAAAATGATTCTTGACGAAGGCAGGTGATCTCATGGAAGTACATGAAGCAACAGAAATGTATATGAAGACGATCCTCGTGTTGAAGAAGCGCCTTGGAACAGCGAGATCCATCGACGTGGCCAATGAAATGGGATATTCCAAGCCCACGATCAGCATTGCCATGAAGAAATTTCGCCAGGAAGGCTTGATTACGGTGGATGAATCTAACTGTATCCATCTGACGGACGCAGGGCAGACGATCGCTGAGCGGATCTATGAAAGGCATCAGGTCCTTTCTTACATTCTGGAATCCATGGGCGTTTCCGAAAAGCACGCCCTCGACGATGCATGCAAGATCGAGCATGATATCAGCGATGAAACCTTTACAGCTTTGAAGAAGGAATATGACAGGCTGAAAAAGGAAGAAACGCAGAAATAAAGATTGGACAATAAAAAGAACTATTGCGAAGCGATTTTTCGTTTCACAATAGTTCTTTTTGCTTTTACTATAGTATTCCTTAGTCTCTGGTAAAGAGGTCTCTTGTATAAACCTTTTCCTTCACATCTTCGAGGTCTTTTTCTTCGCGGTTGGTGAGGATGATGTCGCATTCATCCTTGAGCTGCTGGAGGTCTTTCGTGACGGGGATGCCCATGAAGGAGTCTCCCTTGTAAGACGGTTCGTAGATGAGAAGGGGAATGTCCTTGTTCTTCAGACGCTCGATGACGCCCTGAATGGCGGAGGAGCGGAAGTTGTCGCTGCCGCTCTTCATGATGAGGCGGTAGATGCCGGCTTTCTTCGGATTTCTGGCGGCAATGCGGTCAGCGATGAAGGATTGGTGCGGATTTGTTAATACAGACAAATAAATATCATAAAAAATCTAATCGTACTTTAATCTTAATCATGCAGCCATTGGAGCTGCGTTGAATACTTCCATTGGAGCTAAAAGATGTAATTTGCGCTGAATGCGTTTGTTGTTGTAGAAGTAGATGTAGCCGTTGATCATGCTTACCACTGCTTTACGGCTGGTGAATTTACGTGTGTAGTAACGTTCGCGCTTCAGCATTCCCCAGAACCCTTCCATCAGACCGTTGTCTGCACAGCAGCCTACACGGGACATGCTGTGAACCAGTCCTGCTTTTTCAACAATCTTATGGAATCCGTTGCTTGTATACTGGAATCCGCGGTCGGTATGAATCATTGGATGTTCTCCAGGATTCTCTTTAAGTGCCTTTTCCATTGTCTCAAAAGCCAGTGCAGTATTGTTCCTGTCGCCGATGACATAAGAGACAATCCGGCGATCATGGCCGTCAATAATCGCGCTTAAATATAACTTGTGCAAAACTCCATCAGCAGTTGTGTACTTGAATTCAGTGACATCCGTCATCCATCTTGCATTGGACACGCCGGCATCAAAGTCACGGTTCAGCAGGTTTTCAAAAATGTACTTTGGATCCTTTGCGTTACGAGTGCAACCATCGGTCTTGTACTTGATCACGGACTTAATATTAAGTATCCGCATGATACGAAGAACCAGACTGTCGCTTACATTTATATTGATGTTGTCATCCTTCTTGATCCAATCGTTAATCCGGCGGTATCCCATATCCGGATATTCCTGATGGGTTTTCATGACCTCCTGTGCGACCTTTTCTCTCAGCAGTTCACGGCCGCTCTTAATATGATTCAGCCATCCGTAATAAGCTGCCCGGGAGACCTTTGAGAGTCGGCAGAGACTTTCTATGGAGATGTTGGTTTCTTCATGGACTTCTTTTATGGCTTTAAAATCTCTGAGAAGGTGAGTAAGGCTGAATCCTTCGAGGAACGCAACCTTTCCTCTATCTCCATCTTTTTTTTTAGCAGGGCAATCTCTGCTATAAGATCCTTCTGTTCTTCAAGAAGTCTGGCATTCTCCTGACGCAGCTGTTCTTCTTCGGTCCGGGGCGTTTGGAGCCTGATCGGCTTTCCTCTGTAATCCTCAAGACCAACTTCGCCCATTTCCTTGAACTTTTTTACCCATGTGTAGAGCGTTTGGTAGGACATGTTGTACTTCTTGGCTATCTTGTTATAATCGCATCCACTGGCGATGCACTCCTGAACGATTCTGACTCGCTCTTCCTTGACCGATTGCTGGCGTTTGCCCATAAGATCTCCTCCTTCAGAAACGAGGTCTGTCAACTTATGCTCATTATACGCCTCAATCCATGTTTTAAGGGAGAGTGTGCCGGAAATTCTGTATTTGGCACAGACGGAAAGCATGGAAACACCGCCTTTAAGATATTCCTTTACGGCCTGGATCTTCATCTGATTGGAGTAGTAAGACAAATGCTGCCTGGGCCGCAATCCCTTAAAGCCCTCCTCTTTATACCGGAGGACCCATTTCCTGAATGTTATGCGGCTCATATGAAGATTTTCAGCTGCCTGGGTAATCGTAACACCCTGATAGAGATATGAAGCAATCTGGTCTAACATTTCCTCCGGGGACGCTTTGGTTTTACATGGCATAAGAATGACCTCCTAATATATTTATGATATTATTCTGTCTTTCTTGTTGAATCATACCAGATTTCCTTGTCTCGTTGGAATCGACGACGGCGCGGATCATGGTTTCCGGGATGCCTTCGAAGTTCGAGAGGAGCTGGCGGGTATCCTTTGGCAGGCAGTATCCGCCGTAACTGAAGGACGGGTTGTTGTAGAAGTCGCCGATTCTGGGGTCGTAGCCCATGCCTTTGATGATGTCGGCGGTCTTCAGGCCCTTTTCTTCGGCATAGGTGTCGATTTCATTGAAGTAGGCGACGCGGATGGCGAGGAAGGTGTTGGAGAAGAGTTTGATGGACTCTGCTTCGGAAGATCCTGTGATGAGGACCGGGATATTCTCGCGGACGGCGCCTTCCTGTTCCAGGGCTGCGAATTTTTCTGCTTCGGGGCGGAGGGCTTCTTTGCCTTTCGGGATCCCGACGATGATGCGGGACGGGTAGAGGTTGTCGTAGAGAGCTTTGCCTTCACGGAGGAATTCCGGTGCGAAGAGGATGGAAAGGTCAGGATAGACGGCAGAAATTTCCTGGGTGTATCCGATCGGAATGGTGGATTTGATGATGACGATGGCCTTGGAGCCGACGCGCTGGATCTGGGAGAGGATGGCTTCGACGGCCGATGTGTCGAAGTGGTTCGTCTCCGTGTCGTAGTTCGTCGGAGCGGCGATGACGATCAGGTCCGCGTCCCTGTATGCGCTGTCGCCGTCCATGGTGGCGGTGAGGTCGAGATCCTTATGCGCCAGGTAGTCTTCGATGTAATCGTCGACGATCGGGGATTCCTTCCTGTTGACCATATCCACTTTTTCCTGGATGACGTCCACGGCAGTGACCTTATGGTGCTGGGAAAGGAGGATGGCATTGGAGAGGCCGACGTAGCCTGTGCCTGCAATTGCGATTTTCATGGTGAGCCCTCTTTCTGAAGAAATTATCCCTTTTATTATACACTCTTTTCTGGCCTTTAGTCATGGGAAATCGGGTGGAAATGATTAGGTTTTAATGCTTATGCAAGAAGAGGGGGGACCTTATGAAATACTGCGATTTTATCTAAATAAAAAATTGGTTTATACTATAGATGGCAGGAGATGCAAACAAAGTGCATCTATCAGCGCATCCTTCCCGGGTCAGGCGCCCTGCCGAAGGACCGCCCCGCGGCCGGACAGTTAAACTTACGTTTTCACTCCCCGGTCCGCTGCGGGACCATCCATATTGCCCGTCTGCTCCCTCCCTGGATGAACCTTCCGCCTTGACGGCTGCGTCTCCATACCGTGCAGCCCGTAATCCCGGCTGCAGACGGGTGTGCCATCGTCCCACTCTCCATCATGGACGACGGCGGTGAAAAAGACTTCTGGTTTCCGACTAGGAGTCTTTTTTGCTGGGATTTTTGGAGATGGCACAAAAATCATGCACAAGGATGGAATGCTGTCCTGAAACTTATATAAGTTAGGAAAAACCCTATCGATTCTTACTATTTCTCTTAGGGGTCTTATTTAATTTATACTGATAGCAAGATAGAGAAATTTCCATAAACAGAAAGGCGGAAATTTCCTTCATTCTGTTCAGGCTTTACTTCGGGGGAAGAAAGTCCATTCAAAAATCGGGGGGATTTTTCATGACAAAAGAAACCAGTTCCAGAAAACAGCATTTCCGGAAAGGCGCCGCTGCAGCTTTGGCAGCTCTTCTTCTTTCCACATCGGCCTATGCCATGGCAGCCGCTCCATCTGTTACCGCAGGAAGCGGGGTCAACAGCATCGTCATCGCAACCGAGACAGCCTCTGCGGATGGCCAGGATTCCATTGCGATCGGCAATGATTCCAAGTCTTCCAATGACCAGACCGTCGCTGTCGGCGATACGAGCGAGGCCAGCGGAAGAAAGGCCGTCGCCATTGGCTACAAGGCTTCCGCAACGGACGATCATGCCGTCGCTGTCGGATCCATGGCTGCCGCATCGAGCACCCGTACAACGGCTGTCGGACTTCTGAGCCAAGCGTCGGGAGCCCGCTCTACCGCTCTCGGCTCTCAGGCCCATGCCGATGTGGAGCAGGGCGTGGCTATCGGCTATGCCAGTGTTTCCGACCGGGCAGGAAATTCTTCCAATGGCTATGACCCGGTCACAAATGCTTCTTCTACGAGCAGCAATATGACCTGGAAGGGCACTTACGGGGCAGCGTCCGTGGGTAATTCGGGCGAAACCCGTCAGATCACTTATGTGGCGGCAGGGGAGAAGGATACGGATGCTGTCAACGTGGCACAACTGAAGAAACTCCGCACGTACGCGACCTATCAGGAAGGCGACGGTGTCACCATCACGGATAACTCCGATGGCAGCCATCAGATCTCGGTTGCCAAAGGAACCATGGATCAGATTAATACAAATACGTCTGATATTGCTTCGAACAAGGACAGCATCGACAAGAATACGAAAGACATCGCTGCAAACAAGGACAATATCGACAAGAACACGAAGGACATCGCTTCGAACAAGGACAGCATCGATAAGAACACGAAAGACATTGCGACGAACAAAGACAATATCAGCAAGAATGCCGCTGATATTTCAGTCAATAAGGACAATATCGCACAGAATGCCCGCGACATCCGCGGCCTGAACAGGGAAGTCCGTCAGGTCGGCGCAGGCGCAGCCGCTCTGGCCGGTCTCCATCCGGTCGACTTCGATCCGGACAGCAAGTGGAATGTGGCCGTTTCCGGCGGTTCCTACAAAGACCAGCAGGCCCTTGCTCTCGGCGCATTCTATCATCCAAACGACGATACCCTCTTCTCCGTAGGAAGCACACTCGGCAACGATGACAACATGGTCACCGTGGGCGCCTCCTTCAAACTGGGAAGCAAGGGAAATATCGAAAAGATCAACCCGTCTCAGGCTGCTAAGGAAATCACCAGCCTGAAGAAAGAAGTCGCTGAACTCAAAGCGGAAAATAAGGAACAGAGCGAAACACTCGCCGCACAGCAGAAACAGCTCGCCAGACAGGAAATCCTGATTCAGAAACTCATGGCAAAGACCGGAGTGACGGAATAAGGGAAAACGCCTGAGAGGAAGATTTTTCCAGATTTCCCTTCTCTTGGGCTTTCCATAATATGGACATCCAAAGGCGTTGCCATACGCCGCCCCTCAGCTTACACGTAAAGGATGGACCATATGCAAAGAGAAGAAGGCTCCCGGACAGGGGGTCTTTTTCGTTGGAGTTCTGATACTTCTGATATCCATGAAATTGATGTTACTAATCAGATTCTGTTATAAGTAAGTGAGGAAAGATCATAAGATACGCATATGAAATAACGGACTCATTCACGAATATTTCTATAATCTGCTGAAAGAAGACCGCAAAACGAGTGTCTGTCTTTAGGGAAAACAGGGAATTAGTATCTGATTTTTGGAGAAACAAGTGTATTTTTACAGCTGAAAAGAGGAGACCTATCGCAGGAATGCATAAGAACGGGAAGAGCTAGAACGATTCATCCAACCTATAATAAAAGTATAAACTTCTTATTTCTTATTAGTATTTCTTATAATTTTGCTTTTATTATATATTGAAGTCAAAGAACGGGAGATTTAAATACGCTGATAATTGGTAAAGATCTTTCATCAGGGCAGATCCGAGGAGACTGGGGAGTTTCCAGGGAGCGGCCGAAGGTCCTGCATCAGCATCCCGATCAAGCAGTGGTCCGGGGGACGGACGTGAATTTTCTTTCGGGGGAAAGGGAATCACCGTAACCACTGCGGCGATATACTCGCAAGCCGCCAGGGGGGCTCTTACGATTTTGAAAAGTTTTCAAAGCACCTTTTTTCGCAGCGAACGCCAGGCAAGGAAGTCCGTCTTCTTCCCCGCGTTTGACTGCGATTTTTGTTTTTAACGGCAGAGCGCCAGCCCAGGCTGACCGGCTGCCAGCATGTACCGGGAACTTTCTAAGGAAATTTCCCATTCATCCCATACGGGAATCAGCATCGCATGAGGGGGCACATCTATCTCCAAACTCCAACCTTCCCCTCTCATCGGGCATTCCATATAGTTCGTCATGACCTTCCCAATTAAAGACCGGTCCGACCCCCTTCCCATACTAGTCGGATGGCCGCATGACGGACAGTCGAAAGGCAGAACCTGCTATTCAGGCCTATTCGAGTGAAAAGGACTTCTCTCGTCAAGGAAGTCCTTTTTGCGTGGGAAGGGGAGGCACGTTCGATAATATCCATCAGCATCGCAGCGGAAGGTTTTGACCTGCCCCAGCGGGGTGGATCCAGCCTATCCTTATACTGATGCTGGTGAAAGGGGTGCAGTTCTACGAGCGCAGCGAGGTAGTATGGTTTTGAACTTGACCTTGCCCTGGAAGGGAAGGTGCCCGACCTCAAATTCTGATGTCGGGCGGATGAGTTGCATTTCCTCAGCCGTAGGCTGGTTTTGTGGTTTTTAAAGGTACATTTTCTAAAAGGGTCGGATAGGATTGATTTCTTCAGCCGCAGGCTGGTTGTCTGATGTTTCAATGCACGAATCCCATCCATTTCCTTTATATCCTCTTTTATCTTATCTATTTCCTTTATCACTCCATCGAGGAATCACATAAGATACACGTACAGCGGGGCGAATGTGTCCATGAAGTTTTCTATATGTTCTTAAAAGAAGAGTGCACCTGCTATTGAGTGTTTCTCATGAGACCGGGTTATTTTTCACAAAAAGTGCCTAATCCAATCGCAGAACGATGAGCAGCATATAACGAAATAGAATAGGGCATACAGTTTGCCCTGATTTCCTTGATACCTATAACAAAAGTGCCGACCTCTTATCCCTGACTCGTATTCCTCTTAATATCGTAATTACTATATATTTAAGACAAGAATGGGAGATTTGAAGCGCGCGTTTGAGGGGAATTCTCTATCAACGAATGGGCCGGTCTGGAACCAGGGAATTTCAGGCGGCTCATGGAGCTTATCACTGGCAAACGCGGCGCCCCGATCCGGCAGTACGCCTTGAAAGGACTCTTTCGGGGGAAAGGGTCCATGGCGGCTGCTTAATTTGGAAAGGTATCGTTTGTGGACCGCCGGGGGGATGTATTATGATTTCGAAGAGTAGTTTTAATGCACGTTTTTCGGGACGCAGCAGATGTCAAGGGAAAAAGGTACGCCTTTTCCTTGCTTCTGTCTGCGCCTTTTTGCTTTGTACGAGTGCGGCGCTGCCTGCGCAGGCTGCACCGGCCAATGATATCGTCCAAGGCCAGGGGGCATTTATCTATTATGGCATGGATCCGGATACCCGCCCGAAGGGCATGAGTATCGCCATTGGAAATAATGCGAAGATCGATCTGGGCACACGAACGGAGGAGGCACTCCTTTCCTTCGGATATGGCAAGGAGAGAGGCAAAGATGATGACAGATTTGGTTACACCATAGCTGACAACACGGAAGCGAAGGAAAATCTTCCGGAAGGAATTGCCATCGGCACGAATTCTTTCGCAAGGGCAGGATCGATTGAAATCGGCGCGCATAATCTGGGAGCGGATGTGGAGATCGGGGATACAAAGGGATCGGAATTCAGCACGTACGGCTTCAGTCCTGCAGCCGGCAGGCAGCTAGGCGTGGCCTCGACGACGGTTGGCACGAATTCGTATGCAAACGGCATGTTCACGACGACCTATGGCAGCTACAATGTGCAGTCGAGCTAGTATCAGGAACTCCATATGATTGATACCATTTTTGATGGATATAAGAATGCGTTTGGCACTGTCGTCGGTTCCTTGAACTCCAATGAATCGATGGCTGCCTTTCCTCATTCCGGCGCGGAAAACTCCATCATCGGGACGGGAAACCGTGTCAATAACAGCAGCGGAACCATTACCATCGGCACGGGCAATGAGGTGAAAAATACATGGGGAGTCACTTCGGCAACGATGATTCTGAGTCAGCCGCTTGATTCTCCCAAAGCCATGCAGGATGCAATCATTGACGGAGCCAGGAAATACCCGGGCGGCGCTGTCATGGCCATCGGCAATGGGAACAAGGTCGACAGCGTGTCCTTTGCCAGATCCTTGGTACGGGGAATGAGCTTAAAGGCGTAAACGGCCTCTTTGATGGCGACAAGTATGTCATGATCGACGGATACAACAATAGTTTCACGAGAGCAAACAATACGACGGTCATCGGAACGGGCAGCAAGGGAAGCTATGTAACCAAGACCATCGTATTGGGAGATAATGCCAACGTGACAAACGTTACCGGCGATGTCATGATCGGCGATACAAACAGCGCTTCTTATGTCAATTCCTCTCTGGTGGCAGGCGCTAAGAATACCATCACCGGGGAGGCTGGTAAACCAAGCGCATCCAACATCTTGACCGGTGAAGGAAATACAGCATCCGCCGTGCAGCATGTTTCTGCCATCGGGTCGGGGAATACCGTCAACAATACGGCAACGGCTCAGATTTTCGGCGATACGAACAGCAATAGTTATCAAGTCTATTCACAGATGATTGGCTCAGACAATACACTGACCGGCACGGCAGATGTGAAGGGAGCATACAACCAGCTTATCGGTTCAAGAAATAAAGCTTCCAGTGCGCAGCATCTCCTGGCGGCAGGCACCGGAAATACCATCACCAATACCAGCAGAGTGCAGGTCTTTGGCGACACAAACAGTGCATCGAATACGGATTTGTCGCAGATGATCGGTGCGAATAATGTTTTGTCCAACACGGCTGGCATGGCACAAAACACAAACGATATCCAGATCGGTTATGGTAATTCAGCCATCAATGTGCAGAAGGTTTCCGAAATTGGTTCGTCTAATAAGGTCTATAATGCAACAATGTCACAGGTCATCGGTGACAACAGGTATCTTACCGGCGCTGACCGTTCCGTCGTCATCGGGTCGGCAGACAGCAATGCGACGCAGATGACAAGCGATGATATCGTCGCCATCGGTTACAATTCCTATGCGACCGTTGCAGGCGGTGCAGCCTTCGGTTCGGGCTCCGTAGCAGGTACGGCAGCTGGTTATGCAGGCTATGATCCGCTGACAAATCTTCTTTCCCTGAATACATCCCCGGCCTGGAAATCGACAAGGGGCGCCGTTTCCGTCGGCGACGTTTCCAAAGGCATCACCCGTCAGATCACGGGCGTGGCAGCCGGCACGCAGGATACCGATGCCGTCAACGTGGCACAGCTGAAGAAGGTCGTCTTCGCCCAGCAGAATGCGACGCAGCCAAATATCAAGGCAGGGAACGGCATCCAGGTCATCAAGACATCTGACGGCACGTACACCATCAGCGCGAATATCACCGGTACCACATCTGAGACGGGCCATACATCTGCCAGCGTAGGAAATACGACTGCCGCAGGCACGAATACGAAAACAGCAGTCACGACGCATTCCAACCTGGCTGCTCAAGACACAGCAGGCACTGCAGGTACAGGAAATACAGGAACGTCGAGTGCCAATTCCGGCGGAACGACGATTCTTCCAATTACCCCGGACAGCAATACGAGCGTCGAGAATGGTGAAGTCGTCGTGATCAAGAACGTTACGGACCCGACTAATTTCAAGGCAGACGACGGGAACAGCGCATCGATTTCCCCGAAGGGCACACTCTCGATTCTTGGGGACAGCACGAATACGGAAACCAGTATTTCCGGCGATTCGCTGAAAGTAACGCTCAAGAAAGACATCACCGTCGACAGCGTCAAAGCAGGAAACACTACCATCAATAACGATGGCGTCACCATAAAAGGCGGCCCGTCCATGACAGCAGGCGGCATCAATGCAGGCGGCAGGAAAGTGACAAACGTCGCACCTGGAGAGATTTCCGCATCGTCCACGGACGCCGTCAACGGCTCGCAGATTCATGAACTCAAGGGCAGCATTACCAATAACACGACCCACCTGACCCAGCTCGACAACCGCGTGGGCGACCTCGATCACCGCGTCAACGAAGTCGGCGCAGGTGCAGCCGCTCTGGCGGGCCTCCATCCGGTCGACTATGATCCGGACAGCAAGTGGAACGTCGCCGTCTCCGGTGGTTCCTACAAAGACCAGCAGGCCCTCGCCCTCGGCGCTTTCTATCATCCAAATGACGACACGCTCCTCTCCTTGGGAACGACCGTAGGTTACAACGACAACATGGTTACCGTCGGCGCCTCCTTCAAAGTAGGAAGCAAAGGAAATATCAGAAAGATCAATCCATTTCAGGCCGCTAAGGAAATTACCAGCCCGAAGAAAGAAGTCGCCGCGCAGAATGTAAGACTTGCTGAGCAGGATGAGAAACTCGCTGCCCAGGACGAGAAAATCACAGCGCAGGACCGCAGAATCGAAAAACTCGAGGCCATGCTTGAAAAACAGCAGACCCTCATCCAGGAACTTTCCGAGAAAGTCTCCCGCTGATCCCGCAAGGGAATCCGCTTCGCTGAGAGGGCACTTATACAAACTCCAACCTTCCCCTCTCACCGGGCATTCCATATAGTCCGTCATGACCTTCCCAATTCATCCACTCCGACCCCTTCCCATACCAGTCGGATGGCTGCATGACGGGCACGAAGGCTCACCTGTCCTTCGGGCAAAAAAGGACTTCTATCGTCAGAGAAGTCCTTTTTGCGTGGGGGAATGGGGGAAGATGGGAAAGATGTGCGATGATGCTTCGTCTTTTTAGAGAATGCACCTCTTTCGGCTGGCTTGGTTTCTTCATTCGGGAAGGGGGATTAACGCCCTTGAATAATCCTCCTTCCTCATTTACTCATGCATATTCATTTATGCATGACTTTTTTACTTTTGCCCTTTTACCGGAATAAAGAAGAAGGAGGCAAAAAAGACGAAATATACTCGATAAATACGTAGTATATTCATTGATTTTACGCGAAACGTCTTAAAAACGGCTGATTTTTTTGAAAAAAGTTTCGGTACTCTTTTTCTGAAAAGGCACGATGGGGGCTATGCTGCATTTATGATTTATCCAAGTCTATCCGAATTCTAAAATGTCTAAAGTCTGCAGTTATCAAACATAATTTTTTCGCTGAGTAATAAAACACCCGTCTTATTGAGAAAAATAGATGATTTTGGACGGTGGTATTGAGAAAAGTTAAACGCCAGGAAATGATTTTTTGATTTTATTTCAAACCATGCTTATAAATTATAAAATCATCATCAATAAGCATAATTGATAAGTTTTAAAGCATATCGAAGAAAATATAGATATAAAGTATACTCTATTGACTTATTTTGCCGAAAAATATATACTAAATGCAAGGAAAGGATTTGAAGCATAGTAAACGTATCGAATTGTGAGGCTGGGGAGCCTCGCAATGGGGATGAATCATCGTTTGATTTTCAACAGCGGGGGCTGCGTCGAAAAGGAGAGTCATTGAAGATGCCGCTCAAATTCTAAGTTTCCAGAAAGGAAGGTATCTCGCCTGATTGGGCGGACCGGGGGTAGAAAAATGAAGACGGGGAAGGACGCAAAGGTTAGTGCATCCGGGGGATGCAGGTATTTTCACGGGGGAAGCCGTTTGCGCCGGGCAGGAATGAGAGCAGCTCTGGCGGTTGCTCTCATTTTGTGTGCCGGAGGATGGAATATGGCAGAGGCCGCACCGGCCAATGATATCCTTCAAGGCAACGGGACATTTATCTATTATGGCATGGATCCGTATAATATCCGCCCGAAGGGCATGAGTATCGCCATTGGTAATAATGCGAAGATCCATCTGGACGCAGGAACGGAAGATGCACTCCTTTCCTTCGGATATGAAGCGGTGAAAGGCAAAGATGATGACAGATTTGGTTACACCATAGCTGACAACACGGAAGCAAAGGAAAATCTGCCGGAAGGAATTGCCATCGGCACGAATTCTTTCGCAAGAACAGGATCGATTGAAATCGGCGCGCATAATCTGGGAGCAGATGTGGAGATCGGGGATACGAAGGGATCGGATTTCAGCACGTACGGCTTCCGCCCTGCAGCCGGCAGGCAGCTAGGCGTGGCTTCGACGACGGTCGGCACGAATTCATATGCAAACGGCATGTTCACGACGACATATGGCAGCTACAATGTGCAGTCTAGCCAGTACCAGGAACTCCATGAGATCGATACCATTTTTAATGGATATAAGAATGCGTTTGGCACTGTCGTCGGTTCCTTGAACTCCAATGAATCGATTACTGCCTTCCCTCATTCCGGCGCTGAAAACTCCATCATCGGGACAGGAAACCGTGTCAATAACAGCAGCGGTTCCATTGCCATCGGTACGGGCAATGAGGTGAAAAATACATGGGGAGCAACTGCGGTAACGAATATTCTGAGTAAGCCGCTTGAATCTCCCAAAGCTATGCAGGATGCGATCATCGCAGGAACCAAGGAAAATCCAGGCGGCGCTGTCATGGCCATCGGCAATGGGAACAAGGTCGACAGCGTGTCGTTTGCCCAGATTCTTGGTACGGGGAATGAACTGAAAGGCAAAGTCGATTTCTTTAGCGGTGACAAGTATGTCATGATCGACGGGTACAACAATAGTTTCACGAGAGCAGACAATACGACGGTCATCGGAACGGCAAACAAGGGAAGCTATGTAACCAAGACCATTGTGATGGGAGATAATGCCAATGTGGAGAACGTTACCGGCGATGTCATGATCGGCGATACGAACAGCGCTTCTTATGTCAATTCCTCTCTGGTGGCAGGTGCTAAGAATACCATCACCGGGACATCAGGAACGCCAAGCGCATCCAATATCCTGGCCGGCGTGGGAAATACGGCCTCTGCTGTGCAGCATGTCTCTGCCATCGGCTCTGGAAATACGGTAACGAATGTGCAGCATGCTTCTGCCATCGGTTCCGGGAATATTGTCACCAATGCAAGCGCTGCGCAGGTTTTCGGGGATGATAACAAGAACAGTTATACAAATACATCCCTGGTGACAGGCGTGAAGAATACGCTTTCCGGCACCGAAGAAACGACGAGCACTTACAATATCGTAAGCGGCGCGGAAAATACAGCGACGAGCGTGCAGCATGTTTCTGCTATCGGTTCTGGCAATACCGTCAATACGACTCTGTCGACGCAGATCCTTGGTGATACGAACAGCGTCAGTCTTACGAACTTATCCCAGGTGATCGGCAACAATAATAAGGTCTCCGGGTCAGCAGAAAAGCAGAGCGCATTCAATCTGATCGCCGGCGGGACAAATACAGCTTCCAATGTGCTGTATACGACAGTGCTTGGCACGATAAACACGGCTTCTAATACAAGTATGTCGCAGGTTTCCGGTTACTCGAACCGCGTAACGAATGCGGACTTCTCTCAGGTAAGCGGCGCAAATAATATACTCCTGGGACTTGCCACTAAGCAGAGTGCCAATAACGTCCTGAACGGCTACAAAAATACAGCCGTCAATATCCAGCATGTTTCTGCCATCGGTTCACTGAATACAGTTTACAATTCGACAGCGACTCAGCTGATCGGCGATAACCGTTATCTCTCCGGCGCTGATCGTTCCGTCGTCATCGGATCGGCAGACAGCAATGAAGTGCATATGACAAGCGATGATATCGTCGCTGTCGGTTACAATTCCTATGCGACCGTCGCAGGCGGTGCAGCCTTCGGCTCGGAATCTGTCGCAAACACAGTGGCCGGTTACGCAGGCTATGATCCGCTGACAAATCTCGTTTCCATGAACACCACTCCGACCTGGAAAGCAACGAGGAGTGCTGTTTCCGTCGGCGATGCAGCGAACGGCATCACCCGTCAGATCACTGGCGTCGCTGCCGGCACGCAGGATACCGATGCCGTCAACGTAGCACAGCTGAAGAAAGTCGTCTTCGCGCAGCAGAATGCGAACTAGACAGAAATCAAGGCAGGCAACGGCATCCAGGTCATCAAGACAGCTGATGGCGTCTATACCATCAGCGCAAACATTACAGGCAGTGCCTCCACGACGGGCCAGACAACGACCAGCGTGGGAACAGCAGCCGCGGCTTCCACAAGTGAAAGCACAGAAGGGACTGGCTCAGGTACAGCATCTCCTGTTTCCAGAATGGCCCTGACCACGAGCAGTACATCTGCAGCAGGGACTCGGAACACCAATAGCAGAAACTTTGGCACGACGGTCCTTCCGACGACTCCCGATAATGAAGCAGGTGTCCAGAACGGCGATGTCATCGTTATCCAGAACGAAACAGAAGCCACCAACTTCACGGCCGACGACGGAAACACAGCAGCAGTTTCCCCGAACGGCACACTCTCCATCTTAGGGGACAGCAAGAATACAACTACCACAGTTTCCGGAACGACCTTAAGCGTCGCTCTGAAAGATGATATTTCCGTAACAAGCGTTACGACTGGAAATACGAAGATTGATACGACGGGCGTCACTATCCAGAACGGGCCGTCCATGACAAGTACAGGCATCGATGCCGGCAGCAAAGTCGTCAAGAACGTTGCCAATGGCGAAGTGTCCGAATCTTCCACAGACGCTGTCAACGGCTCCCAGCTCTATGCCGTCAAGAATGATATCAGCAATCAGGGAAATCATCTGACCCAGATTGATAACCGCATCGGCAAACTCGACAGCCGCATCAATAAGGCAGGCGCCAATGCAGCAGCGCTCGCCGCTCTCCATCCGCTCGACTTCGATCCGGACGACAAATGGAACTTTGCGGCCGGCGTAGGCCACTACCATGACGCCAACGCCGCAGCCGTCGGAGCCTTCTACCGCCCGAACGAAGACGTCATGCTCAGCATCGGCGCAGGCTTCGGCAACGGAGAGAACATGCTGAACGCAGGCATTCCCTTCCATGTAGGACAGGGAAAGAACAGCTACCCGACCTCCAGGAAAGCCATGGCAAAGACCATTGATAACCTGAACAAGACCGTCGCAGCACAGAATGAAAAGATCGAAAAACTCGAGGCCATGCTCGAAAAACAGCAGGCCATGATCGACAAGATGGCTGAAAAAATCGGCCAGTAAATCAGAGGAATGAGTCCGGAGCCAAATCTTCCATATCTATCTCCACTCAATCCTCCGGACCTTCCATATAGTTCATCCGCACTTCCCGACTTTGCTGAAACCCATCATCCTTCCAAATACTACGGTAAAGCATACGGATGAACAGAAGCGCCCACAGCACTTCAGCGCAAAAAGGACTTCCGACGCCTAAGGAAGTCCTTTTTGCGTGGGGGGATTTAGGAAGCGGCGATAGCGGTGAAGGCCGCCCCTGTCAGGGGAAGGTCCGGCCGGATGGCCGGGAAAGGGGTTCATCTCTGGCGGATGAAGTCCGGTTGTTTGGTTTTTAATCCTGACCTGGGCTTAGTGATATTGCAGCGCTGTTCACCTCTAAGACACCGTTTTTCCTGAATCTATTGGGATTCTTAAGGTCAACATTACTCATTTCTTCATGCATGGGCGTTTATATATGACTTTTTTACCAATGACGTTTTAGCGAACGAAAGGTACGGAATGTGCCGATGGCAGCATATATGCGGCAGGAGCGGAAGAAATTCAGCGATTTTATGCGAAATATCGTCTGGTTGAGGAAATTTTTTCAAAAAAGTTCTGGTACTCTTTTTCTCAGAGAGGGGCATGCAGGGTATGCCCTATTTATATTTCGACAAAATATATCGAAATTATAAAATATCTAAAATTCGAAGTTATTAAACATAATATTTTCCAGGAGTAAGAAAATAGTGCCTTATTGAGAAAATTAGATACTTTTGGAGGGGCGTAATTGAGAAAAGTTAAACATACAAAATTGAATTTTTGATTCTATTGAGAATGCAGCCAATCAATTCTAACATCGTCAACGATAAGCAAAAGCGATAAGTTTAAGGCCAAATCAAAGAAAATATCGATATATCTCATAGATGATTGACTTTATTCGATAGAGTTCTATATAATATAGACATGAAAGGGGTTAAATGCATGTAGGACAAGTTCGATCATGAGACTGGGGAGTCTCGTGATGGGATGGATGGTTGTTTAACTTTTCACAGCGGGGGCTGCGTCGAGAGGGAGAGTTAGTATGACAGGGGCTCCGCTCAAATTCTAAATTCCAAGACGGAAGGTGATCTGCCTGATTGGGCAGACCGGGGGTAGAAAAATGAAAACGGGGAAAGACGCAAGAGTTAGTGTTTCCGGGGGACATTGTTTCCACGGGGGAAGTTGTTTACGCCGGGCAGGAATGAGGGCAGCGATGGCTGTTGCTCTTATTCTGTGCGCCGGAGGATGGATTCCAGCGCAAGCTGCAAGTACCAATGACATCGTCCAGGGTGAAGGGGCCAAAGTGGCCTATGATATCAGTCCTGGCAATGATGGGGCAAACATCGCGGTCGGAAACGACGCGCATGTATTCATTGGCGGCGGCACGCAGGAATCCGTTTTGTCTTTTGGCTATGAAGCAGATACGACTTACACAGATTTTGGATTTTTTAAACTTCCGACCGGTTTGAATATTCATTCAAATACCGCCGCTAAGGAAGCGCTGCCAGAAGGAATCGCTGTCGGCACCAATGCGTATGCAAGAACGGGATCGATTGAAATCGGTGCGCATACGCTGGGCGATGTTGCCATCGGGGATACGACCGGATCCAGTTTCCTTGGAAATGTGCAGAATACAGGAACGGCAGCGGCTAAACAGCTTGGCGTCGCATCTACGACAGTCGGCACGAATTCTTATTCCAATGGCATGTTCACGACGACGTATGGCAGCTACAACGTGCAGTCCAGCCCATATGAAGCTGGCGGCGGAATTGATACCATTACGAACGGCAGCAAGAATGCCTTTGCGACTGTCGTCGGTACATTGAACTCCAATGAATCATGGGCGGGCGATACCTATTCCGGAGTGGCGAACTCGATTGTCGGTGTCGCAAACCGCGTCAATAACAGCAACGGCGCCATTGTCATGGGATCCGGCAACCAGGTACAGAATTCAGTTGGCAGTGTCTACTCGATGGACTCAACAACGAAATTTGATTCTGTAAAGGCGATGCAGGATGCCATCATCAACGGCACAACTGAAACAGCCGGCGGTGCCACGCTGGCCCTGGGCGGTGCAAACAGTGCGAATTATACAGCTTCGTCCCAGCTGATTGGCGTTAGGAACGTGCTGACCGGCACGGAAGATACAGCGAGCGCGTACAATATGCTCGATGGCGTAGGAAATACGGCTTCCAATGTACAGCATGTGTCCGCTATCGGTTCGGAAAACACCATTACCGGTACAACGACGGCTCAGATTTTCGGTGATACGAATACGGTTTCCTATTCACAGGAGGTTTCCTCCGTCGGCTCAGAAAATACCTTCAACATTGCAACTGCCACTCAGGTCCTTGGCGATACGAACAGTGTAAGTTATGCCAGCCTATCGCAGGTCATCGGCAACAATAATACGCTCACCGGGACGACAGAAAAGCAGAGTTCATTCAACCTGATCGCCGGCGAGACAAATACAGCTTCCAATGTGCAGTATGTTACATTGACCGGCTCAGTCAATAAGCTGGAGAATACAGATAAATCAGTGATTTCTGGCTATTCGAACAATGTAAAGTATGCAAGCCTGTCTCAGGTGACCGGCGCGAACAATGCGCTCCTTGGTTTAGCAACCACGCAAAGCTCCAATAATATCGTGAGCGGTTATAGAAATATAGCATCTGGTGTGCAGAATGTCACTTCCGTAGGTTCAGCTAATACTGTTATTTCTTCAAAAATGACACAGGTCATCGGCGACAACAGGTACCTCTTAGGTGCTGATCATGCTGTCGTCATCGGTTCGGCAGACAGCAATGCAACGCAAATGAAGAGTGATGACATCGTCGCTGTCGGTTACAATTCTTATGCGACTGTCGCAGGCGGCGCAGCTTTCGGCTCGGAATCTGTCGCAAACACAGTGGCCGGTTATGCAGGCTATGATCCGCTGACAAATCTTGTTTCCATGAATACCACTCCGACCTGGAAAGCAACGAGGGGTGCTGTTTCCGTCGGTGATGCAGCGAACGGCATCACTCGTCAGATCACAGGCGTCGCTGCCGGCACGCAGGATACCGATGCCGTCAACGTAGCACAGCTGAAGAAAGTCGTCTTCGCGCAGCAGAATGCGAACCAGAACCAGACCGAAATCAAGGCTGGCAACGGCATCCAGGTCATCAAGACCGCTGACGGCACGTATACGATCAGCGCGAACATTACCGGCTGCGTATCCCCGACGGGCCAGACATCGGCCAGCGTGGGAACGACTGATACGACGAGTGCAGCAACAGAATCCACGACAGATTCCACAAGCAGTTCCACCAGCACGACACCGGTTTCCAAACTGGCTGTCTCGAAACTGGCAGTCACAACACTGGCAGCGGATGAGACGAGCTCCGGCACTTCAGAAGGCTCTGGTACGTCTTCTGGCACGAATGCAGGCGGATCGACAATTCTTCCGGTGACTCCGGATGAAAATACCACCGTTCTGAACGGTGACGCTGTCGTCATCAGAAACGTAACAGATGCGACCAATTTCACGGCTGATGACGGAAATACCGCAGCGATTTCCCCGACCGGCACCCTCTCCATTCTGGGAGATGGAACCAATACAGAAACTTCTATTTCCGGCGATACCGTCAAAGTGGCGTTGAAAGATGACATCACTGTCAATAGCGTCACCATCAAGAACGGTCCGTCCATGACGACGAGCGGCATCGATGCAGGAAGTAAGAAGATCACCAACGTAGCCAATGGCACCGTGGCAGAAGGCTCGACGGATGCCGTCAACGGCGGCCAGCTCTATGAAGTGAAGAACATGGTCAGCGATAATGACAGCCGTATTGCTCAGATGGACAACCGCATCGGCAGCCTTGGCCACCGCATCAACAAGGCCGGCGCGAATGCAGCCGCACTTGCCGCACTCCATCCTATCGATTATGATCCGGATGATAAATGGAATTTTGCAGCCGGCGTAGGCCACTACCATGACGCCAACGCCGCAGCCATCGGCGCCTTCTACCGTCCGAATGAAGATATCATGTTCAGCGTCGGAGCCGGCTTCGGCAATGGCGAGAACATGCTGAACGCAGGCATTTCCTTCCATGTAGGACAGGGCAAGAACACCTATCCGACATCCAGGAAAATCATGGCAAAGACCATCGACAGCCTGAACAAGACCGTCGCAGCCCAGAGCGAAAAACTGGCCGCTCAGGATGCGAAGATCATATCCCAGGATGAAAAGATTGAAAAACTCGAGGCTATGCTTGAAAAACAGCAGGCCATGATCGAGAATATGGCAAAACAGCTCGGTCAGTAAAACAGGGAAAGAGTCCGGAGTCAAAATCTTCCATGTCTATCTCCACACGACCCTCCGGACCTTCCATATATTCCATCCGCACCTTCCCAAAACCAGCCCGTCGCCGTCTTCCTTCCATACACGGCAAGGCAGTTTACGGATGGACAGAAGCGCCCACAGCACTTCAAAAAAGGACTTCCAACGCCTACGGAAGTCCTTTTTGCGTGGGGAAATGGGGGATTTCCATCCAGATGCGTCCCATATTCTTCTAATTTCCTCTATCCAAATCGAACTTATACAATTTAAACAAATTCTTATTGTATAAGAATATTTCTATTTCGAATTAATTAAAATTATAATTTAGGCATACAATTTTGAAAATGCATATATGTTTCCTAAAAGGAAGTCCGGGAGGCCGCAGCAGGCGGCCGGGGAAAAGGAAGCCCGTGGCCTGGCATTTTCAGAAGTTTCAGCTCTGCGATGCCTTCGGGGGAAGGCGTTGCATGAAGGTATTTTTTTACGGGGGAAAAAGAATATGGCAAATTGGAAATTCAGTCAGATTTCAGCAAAGAGACAGGCAAAGAAACCGGGTCTCCTTTTAAAGGCTGCTGTCACAGCGGCTCTGGCGGCAGGGGTACTTTTCTCTGCGCCGTCTTTCGCATCTGCGGCTCCGGCTGTGACAAGCGGCAATGGGGACAGCAGCATCAGCATCGGAAACAACGTGACGACACCGAGCGGCGTGGGTAATGTTACCGTCGTTGGCGAAGGAGCTGTCGACAGCACCGAGCACGGCGACGGATCGAATGCGACGGCTTTCGGTGCGAATACGACAACATCCGAGAACGGCACGGCTGTCGGCAATAAGGCAGCTGCCACCTGGCAGGGGACGACGGCCATCGGCGCTGAATCGACAACAGCTTCCACCAATGCAACGGCTATCGGCTATCAGGCCAACGCAGAATATTCAGGTTCTGTCGCAGCCGGATACAAGGCGCATGCAGGAAACTCCATGACGGTCGCAGTAGGCCAGGAATCGACGGCTTCCGGTTCATTCGCTACAGCAGTCGGCTATCAGGCAAGTGCAACAGGCGGCTATTCGCAGGCCACCGGATTCATGTCTCAGGCAACAGGAGGGGGATCTGCCGCGTATGGTTACAATGCACAGGCAACCGGGGCTTCTTCCGCTGCGTATGGTTACAATGCAAAGGCAGCCGGCATGAGTTCCTCAGCGTATGGCGAGAGCGCGCAGGCAGCAGAAGGAGGATCCTCTGCGTTTGGCACTTCTTCAGCGGCACTGGCTCAGGATAGCACAGCAATCGGCCGTGCTTCCCACGCTACGGTCATTGGCGGCGTTGCCATCGGAGCCGGCAGTACGGCAAGTACAGAAGCTGGAGCAATAGGTTATGATGCAGCAACAGGAAGCGCTTCCACGAAATCCACCGCAGCATGGAAAAGCGGACGCGGCGCTGTATCCGTAGGCGATGCATACGTCACCCGTCAGATTACGGGTCTTGCTGCCGGCACGCAGGATACGGATGCTGTCAACGTAGCCCAGCTCAAGAGCCTTCGCACCTATTCCACTTACAGCGAAGGCGACGGCGTCACTATCACGGATAACGCCGACGGCAGTCATAAGATCTCGATTGCCAAAGGCACCATGGATCAGATCAATAAAAACACGTCTGACATTGCAACGAACAAGGGCAATATCGACAAGAATACGAAAGACATTGCGACGAACAAAGACAGCATCGACAAGAACACGAAAGACATCGAAACAAACAAGGATAATATCGACAAGAACGCATCCAATATTGAAACGAACAAAAACAATATTGCAACGAACGCTGCCAACATCGAGACGAACAGAAGCAACATCGCAACGAATGCGGCTAACATTGAAACCAACAGACAGAACATCAGCCGCTTAGGCCATGAAGTTCGTCAGGTCGGTGCAGGTGCCGCCGCTCTGGCAGGCCTCCATCCGGTCGACTTCGATCCGGACAGCAAGTGGAATGTCGCCGTTTCCGGCGGTTCCTACAAAGACCAGCAGGCCCTCGCCCTCGGTGCCTTCTACCATCCGAACGATGACACCCTCCTCTCCGTAGGAAGCACGCTTGGCAACAACGACAACATGGTCACCGTAGGTGCCTCCTTCAAACTGGGAAGCAAGGGAAATATTGAAAAGATCAATCCGTCTGAAGCTGCCAAGGAAATCACCGAGCTGAAGAAACAGGTCGCTGAACTGAAAGCAGACTACCAGCAGCAGAAGGAAATCAACGAACAGCAGCAGAAACTCATCGAAAAACTCGTCGCAAAAGTCGGCGTATAACAATAAAAAAGCCTGACTCTGAACAAAGGAAAAGCAGAAAGGCCTCCCAAGTGCGCGGGAGGCTTTTTTGCGTGGTATTTATCTATTTACCATTTCCAAAAACTTATCAAATCCGGGCAGAAAACCTATAGTATACATGTATTTCTGTTTCGAATGTTCTAAAACTATAATTATTATAAGAAATCGAAAACAAGCATATACTTCTGCCAAAGCGGCAGAAGATTGATGTAGGCGGCAGGAAAGGCTGCCGTGTTTTCGTCTTTTGCAGGCAGCGGCGTCCTTCGGGGGAAGGCAAGACCGCATTTATTTTTCGGGGGAAAATTAAATATGATGAACTGGAGAACGAATCAGGTTTCCGAAAAGAGACCGGCCAAAAAGCCGGGTCTCCTTTTAAAGACGGCTGTTGTCGCAGCTCTTCTTTTTTCTACAGCGGCTGTGTCCATGGCGGCTGATCCGGCTGTGACAGCAGGGAAAGGATCGGGCAGTATCGTTATTTCTGCGGGAACGGCGACGGCGGATGGATCGAATGCCATTGCCATCGGCACGAATGCCAGGGCTCCGGGCGCGAACAGCACTGTCATCGGAAACGGAGCCAGCACGATTTCTTCGTATTCGACGGTTGTAGGTTCCGGCGCATCTGTAACGGGCCAGAATGGTTCTGCTTTTGGTGATGGAAGCAGCGCAGTCAGCTGGGCGACAGCCCTTGGTAATTCGGCCAATGCATCAGGACGCGGCGCTATTGCCATCGGTAATGGTGCCAGTGCATCCGGCATCGATTCCCTGGCGACCAATATCCATTCTTCGGCAAAAGGAGATCATTCCATTGCTATCGGCTATGCATCTAAAACGGATGCTTCCTTTACTTCTTCTGTCGGACCTTATGCCTCTACCTCTGGCTATTGTGCCACCGCTCTGGGCGCAGTCAGCGAAGCAAGCGGCGCAGACTCCACGGCTTTGGGACGGGCTGCTAATGCTTCCGTTGAAAGCGGCGTTGCCATCGGAAGCTACAGCAAAGCTGACAGGGAAGGCGGCTCTTCCATTGGTTATGATCCCGTCACTGGAACAAATTCTACGGAAACAAGTGAGACGTGGCAGGGCGTCCTTGGCGCGGCTTCCATCGGCTCGGCGAGAAGAGGCACCCGTCAGCTCACTTATGTAGCAGCCGGTGAGAAGGATACTGATGCCGTCAACGTTGCCCAGCTCAAGAATCTCCGCACGTATGCGACCTATACGGAAGGCAATGGCATCATCATCACCGATCAGGCAGACGGAAGCCATCAGGTAGCCGTCAAGAAAGACGTCCTCGATCAGATCGACACCAATAAAAACAACATTGCTATCAATACGACGAATATCGCGCAGAATGCGCAGGACATCCGGAGTCTGAACAGGGAAGTCCGCAAGGTAGGTGCAGGAGCAGCCGCTCTGGCAGGCCTCCACCCGGTCGACTTCGATCCGGACAGCAAGTGGAATGTCGCCGTTTCCGGCGGTTCCTACAAAGACCAGCAGGCTCTTGCCCTCGGCGCTTTCTACCATCCAAATGACGATACACTCCTTTCCCTCGGTACGACCGTAGGCTACAACGACAACATGGTCACCATCGGCGCTTCCTTCAAAGTCGGTGAAAGAGGAAATGTAAAGAAGGTCTACCCACGTGAAGCAGCCAAAGAACTGACAAGCCTCAAAAAACACGTCGCTGAACAGGACAAGGAACTGGCCTCTCAGGATCAGAGGATCGGCCAGCTCGAAACCATGCTCAAAGAACAGAAGGAAATCAACGAAAAACAGCAGCAGATCATCGCAAAGCTCGCTGCGAAAGCTGGGATTTGATAGTAAAGAGAAAAGCCTCCTGAATAAGGGGGCTTTTTGCGTGGGAAATGAGGAAGATTCAGGAAGCGGCACTAGCGGTGGAGGCCGTCCCCGTCTGGGAAGGCGAGTCTAAAAGAATGCAGTTTCCTCCATCTTCCCCTCCCATTCCCAATATCGTTTGCTTTTTTCATAGGTCCGTGATTTCTTCTATCAATCCCTCTCGTTTCATAGGTTGCAGGATATACATGAGTTTTAGTCGATGGTATTCACCTAAATGAAAATGGGGACTTTGGCCTGATTTTTTGATGAAGCCCGGTAAAGACGAGCCTAAGATACATAGACTTTACGCGAAATGTCTAATTCTAATTGAGATTTCTATAAAAATGGTTCGGTACTCTTATTTTTATAAATACGCATATAGAATATGCTGCATTTAGAAATATCAAGGAAATCTTTCAAACTATAACGTGGATGCTGGTTTTTATTCTAAAACATAATTTCAAAATAGATTTAAAAAGCCGTGTCATTTTGATAAAGCCGTATACTTTCCGACCGTTTATCCAGAATAAAGTCAAACAAAATAATTCAAATTTTTGACTTTATTGAGAATGGAGATTTTATTTCTAACATGCGTATTCTTGCATGGAAATGATGAAAAAGGGGCAGATTTAAATCAAATATTAATGTAAGGTATATCATATTGACTGTTTTTGTAAAGAAAATGTATACTTAGTATCAACGAAGTGTCAAAACATGGCCTTGCTGCTTATCCCGGGGGAAAGCGGCGGGGGCGGGCCGTGTCAAGCAAAGACATGCCGACTGTTTCCTGCCAGCGGGTTTCGTTAGTCAGCAGGAGAACATCCACAAATCGTCCGCGGCGTGCATCGGGGGATGCGCCGCGCGGGGGACGGTTCCTGCAGAATGAGAGCACCTGTCATGGAAGCTCTTGTTCTATGCAGCGGATGGAAGATGACATGATGAAATGGCGAAAGCGCATTTCTTGAAATAGAAAAACTGGTACAGGGAATGAGTCCAATGAACCCAGCGGCGATCCTCGCTGGATTTAACGGGCATTCCATAAAGTCCATCCCTATCTGCCGGGCGGGGTCTTCGCTTCACTTCCCTTCTCGAAGGCGGAGACGCGGCCGGGAGAACCTCCCCCAGGGCTGGACAGCAAAGGTGCCTGCAACACACCTTAAAAAGGACTTCCTACGCCTGCGGAAGTCCTTTTTACATGGCGTCTTTTTTGCATCCCTGCACATGCGTTTTAGTTATTTTGTTAATATCGCACATTCAAACACCTTGACAAAAGAGTCCTGCTACTATTAAATAATAGAAAGAAATAAAGTGGATATATGGAACCGGAGCGATGCTTCGGCATATTTTTTACCCATAAGGTTGACAATAATAACAATGCAAGTTGACAAAGGAGACCGTAAATGTTGTACAGTGTGAAGATGCGTTCGAGCCTGGGCGGGACCCATGGCAAGGGCGGGCGCCACATTTCTGGAGCGGAGCGGATTGTTTCTGAGGATCTGGTAGATGAGACGGTGATTTCCATGATGCGCCGGGCAAGGGAGCATGAGAGGGGATGCGCGGATTTCATTCAGGTGAAAGTGGAAGAGGTGCCGGATGCGGCGGTTTCGTACTGCCCGATGCTTCCGCTTTACCAGATCGACACGAGCGAGAAGAGCGAGGGACACAGGGCGGCGGAGGCTGAACTCATCCGCGCGGGCGTTTCTCCTCTGGCGGCCAGGCGTGGCATCGCTTCTCTGGAAGCACTGGAAGACAGCATGAGGGGAGCGATCGTGATGGATGCGGAGACGGGCGAAAGGCTCGACGGCCGCGGAGAGCGCGGGGTCCGCTGCAGCAATATGGACAGCGCAGACACGGCCGAGTATGAAGCAAAGATGCGCGGCAAGGGCCTTGGCGGCGATCATCCGCGTGAAGCGCTCGTCCTGGCATCGAAGGTGGCGCATGGGCCCGGCACGGTGGCGGAGCTTTGCTGGTCGGATGATCCGGACTATGTGACGGGCTACGTCGGTTCGCCGCTCCACGGCTATGGCCGCATTACGGTGATGAAAGACAAGGGCGATCCGGTCGGCGGGCGCGTTTTCTTCGTGAAGCACGGGACAGATGTCGCTCTTTATGAAGACTATATGCAGAATCAGACGGTATTGGTGAGGTTATCAAATGAGACTTGAAAATATGGGAAAAGCGCTGGATGAAATCCGTGAAGAAGGGCGCTTCCGCAGGGTGCAGGATCTTCGCATGGTGACGGCGTCGAAAGGTGTCCGCCGGGATGGATCGGAGTGCATTGTCTTTAATTCGAATGATTACCTTGGCATGACGCATGAACCGGAGGTCCAGGAAGCGGCCAGGGATGCCGTACGCTGGGGCACGGGCTCGGGCGGTGCGCGTCTGACATCGGGCGCTGTCTTTGAGCTCTCAGATCTGGAAAAGGAGCTCGCTTCTTTCAAGCATGCAGAAGATGCTGTCATTTTCAATACAGGCTACATGACGAACCTGGGCGTCCTCTATGCCCTCGGCGGCAAGGACGATGTCATTTTCTCGGACGCACTGAATCACGCCTCCATTGTCGACGGATGCAGGATTTCCCGCGCCCGCACGGTCATTTATCCGCATTCGGATATGGCTGCTCTGGAAGAACTCTTGAAAAATACGCCTGTGAGCGGGCAGCGTTTCATCGTGACAGACGGGGTGTTCTCGATGGACGGTGACATCGCGCCGGTCCCGGACCTGATCCGCCTCAAGGAAAAATACAATGCCTGCCTCATCGTCGATGATGCGCACGGTGTCGGCGTGATCGGTGAGACCGGAAGGGGCTCTGCGGAGCATTTCCACGTCTCTGGCATAGATATCCAGGTGGGGACGCTGTCCAAAGCGCTCGGCGCTGAGGGCGGCTATGCTGCTGCGACAAGGGAAATCTGTGATTACCTGAGGAACGTTTCAAGGCCGTTCATTTTCTCTACGTCCATCTCGGCCGTGACCGGGATGACGGCGCTGGCAGCTTTACGTCTTCTGGAGCGCGAGCCGGAGCGCTTCGTGGGACGCTTGATGGAGAATACCCGGTACATGAAGGAGAAGCTGGCAGAAGCGGGGATTCCCGTAGAGCCAAGTGACACTCCGATCATTCCCATCATACTGGGCGAAGAGGAAAAGACGCTCGCATACGCCTCCCGCTGCATTGAGGAGGGCATCCTTCTCTCTGCCATCCGTCCACCGACGGTGCCTGCCGGGACGAGCCGCATCCGCCTGACCGTGACCGCGGCTCACACGAAAGTAGAACTGGACCGCGCTGCTGCGGTCATGAAAGCGCATTTCCCCCTGCCCTAGCCATCGAAAGGAGCACCTTATGACCGTGACAGGAGAGAGACAATGGATCGTGGATATCTGTGAGACAGCGATGCTTTCCGTTCTCATAGCCGTCAGCGGAGTCTTCCGCATCCCGGGCCTTGTCCCGGGGACTGAGTTCCAGCTCTCAGCCCCGATTGCCGTCGCCATCTGCGGCGTCTTTGGATTTAAGAAATACCTGATCGCAGGGATTATTGCATCCCTCCTCAGCATGACGATGGGGACAGCGACCATCCTGAACGTCGCCGTCGCCATGACATTCCGCGTCGTCGTCGGCCTTGTGTGGCTGGCACTTGGAGACAGCCGCGTATTCTACGTGATTTCCGGGCCCATGGGAAGCGCCGCTGCCCGCGTCCTCATGTACTTCCTCCTTGGGAAGGGGCTCGAAGTCATGCTCATCGCAGCCGCTCCCGGCATGATCTATACAGCCGCGACCGCATGGCTTTTCGGGAAAATTTTCATGCGCTGCCGCCTGGGAAGACGATAAATACAGTAATGCACAGTACTTCCATTTCTGTAAGGAAAAAGCAAAATAGATGGGCAATTTTCATGCCATCTCCACGCTTTGACAAAAAAGAATTTGCCGAAACGCCGGATAGACAGTAAAATGGGGAAAGAATTCCCCCCAAGGAGGCAAATTATGATTACACCAATGGACATCCATAATAAGCAGTTCACGAAAGCCACCGTCCGTGGTTACAGCGAAGAGGAAGTCAATGATTTCCTGAACCAGATTGTCGCTGACTACGAACGCATCTATCGTGAACACCGCGAAATGGAAGAAAAACTTGACCAGATGAAAGCAAAACTGGCCAATTATGAAAAGATCTCCGAAACAATGACTGCCACCCTGCAGCTCGCCAAAGACACCGCTGAAAACGTGAAGAAGAACGCGCGCAGAAACGCAGATATCCTCGTCGCCAACGCCAAGGCCGACAGCGAAAAGCAGATCAAAGACGCGCAGGACTACCGCCGCACCCTCATCCACAACATGATGCAGACCGAAGGCAATATGAAATCCTACGTAGGCAAGATCAGAAAAGACCTCGAACTCGCCCTCGCAGCGATCGATGAACTCGACCGCATGAAAGCCCTTCTCGGCGATGGCGCAGCACAGGAATCCTTCGCAGAAGCTGAAACAGAAGCATCTGAAGAAGAAAAATAAAAAGAAAAGCAAAAAAAGACCGCAGAGATGTGGTCTTTTTTTCGTGGGAAATATAGGGACACGGTTTTAAGCGCAATGGGGCGTCCCCGTCAGGGGAAGAATTGCCTTTGGCCTTGCCTCGTAGAGGAAGGTGGTCCCGGAGGGACCGAATGAAGTTCATTTCTTCGAGCGACAGCTCGGTTGTATGGTTTTTCTCTTTCTCTTTTTTATTCCCTCCGATTCCATGCCTCACAGGCATATATTTTTAAAATCAATAGGTATTTGCTATCAAATATATATGGAAGATATACTATATGTCAAAAGGGGGTATTTATGAAACAGCTTCGTGTTTTTCTTTTCATACTGGCTGTCGGTGTGTTCGGAATTCTGAATACGGAGATGGGCGTGATCGGGATTCTTCCGGCGATTTCGGAGACGTTCGGTGTGACGGTTTCGAAGGCCGGACTTCTGGTGAGTCTTTTTGCTCTTGTCGTGGCAGGGGCGGGACCTACGATGCCGCTGCTTTTCTCGCGGTTCAACCGGAAGTATGTGATGCTCTTCGTGCTGGCGGTTTTCGTCATTGCCAATTTGATTTCCGCTTTCACGACTTCGTTTGATGTCCTTCTGGCTGCCAGGATCATTCCTGCTTTCTTCCATCCTGTCTACTGCTCGCTGGCGTTTGCGGCGGCAGCGGATGCGGCGCCTCCCGGAGAGGGGCCTGATGCGGTGGGGAAGGTCATGATCGGTACGGCGGCAGGCATGGTTGTCGGGGTCCCGGTCAGCAATTTCCTGGCTTCGGCGTTCTCGCTGGAAGCATCGCTGCTCTTCTTTGCGGCGGTGACGGCTCTGGCTTTCGTGGCCACCGTGTTCTGGATTCCTTCGATGCCGGTTGCACATGTACCGGGGTACGGGAGCCAGCTTTCTGTACTGAAGAAACCTGTCGTCTGGCAGGCGCTTCTGGCGGTCGTCTTCATGAATGGTTCGGTATTCGGCGTATTCTCTTACCTCGCTGATTATCTGGGCCGCGTGACGATGCTGGACGGCGCGATGGTTTCCGCGCTTCTCTTCGTGTACGGGATCGCCAATGTCATCGGAAGCTATTTCTCAGGCAGAATCATCATCCGCTGGCCGGTTTCTTCCGTACAGGCATTTCCTTTTGTGATTCTTGCGATTTATGCGGTGATGCTTTTTGCCGGGCATTCCGCGATTCTCATGCCGGCTCTCATCCTTTTCTGGGGGATTGCGGGCGGCGTGAACGCCAATATGAACCAGTACTGGCTGACAACAGCGGCTCCGGAGGCGAAGGCTTTTGCCAACGGGCTTTTCCTGACGGCGGCCAATATCGGGACGATGGCGGCTTCGATGTTCTGCGGACTCTTGATCGACCGCGCGGGAACAGCTTCAATCGTCTGGGGCGGCATGGCTTTTGCCGTCATCAGCGCATTTTGTATATTCTGGCGGACGGCCAATTCTGAAAGCCGTTTCGCATTGCTCCAGGGAGGGGTAGTCAATTAAAATGAATAAGATGAAATTTTTGATTTGCTGCGGTACTGCCGCATTTCTTCTCGGTCTTGGCGGACAGGCACAGGCCGCAGATTTCTTTGCACCATTGCCGAAGGTAACGCCGGAAGCGACAGATACAGCCGGTCATCCGGACAATTTCTACAAGAGTGACAAGGTCACGAAGACGACCGTTTTCTTCAACAATATCTATGACATGAAGGTCGCAGGAAATCTTTTCGTGCCGAAGAATCTGAAAGCAGGCGAAAAGCTGCCGGCTATCGTCGTCGGACATCCGATGGGCGCTGTCAAGGAACAGAGCTCGGATCTTTACGCACAGAAAATGGCAGAGAAGGGCTTCGTCACTCTCGCCATCGACCTTTCTTACTGGGGACAGAGCGCAGGAACACCGAGAAACAGCGTCAATCCTGACACCTATGCTGAAGACTTCAGTGCCGCTGTCGATTACCTGGGGACACAGGGCTTCGTCAATCGTGACAAGATCGGCGTCCTTGGCATCTGCGGAAGCGGCAGCTTCGTTATCAGCGCAGCCAAGATCGATCCGCGCATCAAGGCCGTTGCGACCGTCAGCATGTACAACATGGGCAATGCCAACCGCTGGGGCCTGAATAAATCCCAGAGTATCGAGCAGAGAAAGGCAGTGCTTGAGGCAGCAGCCAAGGAACGCTGGGCAGAAGTCGATGGTGCACCGACCGCGTATACCAGCGGCACGACCCATGCCATCGATGCGGATACGAATCCGATCCAGAAGGAATTCTATGATTTCTACCGCACCACCCGCGGCTCCTACACCACCCCCGGCGAAGATCCGGAACACACCACGCATCCGACACTCGTCAGCAACGTGAAGTTCATGAACTTCTACCCGTTTGAAGACATTGACACCATTTCTCCTCGTCCGATGCTCTTCATCACAGGCGACAAAGCGCATTCCAAGGAATTCAGCGAAGACGCATACAGAAGAGCCAAGGAACCGAAGGAACTCTACTACGTCAAAGGCGCAGGCCACGTCGACCTCTACGACAAGACCGACCTTATCCCGTGGAACAAACTGACCGAATTCTTCACCAAGTACCTGAAGGACTGAGGAAATAGGATTTTAAGCAGACCAATAAAAAACGCCGTGAAATCGAATCGTGATTTCGAAAGGCGCCCCCACGGGGGAGCTGATGCGGAGCAGCTGAAGGGGTGAAGTTCCATCGGCTGCAAGCCGGTTGTGTGGTTTTGCGTATGAACCTAATAAAAAACGCTGTGAAATCGAATCGTGATTTCACAGCGTTTTTATTATTTCTCCCCTGCTTCCCGGATCTTTGCGAGGAAGGCTTCTGCCGGGGCGGATAGGATCTGATGCTTTTTCCAGACAAGGGAAAGGGGCGAGGTGAGGAGCGGCGAGAGAGGACGGAAGGCGAAGGGACTGTCCTTTCCTGACGGTGCTATGTGGTCGAAGCAGAGGGCATAGCCCAGGCCCGAGCGGACCATGAGGGAGCCGTTGAAAAGGAGCGTGTACGTCGCGGCGATGTGGAGGCGGCTCATGGGAAATCCGAGCCAGCCGGAAAGCTCGTCGCGGGAGAGCGACTGGGAGGAAAGGATGAGCGGGATATCCAGAAGATCTTCTGCCGTGATGGCCTTCTTTTGTGCCATCGTATCATCCTTGCTCATGAGAAGGCCCCATGTGTCATGGTTGGGAAGAGGGAGGGAGTAGTACCGCTCAGTATTTTCCGCGCCCATGAGGACGGCGAAATCGAGAAGGCCCTTGTCGAGGCGGTCCATGACGATTTCTCCGTTTCCGCTGAAGAAGTGAGGAATGATCAGCGGATGCTCATCCTGCAGTGACTTCAGTGCATCTGTCACGAAGGACAGCGCTTTGCTTTCCCCACAGCCGATCGAAAGGTCGCCGCTTACTGTCTTCTCGCCAAGGGAACGGAATTCCTTCTCCGTGATCTCGGCCAGGCCCACGATTTCCTCAGCCCGCTGCCGGAGGAGCAGTCCTTCGCGTGTCAAAGACAGCTCGCGCCCGCCTCTTGAGAAAAGCGTCTGCCCGAGTTCTTCTTCGAGCTCCCTGATCTGGCGGGAAAGCGTCGGCTGCGTCAGGTGCAGTGCCTGCGCCGCCCTCGTCACGCTTCCTTCCTGCGCGACGGCAAGAAAATAACGGAGTACACGGATTTCCAAAATATCAGATCCTTTTTGATAAAAGACTAACACAAAAGGAGCTGTGAATGACGATCACTCGTTTTCACGGCTCCTTTCTTTGATTTCTTATTTCGTCTTCACGTACCTTGGAAGTTCTTCGACGGGTACGGTGTGGAGGAAGCCTTCTCCGATTCTCTTGAGGAGTGTCAGCTGGATTTTTCCTTCGGTGATGCGTTTGTCTTTGTACATCTGGGCAGTGAGGATTTCATCCGGGATGTTGACGGTCGTCGGAAGGGAGAGGGATTTCAGGACGTATTCAAGGCGTTCTGAGGTGCCCTGTTCTGTGAGGCCCAGGAGTTCAGAGCGGCGGGTCATGAGGTTCATGCCGATGGCTGTGGCTTCGCCGTGGGTGATTTTGGCATCATCATAGCGGTAGCAGCGTTCGATGGCGCCTCCGATAGTGTGGCCGAAGTCAAGGATGCGGCGTTCGCCTTTCGCACCCGGGTCGATTTCTACATAGTGGGCTTTGATGGCTACGCATCTCTGGATGATTTCCGGAAGGACGCGGAGGATGTCCATGTCAGAGCCTGCTTTTTCGAAGAGTTCGAAGAGGTCCTTGTCAGCGACGCAGCCCAGTTTCACGGCTTCGCCAAGCCCGTTGTGGAGGTAGCGGCGCGGGAGGGATTTCGCCATGGAGGGGTCGATGTAGACGGCAGCAGGCTGGTAGAACATGCCTACGAGGTTCTTGCCGGCTGTGATGTCCAGTGTGACCTTTCCGCCGATGGCGCTTCCGATCTGCGAGAGGACGGATGTCGGGAACTGGATGTAGCGCACGCCCCTGTGCCAGGTAGCTGCTGCAAATCCGGTGACGTCGCCGACGATGCGGCCGCCCAATGCAATCAGGATATCGTCATTTCCAAGGCCGAAGTCTGCCAGCGCTCCGTAGATGCTGTTGACGATCGGAAGGGAGCGGGATTTTTCCGTCCCGGGCACGACGATCATTTTCGCCTTGATGCCTGCTTTTTCCAGTGAGCTGACGAGACGCATGCCGTACAGCTTGTCGATAGTGTCTTCTGTGATGACGGCTGCTTTTTCAGCGCCGGTCAGGTCCGCGATGGCGGAGCCTGCTTTGTCGATCAGTCCGTTTTCAATGTGGACGTCGTAGGAATCGCTTCCCAGATTGATGTGGATTTTTTCCATAATCCGTTCCTCCTTCAAGTATGCTCTCTTTGCTTTCATTATAGCATGAAGAAAGAAAAAACGCCCATGAAATGGGCGTAAATGCTGTGCCATATTAAGCCATGTCGGCGAGGATCCTGTCCCAGCCGCGGGCTTTGAGTTTCCTCATGAAATAGCCTGCGCAGGTGGCGCGGATCATCTGGTCGAGGACGAGTGCCATCCATACGCCGGTGAGGCCGAGGCCGAAGCCGTAGAGGAAGAGGCCGGTCATGATTGGGCGCAGGAGCGTCACGGAGAAGAAGGAGTAAGCAGCGACTTCCGCCGTCCTTCCGCTGCCGCGCAGGATAGAAGATCCGATGATGCCGTAGGCTTCCGGGAAGGAAACGAAGGCGACGAAGATCATGATGATGGAAGCGGCTTCAGGCGCGATGCCGTCGCCGGAGTAGATGGTGAAGATTTCATTCCTGAAAATGAGCGTCAGGAGAAAAACAGCACAGGACATGTAGAAGGAAAGGCGCATGCCACTCTTCTTGTAGGCTTTCCAGTCTTCTTCACTGCCGCGGCCGCAGGACTGTCCGGCGGTGACCATGCTTGCCTTGCCGAAGCCCGTGATGAAGTCCCAGTAAATGTCGCAGATATTCATGCAGACGCTGTGGATGGCAAAAGGAATGGGGCCGAGGCCTGCCGCCATGCGGGAGAAGATGACCATGCCGGCTCTTTCGCTGCCCTGTTCGCTTAAGATACTGCCGAAGATCGGAAGGATCTGGCGGAAATAATCTTTGTCAGGGACATAGGATCCTTCTGCGAAGAACTGATCGTTCTTCAGGACCAGTGTTGTCGCAATGAGAGTAAAGAGGGTGGCAAAGACAGTGCCGATCGCCGCACCGGCGACTCCCATGGCCGGGACGGGGCCGATGCCGAAGATCAGGACGAAGTTCAGCATGACATTGATGATATTTCCTGCCACGTTCGTATTCATGATGACAGCCGTCTTGCCATAGCCGAGCTGCACGGCCTGAAGGATCAGCGTCAGCGAGGTGAAGTATGTCGCAATGAGGGCCGGGACGCTGTAGTCCATGGCCAGAGAAATGTAATCCGATGTCGCTCCCATGAGGTAGAGGATATCTTCCAGGAAAAGGAAGAAAAGGATGTGGAGCAGGCCAAGAAGGAGCGCGCAGACAGTGAGGGATTTCTTCATGATGGAAGAAGATGCCTCTTTTCCTGCTTCGTCTGCTTTCCTTGAGACAAGGAGCGTCACAGAGGAGGCCAGCGATCTTGAGAAGCATAGGAGCACGAGTCTTGGCTGGGCGAAAATGCTGACTGCTGCGATCGGGAGAGCTCCGAGCGTGCCGACCATGATGAGGTCTGTCGAAGCGAGAAGGATCATGAAGAGCCCTTCAAAGGCGGCAGGCAGCGCGATTTTCAAGTAAGTTTTGTTATATGAATTCGTCATGAGGTTCTTGTTCCTTTTGCTTGTTCAGCAAAAAGCCCGGTCTCCTTTGAGAAATCGGGCAATTTCCTTTAATAATATTCTAACTTAAATGAGTCATTTTTTCAATCTAAAACGGTCGATATACGTGGGCGAGAACTCGACGTCCCGTAGGAAACAATCCGTTCAGGAAACTGATTTCCATGCCTTGTGCGGCATATGATAAATATTTCATGCGATTTATGCATACTATTTGACAGGATTTCCCAAATCAGCCTATACTAAGCCAACATCTAAGAAGGGAGGGGTCATCATGAGACAGGCAGCTATGGCAGCAGCATACGTTTATTACCGCGGTTATTACTTTACCCGCGGCTATTTAGCGTACCCGTCTCATGAGCCATAACCCTACCCTTTACCGGACGATCAGGACAGACTCAGGAGAGCCTGTCCTTTTTTTATTACCCGGAAGCAGGATGGAAGCATAGAGCAAGACCAAAGAAACCGCAGAAGCGGATGGAGCGCCCAAGGGGCAAGGAGGATTATTATGATTATCGTTATGAAGGAAAACACACTGGCACTGGAAATTGAACGTATGGTGAAATCTCTCGAGGACAGAGGATTCCAGATCGACAAGAGCACCGGGTCAAGAAAAGTCGTACTGGGACTTGTGGGAGACACATCGGCCCTGGATGAGAGGGATTTCATGGGCCACGAATGGGTCGACCGCGTCATGCGCGTGCAGGAGCCGTACAAGAGAGCGAGCCGCGCTTTCCATCCGGAGGACACGATCGTCGATGTCTCCGGCGTCAAGGTCGGCGGAAAGAAGCTCGTCGTCATGGCAGGACCCTGCTCGATTGAAACGCCCGAGCAGATCCACGGCATTGCGAAAGAAGTGAAGAAATCCGGCGCAGCCATCCTTCGCGGCGGCGCATTCAAGCCAAGGACCTCCCCGTACTCTTTCCAGGGACTCGGTGAAAAAGGTCTCGACCTTCTCCTCTCGGCCGCCCGTGACAATGACCTTCCTGTCGTCACTGAGCTCATGAGCGCAGACAAGATCGGCACCTTCCTTGAAAAGAAGATCGATCTCATCCAGATCGGCGCCAGAAACATGCAGAACTTCGACCTTCTGAAAGCCGTCGGCCGTCTGAATGTGCCGGTCCTCCTGAAGAGAGGGATGTCAGCCACGATCGAGGAATGGCTGATGAGCGCCGAATACATCATGAGCGAGGGCAACCACAATGTCATCCTCTGTGAAAGAGGCATCCGCACCTTCGAAAAGGCGACAAGAAATACGCTCGACCTTTCCGCCATCGCCGCCGTGAAGCGCATGAGCCACCTGCCGATCATCGTCGATCCCAGCCATGCGACGGGCAAGAGATGGATGGTCGAATCCATGGCCATGGCAGCCATTGCAGCCGGCGCAGACGGCATCATGTGCGAAGTCCACAACGATCCGGAAAATGCATGGTGCGACGGCGCTGAATCCATCACGCCGGAGACCTTCGACCATATGATGAAGAAGCTCCGCGAAATCGCACCGATCGTCGGACGTGAACTGTAAGAAGAAAATCCATAGCAGAAGGAAATCCGCAGTATATATAGTATAAAAATAAATATAGAAGCAGAGCAGAACAGGAAAAAATACTATTTCCACGGATTTTCATTTTCGTATACAATAGAGTAAGAATCAGTGAATTTCATAGTCAGGCAGAAAGAAAAGGGAGAATATGAGTACAAGTGACTTCAGCAAGATTACCGTCGGCGTCATCGGGCTGGGCCTTATGGGAGGTTCTTTCGCCAAACGGTTCAAGGAAATCGGAAACAGGGTTATCGGGATCAACCGCACGAAGAGTGCGGAAGAAGCGCTCCGGATGGGAATCATCGATTCCGCAGATCCAAAGGATCTCAAAGAGTGCAGGATCATCGTCTTCTGCACGCCGGAGAAAGCGACGAAAGCATTCCTGGAAGAGAATCTTTCTCTTCTTGCCAGGGATGCCATCCTGACCGATATCGCAGGCGTCAAGGACGGCTTTGCAGACATTGCAGAGTCTTTGATCCTTCCGACGCAGGATTTCATTTCCGGACACCCCATGTGCGGCAGGGAAGGCGCAGGCCTTTCACAGGCATCGGCAGATATTTTCAAGGGCGCGAATTACATCGTGATCCCCAGGCGATCAAACAGGAAGGAAAATGTCGCACTCATCGAAGAGATGATCAGGGCGCTTGGATGCGCGCATGCTCCGGCCGTGACGGCCCATGAGCATGATGAGATCATCGCATACACGAGCGACCTGCCCCACGCAGCGGCAGCGGCTCTGATGAACAGCGCCTCCTACAGGAAGGACACGAACCGCTTCACCGGCGGCTCCTTCAGGGACGAGACGCGCGTGGCAGATATCAATGAAGAACTCTGGACATCGCTTTTCCTGTCGAACAGGGAAAATGTCCTTACAGAAATCGAACGGTTCGAGGCAGCGCTTGAAACGCTGCGGCGTGCCATCGAAGAAAAGAATGAAGACAGCATACGGACCTTCCTTTCGGAAGCGGGCCGGAGAAGAAGGGAATGGGACAGCCATGGCAGTAGTAAATATGGATCTAGGGAAAGAATCGTACAAGATTGAAATCGAAAGAGGGCTTCTTCCTCATATCGGGGAAAAGATCAGGAAACTGACGAAGGCGCAGAAGATCGCCGTCATCACGGACAACCATGTCCAGGCGATTTACGGGGACAAGATCCGCGAATCCCTGCAGCAGGGCGATTTTCACGTGCGCATCATTGAAATGCCGGCCGGCGAGGAGAATAAGAATATCCACGTCCTCGAAGGCGTCTACAATGAGCTCTGCGACTTCAACCTTTCCAGGGACGATGCGATCGTCACCTTCTCGGGCGGCGTCCCGGGCGATCTTGGCGGATTTGCGGCGGCCTCCTACATGAGGGGCGTACCCTTCTTCCAGGTGCCGACGACGATTCTTGCGCAGATCGACAGCTCGGTCGGCGGAAAAGTCGCCATCGACCTTCCCGGCGGCAAGAATCTGGCGGGTGCTTTCTACCAGCCAAAGGGCGTCTTCATCGACCCCGATCTCCTCGATACACTTCCCACGCGCTACGTCCATGACGGCCTCGCAGAAGCCCTGAAATACGGATGCATCGGCGATCCCGAACTCTTCGAGCTTCTGGAAAATATCGGAAGCGAAGAAGATCTCCGGAATCATATGGAGGAAATCATCCTTAGGAGCGTCCTTCAGAAGAAGAAATTCGTCGAGGAAGACCGCTACGACAATGGCAGCCGTCAGATGCTGAACTTCGGCCATACGATCGGCCATGCCATCGAAAGGTATTTCAACTACTCGACCTACACCCACGGCGAAGGCGTTGCGATCGGCATGTGCCTTCTGACTGAGCAGACGGAAAAGCTGGGCATCACGGAGAAGGGAACGGCAGAACGCGTCATCCGCGCCGTCCGTCATCTCTCCCTTCCGACTTCGATTGCTGTCCCTGCTCTGGAGCTTATCCCGCAGATCATGCATGACAAGAAGCGGCGCGGCGGAGAAATCACCCTCGTCGTACTGGATAAGATTGGAAAAGCTCACCTCCTCAAAGTGAAGACGGCAGAGCTTGAGAAATACATCGTCACAGAATAGCAGGTGCATCATGATTATCAAAATCACACCGCAGACATTGGACGGCACGATCCACGTTCCCGCGTCAAAGAGCATGACACACAGGGAGCTCATCGCCTCCGCGCTTGCCCAAGGTTCGTCGATACTCCGGAACGTCACCATGTCCAAAGACATCGAAGCGACCATCCGCATCCTCCGCCAGTTCGGCGCTGTCATCGATGTGGAAAAAGGAGAGAAAGAAACCCTCATCCATGTCACGGGCGGCCTCAAAAAGCAGGAAGGGACAATCATCGCCGATGCCGGCGAATCAGGCTCGACGCTTCGTTTCCTCATCCCGATCGGCATTTATTCAGGAAACCGCGTCCAGTGGACCGGCCGCGGGCGCCTGTCTGAAAGACCGCTCACGCCTTACTACGATCTTTTCGATGAAAAAGGCATCACATACCAGGCTGAATCCGGCGGCCTTCCACTGACCGTTGAAGGGAAATGGGAAGGAGGCCTTTTCGAGCTCCCGGGAAATGTGAGCTCGCAGTTCTTCACGGGCATCCTCTTCATCCTTCCGCTCCTTGAAGGAGGCTCCGCTTTGGAAAGCACGACTGAAGTCGAGTCGGAAGGCTACATCAATATGACGATCGACACGATGAGGAAGAGAAATATCGCGCTGACGCTCCGCCGGGCAGGCCATTATGAAGTCTTCGGCCCGCAGGAGTACGAGCCGGCAGACACCGTTGTCGAAGGCGACTACTCGCAGGCTGCTTTCTGGCTCGCAGCCGGACTTTCCGGAGGGACGGTCAAGCTGAAGGGGCTCACAAGAAATTCCCGTCAGGGCGACCGCGCGATCCTCGATATTCTGATCCGCATGAATGCATTCCTTGCTTTCGAGCATGACGACATCATTGCCGTCGAGTGCCAGACAGAGGGAACGGTGATCGATGCCAGGGACTGTCCGGATCTCGTTCCCGTTCTGGCGGCGCTGGTTTCTGTCAGCAAAGGAAAGACGGAAATCGTCAATGCAGCCCGCGTCCGCCTGAAGGAATCTGACCGCCTCCATGCAATGGCTGTCGAGCTGAATAAGATCGGCGCGATGGTAGAAGAAACGAAGAGCGGCCTTATCATTGAAGGCGTGCCGGCCCTTACCGGAGGCACCGTTTCCTCCTGGAACGACCACCGCATCGCCATGGCTCTTGCCTCCATCTCGCCCCGCTGCAAGGAACCGCTCATCATCAAAGGCGCCGAAGCCGTCGCCAAGTCGTACCCGGGCTTCTGGGACGATTTGGCCTCGATTTCCCGCATTCCGCCTGAAGTCATCAAAGAATAAGGAGGGCTAATGGGAAATACATTCGGAAACACGCTTCATCTCACCATTTTCGGCGAATCCCACGGGACCGCCATCGGCTGTGTCATCGACGGCCTTCCTGCCGGGATTACCATCGACTGGGACAAGGTCTCCTTTGAAATGCGCCGCCGCGCTCCGGGTTCTTCGCCTCTCTCAACGCCAAGGAAGGAAAAGGATGAATTCGAAATCCTTTCCGGTTACTTTGACGGGCATACGGAAGGGGATTCCCTTGCGATGCAGATCAGGAACGGCGATCAGCATTCGAAGGACTACAGCCGCCTGAAGGATGCCATGCGCCCGGGCCATGCCGACTACACGGGCCATGTGAAATATGACGGATACAATGATTACAGGGGAGGCGGCCACTTCTCCGGACGCATCACCGCGCCCCTCACCTTTGCCGGCGCGATTGCCAGGCAGATCCTTGCCAAGGAGGGCATCGTGATCGGCGCCCATGCGCTTTCCGTCGCAGGCATTATGGATTTCCCCTTCGACCCGATGGGCGAAGAACGGGATCTTTTTGAGAAACTTTCCTCCATGCGCCTTCCCGTCATTGACGGCGAGCAGGGGGCAGCGATGGAAGAAGCCATCCTTGCCGCACAGAAGGAAGGGGACTCCGTCGGCGGACAGATCGAATGCATGGCCATCGGCCTTCCTGTCGGCATGGGCGAACCTTTCTTTGATTCCCTCGAAAGCGAAATGGCGTACATGGCATTTTCCATTCCGGCCGTGAAATCCATTTCCTTTGGCGACGGAGAAACGCTCGCCGGCATGAGAGGCTCGGAAGCAAATGACCCCATGCGCTATGAAAACGGGAAAGTGAAGACGATCACGAATCATAACGGCGGCGTCCTGGGCGGCATTTCCAACGGGAACCCGCTCCGCTTCACCGTCACGATCAAGCCGACGGCCTCCATCGGAAAACGGCAGGAGACAGTCGATATTTCCAAGAAAGAGGACACGATGCTTTCGATCGGCGGACGCCATGACCCCTGCATCGTCACGCGCGCCATTCCTGTCGTCGAGAATGCCGCTGCCTTCGTCCTTCTGGACCTGCTTCTCACGGGAAGGAGGTACCACTATGGCCGATGAAATGAAAAAACTCCGCGTCGGATGCTACGGCGCGAAGGGATCCTACACGTATGAAGCCATGGAGCGCCAGTTCGGTGAAAGGGAGAGAGAAGAGCACTACTACCCGCTCTTTGAAGACGTCCTCAAAGCCGTCTCCGAAGGCGCCATCGATTACGGCGTCGTCCCCATCGAGAACTCCTCGACCGGCGGCATCACCGAAGTCTATGACCTCATCATGAAGTATGACTGCGCCGTCGTCGGCGAGCAGCTGATCAAGATCGAGCACAACCTTTTGGGCGTGCCGGGCGCGACGATCGAGGATATCGACACCGTCTACTCGCATCCGCAGGGCTTTGCCCAGTGCCGTCCCTTCTTCAATGAGCACAGGGACTGGACGCTGAAGCCGTATTTCTCGACCTCAAGGAGCGCCGAGAAGGTCGCAGAGGACGGGAAGAAGAACCAGGCGGCTGTCGCAGGAAGGGCTGCTGCCAAGCTGTACGGCCTTTCCATCCTGAAGGAAAATATTTTCTTCAACGACAGCAACTGCACCTGCTTCTTCGTCATCGGGCCGCACATGGAAATCACGGAAAAGTCCGACAAGATCACCCTCGTCATTGCCGTACGCCACGAGCCGGGGGCCCTTTACCACGTCCTTGGCTACTTCTTTTACGGCGGCATGAACATGACACACCTCGAATCCCGTCCCATGGCAGGGCGGCCTTTCGAATATTTCTTCCACATCGACGTCACCGGCCGGCTCATGGACCCGTCCAACCAGCACACGCTGAAAGGCCTCGAATCGATGTGCACCTATTTCAAAATACTGGGAAACTATCCTTCCTGTATCAGTGAAGAGGAAAGAAAGGAGCTGCGATGAAACTTGGGCTTATCGGAGAAAAGCTGGGACACAGCCTTTCCCCTGAAATACATCAGAAGATTTTTGAAAAACTGGGCATCCGCGGCACCTACAACCTGCTTCCCATTGCCAGAATGAATCTGAATGATACCGTCGAATCCCTCCTTGAAAACATGGACGGTTTCAACGTCACCATCCCTTACAAGACGGATATCATGCCGTTTCTGGACGAAATATCCCCTGAAGCGAGGACCATCGGCGCTGTCAATACCGTCGCTGTCCGTGACGGCAAAAGATACGGCTACAACACCGACTATGATGGCTTTGCCAGAACGCTCGACAAAATAGCAGCCGACGTCAAAAACAAGAAAGTCTTCGTCATGGGCCATGGCGGAGCCTCGCGCGCCGTCGTCCAGTGCCTCCACGACAGAGGCGCAGGCGCCATCCTCATCGTCAGCCGCTGCCCTGAGGCCGTCGATGAATCCTTCCAGGAATTTGCAGAAAAGAGAGACTGCCTCATCATCGACTACAGCATCCTCAATCAGGAAGACGGCTACCTCCTCGTCAATGCCACCCCCGTAGGCATGTACCCGAAAGCAGGCTTCTCCCCCGTGCCTGCCGAGGTCGCTGAACGCTTCGACAAGGTCATCGACCTCATCTACAACCCCTCCGAGACAAAACTCCTCTCCGATGCCATGAATGCCGACAAGTCGAACGGCCTCTACATGCTCGTCATGCAGGCCATCCGCGCCGAAGAAATCTGGCTCGGCCATGATATTCCCGAATTCGTCGCCATGGAAATCGTCGAAGAAATGAAACAGCTCCAGAAAGAACGCGTCGAAGCAGAAAAGGCCAGAGAAAAGAAGGCAGGCCTATGAGGAACATCATCCTGATTGGCATGCCCGGAAGCGGCAAGACTACCTTCGGCAAAGCCATCGCCGAAAGACTCGGCCGCCCCTTCATCGATGCCGATGACTATCTTGAGGAAAAAGAAGGAAGAACCATCGCCTCCCTCTTCGCCATTTCCGAAGACGCCTTCCGCGACGCTGAAGAAAGGACCATCCGGGACCTCTCCGAAAAAGAAAACCTCGTCATAGCCACCGGAGGCGGCGTCATCAAAAGAGAGGTCAACATAGAGAACCTCAAGAAAAACGGCCACATCTTCTTCCTTGATCGCGACGCCAAAGATATTGCCAGCGACGTAGAAGTAGAAAAACGCCCGCTCCTCAAAGACGGCCCCCAGAAAGTCTACGACCTTTATCAGGAACGAATCACCCTCTACCGGAATGCCGCCGATACTATCATAGGCAACCACGGAAGTGAAGAAGAAGTCCTCAAAAAGATCCTTGCAATCATTGAAGGACTGTGAGTTGGAATATAAATGTAAAAGAGCCATGAAAATGAACATTCATCTTCATGACTCTTTTTTTGTGGAGAATTCGGGCGTCCCGTCCGGCAGCGTGGAAGAAGGTCCGCGGCGAATCAGGTCAGGAATGTCTTACTTTTTATCTTTTTGTTTCCAATGATGGATCAGGTCATAAATCACAGGAACAACGACGAGCGTAAGAAGGGTGGACGTGGTGACGCCTCCGATGATGGCATGTGCCATCGGAGCGCGGGTTTCAGCACCGGGGCCGATACCTAAGGCAATGGGGAGCATGCCGAAAATCATGGCGATACTCGTCATGAGGATAGGGCGGAGACGGATGGTGCCGGCCTCAACGAGCGCTTCTTCGCAGGATAATCCAGCCTGCATGCGCTTCTTGGCAAAATCAATAAGAAGGATGGCATTCTTCGTGACAAGACCCATCAGCATCATGATACCGATGAGAGAAACCAGGCTCAGTTCGCTCCCCGCGATGAAGAGGCCTGCCAGAGCGCCGATCATGGCAAGAGGGAGGGAGAACATGATGGCAAAAGGCTCGCTGTAACTTTCGAATTGGGCGGCCAGGATCATGAAAATGAAAGCAACCGCCAGGGCGAGCGCCATTGCCATATTGGAGAAGGAATCGTCCATGTCGTTTCCTGCACCGGCCTGCCCGACAGCATATCCGGCAGGAAGCTGGATCTTTTCGATGCTCTCGAAAAACTGCTCGTTTGCCTCGCCCATAGATGTGCCATCGACATTGGCAGAAAGGCGGATTTCCTTTTGCCGGTCATAACAGCGGACGTCGCTGGCGCTGGTGGAGTATTGCCAGCCCGCGGCCTGGGACAGCGGGACAAGAAGCGGATGGCCGCCTGATTCGTGATCGCTTGGCACATATACCTTCTTAAGCATATCTGCATGGCTCCGCTCACCGCCTGTAAGACGCATGCGGATATCCACCCGTTCATCCTTGTCGTCGAACTGTCCGATGGTTGAACCGTTCAGCAGCGTATGCATGGTGCTTCCCAGTGCGCTAGAGGAAATGCCGAGATCGCTCGCACGGTCTTCATTGAGCGTAAGGTTCAGCTTGGGAAGACCCGCATGGTACGTCGATGCTATGTCTACGACGCCTGGAATCTTTTCAAGCTTTTCCTGCAGATGGTCGGCCAGGGGGACAAGCTCTGACTGGGAAGGACCTGTGATGGAAATGGCGATTGGCTTGTCTTCGCTTTCGATGAAATCGGCGCGTACACCGGGGATTGCATTCAGCTTCCGGCGGATATCCCGGATGACTTCCTTCTGGGAATGGCTGCGCTTCTTTTTCGGAGTCAGCTGGATGAAGAAATTTTCTTCGCGATTGGCGGCATATGCATACACATGGCTGATTTCAGGCGATTTCTCCAGAACGGAAGTAAGCAAAGCGGTCTGCTTATCTATTTCCTCTACCGTGGCATCCGAAGGCGCCTGTACCTTTATCGTGAATTGCGACTGGTCCGTTGAAGGCAGGAATGTCGAACCCAGCATGGGAAGGAGACAGAGGCTGATCAGGAAAAGGCTAAGGGCAGCCCCGATGACACGATACCGGTATCCGCGAAGAAGCAGGCGGAGCGTCTTTGCATACCATTTCGTCAGACGTCTGAAACCGCGCTGCCATAAGAGCCAGGGCTTTTTCAGGAATCTGGGCATGGACGGCTCTCCGACCGGGAGGTAGAGGGCTGCCATCATCGGAGTGAGGGTAAAAGATACAAAGAGGGAGAGTATGACGGCAAAAGCGATCGAAAGCCCGAATTCCTTGAATATCTGCCCGTCGATTCCTGACATGAAGCCGACGGGAAGGAAGACGGCGGCGACAGTGAAGGTCGTTGCCATGACAGCCAGCGCGATTTCCTTTGTGCCGTCGATGGCAGCCGTCCTCGCATCTTTTCCCATCTGGCGGTGGCGGATGATGTTTTCAATCACGACGATGGCATCATCGATGAGAAGCCCGACGGAAAGCGACAGCCCGAGAAGGGACATGCTGTTGATGGAGAACCCGGCCAGCTTCATGAAAGAAAAGGTTGATGCAATCGAGGCAGGGATGGCGAGGGCGCTGATGACGGTGCTGCGCCAGTCGCCCAGGAACCAGAAGACAATCAGGACGGCAAAGATGCTCCCGATGAAAAGGTCGAACCATACTTCTGTAATCGATTCGGAAATACGCGATGCATCATCCTTGATGATATGGAGTTCCATGCCCTGCGGCATCTCAGCAGAAATTTCCCTGAGAGCCTTCTTGACGTCTGTCGCTACACTGACGGCATTGCCGCCCGACTGCTTTCCGATGGAAATGCCGATGGCGGGCTTCCCGTCATAGCGGGCCGTCGATGTGACATCCTTGATGGTATCCGCAACGCTCCCGATCTGCCAGAAGTAAATGGGCGTATTGTCACGGGTGCCGACGATGACGGAATCAAACTGGCGGACATGATCGAAATTGCCGGCAGTGCGCACGGAAATCTGCTGCCGGCTGTCCTTGAGATTTCCGGCAGGCACATCCTGATTGACGAGTTTGAGCTGCTCGCCGACTTCAGCAGCAGAAAGGCCGAAGGAATTCATCTGGTCCTGATCCAGCAAGAGCTGGATTTCCCTTTTCTGCTGGCCATTGATCGTGAGCTGGCCGACGCCGTTGATCTTCTGAAGGCGCGGCTTCACTACGTCTTCCACGAAGACGCTGATCTCGCGCAGGCTTGCCGTTTCTGAAGTAATTGCGACAGAAATGACAGGCTGCGCATTCATGTCATAACGGGAAATGACAGGCTCCTTGACGGAATCAGGAAGATCGCCGCGTATGGCGCTGACCTTGTCCCTGACATCCTGTGCGGCCTGGGAAGGATCGATGCCGAAATTGAATTCCACATTGACCTCGGATTCGCCTTCCCTGGAAACGGACTCGATATGCTTGACGCCTTTTGCTTCGCTGACAGCCTCTTCGACCTTCTCGGTGACTTGCGAATCGACCTGTTCCGGCTGCGCTCCCTCATAGGTAATGGATACCGAAACATAGGGGAAACTCGTATCAGGCATTTCATTGACATTCATTTTTGAGTAGTTCAGGATGCCCATCAGGATGAGCGCGGCCAGTATGACCGTCGCGAAGACAGGGCGCCTGATGCTGATTTCAGGTAAATTCATTGCGCTTCTCCCTGCTGCAGCGGGCTCCCGTCTTTCAGCATGTCCAGATTATCCGTCAGGATGACCATGTTTTCAGAGGCGCCCTTTGTGATTTCTATACGATCACCGATAATATCACCGGTTTCTACACGGACCTTCTTTGCCTTTCCATTTTCTTCCGTAAAGACATACCGGATGCCCTTCTGGCCAAGGACAGACCGTATCGGGACGGAGAGGACCTGCCTGGGCTCGCCGAGCTTGACCTGCGCCTGGACAAACATCCCCGGCTTTAAAAGCTGGCCTGGATTATCCACCTTGATTTTCACCTGGAACATGCGGCTTTCCTTGCCGGCAACGGGGCTGATCACATTGACATGGCCCGTGAAAACTTTGTCCGGATATGTATCCACCGTGATATTGACGCTGTTTCCCATGTGAAGGTATGCCATATCCCGCTGCTCCACCTGGATGACGATATGGACGGCATCGAGCTCTTCGACGGTCATGACCTGCGAGCCGTCTGATACGTTCTGCCCGGAGGTCAGGTTCTTATTGGCAATGACGCCGGAAACGGGACTTACAACGGTGGCATCGGCTACCTGCTTTCTGGCGCTGCTTAAATTGGCTTCGGCGGAATCGTAGTCCGCCTGGCTGGCAAGCATCTTTGTGTGGTAACTTTCAAGCTGCTGGCGGGAGCAGGCGCCCTTTTCGTACAGAGAAGCATATCTTTCATATTCATCCTCATCATTGTTGTACCTGGCCCGCGTCTGGTTCACATTGTTCTGGGCGACACGCAGATTGTTGCGGAGTTCCACGGAGTCCATCACGAAAAGAGGCTGTCCGGCTTCTACGGATTGTCCGTCCTCGACCAGGACATTGGTGACATGGCCGGAAAAACGGCTGCTTATAATAGCGGAAGTGAGACCTTCGACGTTTCCTGGAAGAGGTTTGATAGAAGGTTTCGTTGTAAGTTTTACTGTATCTCTTGAAACGGAAAGGGGCATGTTCGTGGAAGCTTCATCTTCTTTTCCAAATATCCGCCATGCCATCGTAAGCAATACGAGGAGCATCAGCCCCAGCATCAGCAGCCGCACTTTATGATTTTTCATCGCGTTCTCCTTTATTGACTTGGGTCAGTAACAACTGAAAATAAATAAGGATGAGCATATGCACATCCTTTTGATGTATATTGGGTCAGGATCCGATCTCCTGCGTATCTGTGAAGGGAGACAGGGTCCCTTTTTCCATGCCCAGAAGCTGCTCGAAAAGTTTCACGGCAATCGTGACGCGGATTTTCATGCTTTCATCCGTCATGGTTTCCTGCGTATCATCAGGCCAGATACCGTCCGTCAGAGCCCAGAAGAAATCCAGACACTCCTCTGTATGTTCTACATGCATGGAGCCTTCCCTGTTTCCCTGAGCAATCATTTCACGGAGCAGGGGATTGAAACGATTGATGATGACACGCTGCCAGAGCTGCGTGACAAGATCCTTGTACTGCTCCTTCCAGAGCTGATCGAACAATGGCTCGATGACGTTTTCCCGGGCAGACATCTGCATAAACAGATTCAGCTTTTCGACGGCACTCATGGATTCGGATTTCTTTACAAACTCAGCAATGAAATCAGAGGTCCAATCCTCGAAGATTTCCTTTAATACAGCATCCTTGGAGGGGAAATAATAGAAAAATGTACCTTTCGCGACTCCGGCTGCCTGGCAGATATCCTGTACCATCGTCTTTTCATATCCATTCTGACTGAACAGCCTGGCCGATATATCTACGAGCTCTTTCCGGCGTTCTTCTGGATCTTTTCTTATCCTGGCCATTTTTTACCTCCCAGCAATGCTATTGACCTTGGTCAGTAAAAGTATAGAAGCTTTTCGTGGAAATGTCAATGATGAAAATTAGAAAGGAAATCCGTATGAAAAACTGCGGAGGAAAGGCGGGCTGGAAGAAACCCTCCCGGAAGCGCCTGCTCCAGCTTTCCCAGAACAATGCATCAAAAAATCCCCCGGAAGGATCCGGAGGATTTCTTTGTTTTTATTTGACTTCCTGAATGATCGGAAGGATCATCGGTCTGCGCTTGGTGCGGTCGAAGAAGTACTTGCCGAGGGAGTCTCTGATCCGGGTCTTGATGGCGTTCCATTCAGTGACGTTGCCTGCTTCGCAGCGGTCGAGGATGGATTCGATGCGGTCTTTGGCTTCGGTCAGGAGGCCTTCGCTGTCTCTGACGTATACGAAGCCTCTGGAAACGATGTCCGGGCCTGCGAGAACCTGGTTGCTGCCTTTTTCAAGGGCGATGACGACGATGACGACGCCGTCCTGCGCAAGCTGCTGGCGGTCTCTGATGACGATATTTCCTACGTCGCCTACGCCTAAGCCGTCAACGAATACGGCGCCTGCCTGGACTTTGCCATTGATCTTCGCACTGCGGTTGGTGAGTTCGAAGACGGAGCCGTTTTCTCCGATGAGGATGTTCTGTTTCTTGACGCCAAGGCTTTCAGCGAGTTCTGCATGGCTGCAGAGCATGCGGTATTCGCCATGGACGGGGATGAAGAATTTCGGATGAACGAGGGAGAGCATGGTTTTCAGGTCTTCCTGGGATCCGTGACCGGAAACGTGGACGCGTGTGTTGTGGCTGGTGACGACGTGTGCGCCGAGACGCATGAGGTTGTCGATGGTGCGGCCTACGCTGTTTTCGTTGCCCGGGATCGGGGATGCAGAGATGATGACGGTGTCGCCGGCATGGATCTGTACCTGACGGTGGCTGCCGTCTGCCATGCGGGAGAGGCCTGCCATCGGTTCGCCCTGGCTTCCTGTGGTGAGGATGCAGATGCGGTCGTCTCTGTAGCGATTGAGTTCTTCCGGTTCAATGAATGTGCCTTCCGGTGCTTTGAGGTATCCCATTTCACGGGCGATGCCTACGACATTGACCATGGAGCGGCCGAAGACGCAGACTTTTCTCTTGAATGCCAGAGCGGCATCGACTGCCATCTGGATACGGGATACGTTGGATGCGAATGTGGCAAGGATGATGCGGCCCTTGGCGTCGGCATAGGAGCTCATGAGAGACTTGGCGACGACGGCTTCGGACGGGGTGTAGCCCGGGTTCTGCGCATTGGTGGAGTCAGCGCAGAGGGCAAGTACGCCTCTGTGGCCGAGCTCAGCCAGTTTGTACATATCGGTCTGTTCTCCATCGACCGGTGAATGGTCGAATTTGAAGTCGCCCGTGTGGACGATGGTGCCGACCGGGGTTCTGAGGTAGATGCCGCAGGAATCCGGAATGGAATGGCAGACGTGGAAGAATCCGAATTTGAACGAACCGGCTTTGAATTCGTCCCCGGATTTCACGACGTGCAGATCAGCGTCATTGACTTTCGCTTCCTTGAGCTTGCCTTCGATGAGGCCGCAGGTGAGGCGTGTCGCATAGACTGGCGCTTTGACATCCCTTAAAAGATAAGACAGGGAGCCGATGTGATCTTCGTGACCATGGGTGATCAGAATCGCCTTGACCTTGTCTCTGTTCTCAATTAAATAGCTGAAATCGGGGATGACGATGTCAATCCCCGGCATGGTTTCATCGGGAAATGCCATGCCTGCATCAATTACGATAATTTCGTCGCCGTAACGGAAGACAGTCATGTTCTTTCCGATTTCCCCTAGTCCTCCCAAGGGAATAATTTGTAATCTGGTTTTGGACAAGAAAAATACCTCCTGTGTGATTTTGTTTCATGCATATGTGGTGTTCCGTATCATAAGCTGAATCAATCGATCAAAAAATACATGATAAAAACATTATATAGATAAAAAAATAAGCCGTTCCATAGTCGTTACTCTTATTATAACACAAGGCATGCAGAGCGATAGTAGAAGAAAAATGAAATTGGAAATACATTTTCATTCCCGTATGCGCAAAATCATGCCTTTTTTCTAAATTTCTGTCATGCAGATTTTTCTTATTTTTATGTTAGAATAGAGGTATCACATTATAGGTTTACAGTAAAGGAGACAGTATGGGAGATTTCAAGGCAGGCAGCACCAACGCGGTCGTATTGGCAGGGATGTGTACGGCTCTGGCCGTAGTCCTTTCTATGATCGGGCTCTACATGCCGCTTTTTTCCACTATCGTATTTCTTTTGATCCCTCTTCCGATCGCATACCTGGGGATGCGCGAGGGGATCCAGTGGTCGGTCATCGTCACGAGCGGGATCCTGATCCTGGACTCGGTTTTCTTCGGCATCGTTTCTGCCGCTTTCCTCTGTGCGATTTTCGGGATCCTGGGCATCGTGATGGGGATCTGCTACAAGCATAAGATTGCGGCATGGAAGGCGCTGATTGCAGGCGCCGTCGTCGTCCTCATCGCACTTGTCGCCGAAGGGCTGGCAGCGCTCTATGTCCTGGGGATTTCCTCTCCGGTTTTAGGCGGGGAAGGCTTCACGCAGATGGAGCAGTCGATGAATGAGATGCTTCCGTCCTTCTATTCGGGCGAAGCGCTACGGCAGGCGCAGGAACGCGTCGATGTCATGATGGAATCCATCAGGAAATCCATTCCCTTTGCCATGGTGGCAGCGTCCTTCTTCTATTCCTGGGCGTCCATGACGCTTGGCAAGATGATTTTCCAGAAGATGGGCATCAAGGATATCCCGATACTTCCGGCTCTGGAACGCTGGGAAATGCCAAGACCGGTTCTTTATGTGTACATCGCCGTCGTCGTGGCAGGGTATTTCTTAAAGCCTCAGGGCATGATGGACTATGTCCTCTACAATGTGGAAGTCGGATGCGTCCTGATCTTCTGGCTGCAGGGGCTTGCGACGCTCTGGTGGATGCCGCATAAGTATCCTAGGGTCCGTCCCTTCTGCGTGCTGATCGTGCTTCTGTCCTTCTTCGTGGGACTTTTCCAGATGATGATGGTCTTCCTTGGAATGGCGGATATGGCGGTCAACTACCGTAAAAAAAGAAATTATCAATAAGAAGTGGAGATGAAGGGGGCTGTCTTATAGGAAACTATGGATCAGCGCCCTTTTATTTGCATTTGAGATGCTTTTCGGGTACGATTAGAGATATCAGAAGGGATAGGGAAACTATCCCCTGCTGGTATGAGCCGCGGCTCAAAAAGGTATAAAAGGGAGAAGCAAAATGCTCGGTGATATTTGGGTTTATAAGAAGACCAGCCGGATTTACATTGCTCTGCTGCTATTGGCAGTTATCATGCTGGCGACCCAGAACTGGCAGCTCGGTGTCCTTCTTTTCATCATCGTCGCAGGATGCATCGTCTATACGAAACGATGCGACCTCACGCAGGAAAAGAAGCTGATGAAGTACCTGGACGATCTGTCGGCTGGTGTGTCGGCCGGGACTGTCTATGCCGTCAAGAACCTGCCTGTCGGGATTGCGATGATGGACAGCGGCAAGGAGCTCGTCTGGACGAATGGTGTATTCCGGAGCTGGCTGGGAGATGATGCGCAGGAAGGCGCAAGTCTCCAGGACCTGATCACAGGTCAGAAAATTTCGAAAATATGGGGCAAGACCGGATGGTTCGACTGCCATGCCAATGGCACGTTTTTCCGCGTTTTCCATAAGTATGTGTCTGACACGGAAGGCATGGAAGACCCCTTCATGGTGCTCTACTTCATGGACCGCACCGATGTGGAAGTGGCTGTGCGCGAATGCGCTGATGCACGCCCTGTCTTCTGCATCATCCGCATCGACAACATGAGCGAAGTCACTTCTGAAATGACGGACGTGGAACGCTCCTCGCTCTCAAGCGATGTCACGGAAAAAGTCCTTTCTTACTTCAATGAGAGGGACGGGTTCATCAAGCAGTACAATAATACGGATTTCGTCGCATGCATTTCGCATAAGGCGCTGGAAGAAATGATGGAGCATAATTTCGACATCCTCGATACCGTGCGTGCCATCCATACCGTCAACCGCATTCCTGTGACGCTTTCCATCGGTGTCGTGCAGATCGACGATACCTTCGCCAAGCAGTATGACGAAGCGCAGGTTTCCTTAGACCTCGCTCTTGGCCGCGGCGGCGACCAGGCCATCGTCAGGATCGGCAAGGACACGAAAGCATTCGGCGGCAAGGCACCGACCTCTGTCAGCTCGACAAGAGTCAGGGTCAGAGTCGTTGCCCAGGCGCTCAAGGAAATCATCGAAGGCGCAGACCTTGTCCTCGTCATGGGACATAATCACGAAGACTTCGATGCGCTCGGATCCGCTGTGGGCGTCACCCACCTTGCGCGTTCCTCGCACATCGATACGCATATCGTCCTTTCCAAGGAAAGAGACACCTGCCGCAAGATGGCAGAAGCCATTGAAAAGAGCGGCGAAGTCGAAGGACTCATCATCGATGCCAGCGAAGCGAAGAGCCTTGTCACAGACAAGACCGTCCTCGTCGTCGTCGATACCCATATTCCGGAACTCGTGGCAGCGCCTGAGCTCCTGAAGAAGGTCAAAAAGAGAGTCGTCATCGACCATCACAGAAGAGCCAAGACTATCATCGAAACGCCTCTTCTGACATACATGGAACCATCCGCATCGTCCGCATCCGAGCTCGTCACCGAACTCATCCAGTACTATGGCGGCGATGAGGAAATGAATGAAATCGAAGCATCCTGCCTCTATGCAGGCATTGTCGTCGACACGAAGAGCTTCACCGTGCAGACGAGCGTCCGTACCTTCGATGCGGCAAGCTACCTCCGCCGCTGCGGTGCGAACACGCAGCTCGTCCACAGGCTCTTTGCCGAAGACATCGGTTTCATCCAGAAGAAAGCGCAGATCCTTGCCCAGATGAAAATCGCCCACGGGTGCATCGCTGTTGCCGAATGCCCCAAGGACGCAGAAGAATCACAGATTCTGGCGGGACAAATTGCCGATTACCTTGTCACCGTGAAGGAAATCAGGGCCAGCTTCGTGTTCTACCACGCAGAAAAAGGCCTCTGCATCTCCGCCCGGTCTGACGGGTCCATCAATATGCAGGTCATCATGGAAGCCGTGGGAGGCGGCGGTCACCAGACCGTAGCCGGCGCCCAGGTCGGTGATGAAGCCGATCAGGAAGCCATCACCAAGACGCTCATCCGTGAGGCCGAAAAACAAATAGAGGAGGAAAAAGAATGAAAGTAGTATTACTGCAGGACGTCAAGAAAATGGGAAAAAAGGGAGACGTCATTGAAGTCTCCGACGGCTACGGCCGCAACGTACTCATTCGCAAAGGCCTCGGCGTAGAAGGCACACGCCAGAACCTCAATACAGCAGCACAGCGCCAGGAAGCCAAGGAATTCAAGAGCCAGGTCGCTGCCGACGAAGCAGTCATCATGGCTGCCCAGCTGAAGAAAGTCAAAGTCGTCATCAAAGTACAGTGCGGCGAAGACGGAAGAGTCTTCGGCTCCGTCACAGGAAAAGACATCAGCGAAGCCCTTCAGGCTCAGTACAAATTCAAACTCGACAAGAAAAACATCCGTCTCGAAAGCCCGATCAAAGCGACAGGCGAATACGATGTCGAAGTCTGGGTACACCAGAACGTCACCAGCACAGTACACGTTTCCGTCATTCCGGAATAAAAAAGAGGGGCCTCGCAGGAGGTCCCTTTTTCTCTAGAAAGGAGAACTATTATGGCATTGGAAATTGGAAAGAAAGCGCCGGACTTCACACTGCCCTCCGACAGCGGCAAAGATGTGTCCCTCTCCGACTACCTCGGAAAGAAAGTCATCCTTTATTTCTACCCGAAGGACAATACCTCCGGCTGCACACTCGAAGCACAGGCCTTCAGGACGCACCTTGCTGACTTCGAGAAACTCGGCTATGTCGTCCTTGGCGTCAGCCGCGACTCCGTCAAGAAGCACTGCAACTTCAGGGACAAGAACGAACTCAACTTCCCGCTTCTCTCGGATGCCGATGAAGTCGTCGTCAACCTTTACGGTGTCCTCAAGGAAAAGAGCATGTATGGCAAGAAGTACATGGGCATCGAAAGATCCACCTTCATCATCGATGAAAAAGGAAATCTCGTAAAAGAATACCGCAAAGTCAAAGCAGCCTCCCACGTGGACGACCTCTTGAAAGACCTCGGCGGGAAATAAGGAAAACCAAAAAAGGCTGGAGCGAAATGATGGTACATTTCGCTCCAGCCTTTTTCTATTTAAATCCTTTTGATAGCCTGGAGAGCCAGATTGAGCGCCGCATTTTTTGCGTCTCTGCCCCATGTGCGGACATCGTGGCTGACAGTGGCCAGGGTGTCTGTCGTGAAGAGGATTTCAGCAAATTCCTTATGCCTGAAACGGGCGCAGGCGGCGAGTGCACTGCAGGCCATATCGACGACCTGGCAGCCCTGTGCCTTCCTCATTTCCACCTTATTCCTTGTTTCACGGAAGAAGGCATCCGTCGTCCATGTCGTGCATGGCTCGACGGAAATGCCCAGGTCCATGAAAAGAGCCTCGATCTTAGAAAGGGGTTTGGGATCGAGCTCTATGAAATGGGAAGCCGGCATGTAATGGGCCGACGTGCCCTCATCTCTATACGCCCTTTCGACAGGGAGAAACGTATTCTCTGGCATGTCGACAAGCGTCCCGCAGCAGGAAATCATGAGCATTTTTTCGACGCCGTACGCAAAGAGCCTCTCCTGCGTGATGACAGAAGCAGGCGCGCCCAATGGCGCCTCCATGACAGCTACATCCTCGCCGTCATCATTGACGATCCAGATCGGGATATTCTTCATCGTCGCAGGCAGGTGGCCGATCAGTTTTCCTCCGCGGCTCTCGATATAGCTTCCAATCCGCGCTTCGGAAAGGAAGGCATAGACAGCCCTTTCGGGCAGATGCAGATCCAGTTTCTCATAATCCGGCGAAATCAGGCCTTCCGACGGATCGAATTCAGTATCCAGACTCATGATAGTGCCTCCTAAGCAGGCAAGGGGACTTCCCGTCCCTCTTCTTATTAGCATATACTTGTTTTATGTTATTATTATATCATTTTAGATAAAATCTCGTAATAAAATATTTCGAATCATATAAAACTTCTTTGATTCAATCAATACTGAGGAGGGAGAGGCGGGGCCGCCGCTAACACTCGCCTTCCCAGACGGGGAAGGGGGACCGCTTCGCGGTGGATAGGGTTGATTACCTCGAGCAAAGCTCGGTTGTATGGTTTTATCATCGTTTCCCTTCTTTATCTGTTGCATGATTTTAATTCATAAGGGATTCTTCTTTCTATATCCCCACGCAAAAAGGGCTGTGACAAAATGTCCAATCATTTCGCCAAAGCCCCTTTTTCTATTGGAATATTCTATTAAGGGATACTAACAAATGTATTTATTGGTCCTATCTGAAAACCTCAAAGGATGCTTCGCCTTTTTAGAAACTGCACCCCTATCGCCCTTCGGGCACTTCCCTCCGTTGGGGGAAGCTCGGCGATGAGAAACAAAAGAAATCAGTTCTTATTTGTTTTGAACTTATATAGCTTTGCTCGAGAACTACTGTATTCCCTGGCTTCGCCAGGACCTTGGTATAATTCAACAAGAAAGACAGAATAATATCATAAATATATTAGGAGGTCATTCTTATGCCATGTAAAACCAAAGCGTCCCCGGAGGAAATGTTAGACCAGATTGCTTCATATCTCTATCAGGGTGTTACGATTACCCAGGCAGCTGAAAATCTTCATATGAGCCGCATAACATTCAGGAAATGGGTCCTCCGGTATAAAGAGGAGGGCTTTAAGGGATTGCGGCCCAGGCAGCATTTGTCTTACTACTCCAATCAGATGAAGATCCAGGCCGTAAAGGAATATCTTAAAGGCGGTGTTTCCATGCTTTCCGTCTGTGCCAAATACAGAATTTCCGGCACACTCTCCCTTAAAACATGGATTGAGGCGTATAATGAGCATAAGTTGACAGACCTCGTTTCTGAAGGAGGAGATCTTATGGGCAAACGCCAGCAATCGGTCAAGGAAGAGCGAGTCAGAATCGTTCAGGAGTGCATCGCCAGTGGATGCGATTATAACAAGATAGCCAAGAAGTACAACATGTCCTACCAAACGCTCTACACATGGGTAAAAAAGTTCAAGGAAATGGGCGAAGTTGGTCTTGAGGATTACAGAGGAAAGCCGATCAGGCTCCAAACGCCCCGGACCGAAGAAGAACAGCTGCGTCAGGAGAATGCCAGACTTCTTGAAGAACAGAAGGATCTTATAGCAGAGATTGCCCTGCTAAAAAAAAAGATGGAGATAGAGGAAAGGTTGCGTTCCTCGAAGGATTCAGCCTTACTCACCTTCTCAGAGATTTTAAAGCCATAAAAGAAGTCCATGAAGAAACCAACATCTCCATAGAAAGTCTCTGCCGACTCTCAAAGGTCTCCCGGGCAGCTTATTACGGATGGCTGAATCATATTAAGAGCGGCCGTGAACTGCTGAGAGAAAAGGTCGCACAGGAGGTCATGAAAACCCATCAGGAATATCCGGATATGGGATACCGCCGGATTAACGATTGGATCAAGAAGGATGACAACATCAATATAAATGTAAGCGACAGTCTGGTTCTTCGTATCATGCGGATACTTAATATTAAGTCCGTGATCAAGTACAAGACCGATGGTTGCACTCGTAACGCAAAGGATCCAAAGTACATTTTTGAAAACCTGCTGAACCGTGACTTTGATGCCGGCGTGTCCAATGCAAGATGGATGACGGATGTCACTGAATTCAAGTACACAACTGCTGATGGAGTTTTGCACAAGTTATATTTAAGCGCGATTATTGACGGCCATGATCGTCGGATTGTCTCTTATGTCATCGGCGACAGGAACAATACTGCACTGGCTTTTGAGACAATGGAAAAGGCACTTAAAGAGAATCCTGGAGAACATCCAATGATTCATACCGACCGCGGATTCCAGTATACAAGCAACGGATTCCATAAGATTGTTGAAAAAGCAGGACTGGTTCACAGCATGTCCCGTGTAGGCTGCTGTGCAGACAACGGTCTGATGGAAGGGTTCTGGGGAATGCTGAAGCGCGAACGTTACTACACACGTAAATTCACCAGCCGTAAAGCAGTGGTAAGCATGATCAACGGCTACATCTACTTCTACAACAACAAACGCATTCAGCGCAAATTACATCTTTTAGCTCCAATGGAAGTATTCAACGCAGCTCCAATGGCTGCATGATTAAGATTAAAGTACGATTAGATTTTTTATGATATTTATTTGTCTGTATTAACAAATCCGCACCACCTTCTCCTTCGGAGCAAGGTTAACACCCTTAAACCTCGCTTCGCTCGAGAAAAGAAAAAAGCAGCGTTTTAACGGATTTTGTCACAGCTCCTTTTTCCATTCATTCTACATCCCCAGTACGGCTTCCATGGCGAGTGCGAGGGAGGCGTTTCTGCTGTCTTTTCCCCAGTTTCTTTCATCGTGCCTCATGGAGGCTAAGGTGTCTGCGGTGAAGAGGATCTGGGCGAAGGTCTTTCCTCTGAATCTGGCGCAGGCGGCAAGGGCGCTGCATTCCATATCGACGGCCTGGCAGCCGGCTTCTTTCACCTGTTCGATCTTTTCCTTCGTTTCGCGGAAGAAGGCGTCGGTGGTCCAGACGGTGCAGGGCATGCAGGGGATATTTCTTTTGGCAAAGATTTCCTCTATATGCGCGAGCGGTTCTTCATCGAGGACGATGGAGTCGGATTCGGGGAGGTAGTGGAAGGAGGTGCCTTCATCCCGGAAGGCTTCCCGGACGGGAAGGAAGGTGTTCTCGGGAAGGTCGGTGAGGGCGCCGCAGCAGCCGACGGCGAGGAGTTTCTCTGTACCGTAGGCAAAGAGGCGCTCTTCCATGAGGACGGCAGCCGGTGCTCCGGCCGGGGCCTGGATGAGGGTGACTTCTTCTTCTCCTATTTTTACGACCCAGACGGGGAAGTTCTTTGTCAGCGACATGAATTTCCCTGCCTGATATCCTTCGTGTGCTTCGGCGAAGGACTGGATATGTCTTTCAGAAAGAAATGCCATGACGGCGTATTCGGGAAGGGCAAGGCCCAGTTTCTCAAAGCCCGGGCTGATGAGCCCTTCTTCCGGATCAAAATCAGTGAAAAGCGGCATGAAAACCTCCTTATATTACAGCATGGTGCCTTCGATGTGGTACGGGCTCTCAGGCGAGGGCGAAAGCGGACGGAGGGGGATGCCCCTTCGTTCCAGAAGCTCTCTTAAGATCCACGGGCGGTCGGAAATGATGCCATCAGCGCCTTTTTCAATCGTTTCCAGCATGTCGTTCCTCGAGTTCACGGTCCAGGGCAGGATCTTCATGCCCAGTTCATGTGCTTCGTAAGCATCTTTTTCCGTGAATTCCCGGAAGTTCGGCGAGAGGATATCAGCTCCCGCTGCATAGGCGCAGGCGGCGATGTGGCCGCTGTAGTCGTGGATGGAAAGGCCTGCCAGCCACGGCGAAGGTTCCATCCGTGTCATGTGGATGGTATCCCCGTCGACCGGACTATCGGGGGACAGCTGGTAGAGGGCGGACGTCCGGATTTCCGGCGCCTCGTCCTTCATGATGCGCAGCGTCCTCCAGTCGAAGGACTGCAGGATGACGCGTTTCTCCATCTTGTACTTGCGTACGATGCGGAGAAATTCGTCGACAAATTTGTGCGGGTCTGCATTGTTCTCATAGAAAGGGCTCTGCGGATCCGGATACGATTTCGTTTCTATATTGAATTCTGTTGTGTTGTGGCCGGTATCGGCCGCAAGCTGGAACATTTCTTCAAGCGTCGGGATTTTGGCGTGGAGCGTAGTCTGCGAGCCGTGAAGGCCGAAGTACTCGCTCTCCGGGTTGATGGCGCCAACGTCAAAGGACTTGATTTCCTCGATGGTCATCAAACGGATGTCATAGATGCCCGTCCGAAGGTAGGAACCGTGGATATCTCTTGTGATATCCGGATTCAGGACCGGATTGTGGCTCATGACGATGCCGTCGCGCGCGAGCTGCATGTCGCACTCGATGTTGGCTCCGATTTCCATGCCATAGAGGTAGGAATACAGTGTGTTTTCCGGGCGCGCGTCTCTCCCTCCGCGGTGAGCCTGGAAATCAAACATCTTTGCCTTCCTCCTCTGCATTGGCGATCAGGTTCAGGAGGATGGCAGGATTTTTCGTGTCATACTCGACCTGTTCCGACCAGCGTGCGGCTGAGCGGATCGGATCATCCGTCAGCGCCGCTTCAAGGAAAATGTATTCGGCGGCGTTGCGAGCAAAGTCCGAAACGGCTGCCATGCCGTACGCATCTGATTCATCGAGCGCCCGGTACCAGATGTACTGGTAAAGGCGGTTGAAGAAGTACGGATCATATTTCGAAAGGTAGGCCCTGGCCAGACGGATGAGCGATTCCGTCCTCCTCGTCATGAGGGACAGGCGGTCCGTCCATGCCTCGTCGATCGGCTCTGTCTTTTCGAGACGCGAAAGAACTGTCTTCACGCGCTTTTCCTCAAGGCTCGGGCGGAAGACGTAGGCAGATGTCTGCATGTCCCAGCCGAGCGCATTCACGAGGTCTTCGAGCGAATAGAAGCCGTCGGCCTTGTCCGCGCGGAAGGTGAGCGAGCCTTTTTCTTCCATGAGCTGCTCGACGGTCCTTTCACAGGAGAGCCCTGTCCCGCAGAGTTCCCAGTCGTCGATGTACTTGAAGAAACGCGGGTGCATCTTGCAGATGTCGCAGAGATAGTCATCGCCCTTTTCAAGGACGAGGCGGCAGAGGCCATCCTTGGTGAGGAAATGGCAGTATCCTTCGTCATTCAGTCTGAAACAGGTGGACCCGTCTTCACTCTTCTGCATCCACTGGGCAAGCTCTTCGCCAAGTGGTCCTTTTTCGCTTCGGTAGCGCGCCTCACTGTCGGGATCGATATCGATTTCCCAGATCTGGCAGCAGGTATGGCTGCAGGCATCCGCCTTGCACTTGAAGTAAGGGAAAAACACCGGATAGATTGACAGCATAGAACCCTCCACTATTTCAACGCATTACGATTTCGATACATAGTCATATATATATTATAATGCAGCGCTCATCGGCACTCAACGATAAATATCAAATTGTCACCCTGAAAAGAGGCGATTTTAGCCGTTAACATTGAGAACGGGCGCGGAAAGGTCTATAATAAAACAAATACGGCCTGATATACGAAAGGAAGACTTTCCGGGAAGGGAAGGCAGGGCCGGTGCAAAGGCTGCGAAGACGGCTGATTCCGCTTGGCGGAAGGTAATTTTAGAGAGGTGACCTGGATGTTTGTACATGAAATGATCAATGGAGCGGATCCCGCCCATATAGCCCTTGACGGCGACGTAGAAATCACATATGGCCAGCTGGCCGAAACCATCAGGAGATTCAGAAATCTGCTTTACAGAGAGGGTGTCAGGAAAGGCGACCGAATCGGCCTCTACTGCGCCAACCGCCCTGGTTTCATCTATACATACCTGGCTGTCATTTCCCTGGGCGCCATCATCATCCCGATCAACAATTCCCTTGTCGACCGCGAAGTCGATTTCATCCTGAAGGATGCCGGTGCCAAGCTCGTCGTTTCCGATGTGCCGCTGACCGTTTCCAGCCGTGTCATCGATCTGCATGATTACGACTACGAAGCCAAGGACGGCCCGCTCGAAGAAGCACCGCCATTCCCGTCTGATCTGACAGAAGACGACGTCTGCGCCCTCGTCTACACCTCTGGCACGACCGGAAGCCCGAAAGGCGCCATGCTCACGCACAAGAACCTCATTTCCAACGTGGAACAGTTCACCAAACAGGTCATCTTCACGCCGGAAGACAAGGTCCTCTGCATCCTGCCGATGTTCCACTGCTACGGCCTCACGACCGTCGTGAACTCCAGCCTGTATCATCATTCCACAATCGTCATCCTGCGTTCCAAGAGCCCGTCTGAAATCATCAATACGATTGTCGAACACTCCGTCACCATCGCCATCATGGTTCCGCCGATGTACAACCTGCTTGCCAGAAAAGGCGAACCGTCCGTCATGGAAACCGTCCACGATTTCATTTCCGGCGGCGCATCCATCCCGCAGCCGGTTGCCAAGGCATTCTATGACCGCTTCGGCCATCCGGTCCGCGAAGGATACGGTCTGACAGAAGCATCCCCGGTCGTCAGCGTCCTTCCGGAAAACAAGCCGAAGTACCTGACAAGCGGTCCTGCCGTGCCGGGCGTAGAAGCCATGATCCTTACAGAAAACGGCGGCCCGTACGTACCAGGCACCGTCGGCGAACTCTTAGTCCGCGGCGACAATGTCATGAAAGGTTACTGGAACAAGCCGGAAGAAACGAAGAAGGTCTTCACCGAAGACGGCTGGCTCAGAACCGGCGACCTTGCCTACATGGATGAAGACAGCTACATTTACATCGTAGACCGCCTGAAGGACCTCATCATCGTCAATGGCGAAAACGTCTATCCGGGCGAAGTCGAAGACTGCATCTACGAAGTCGAAGGCGTAGGCGAATGCGCTGTCGTCGGACATCCTGATCCATTGAGAGGACAGGCAGTCTGGGCTTACGTCGTCATGAAAGACGGATACGAATACGACGAAAACAAGATCCGCAAGTACATGGCAGGCAACATCGCCACCTACAAGATCCCAAGACGCTTCATCCCGATGGACGCCCTCCCGAAAAACGCAACAGGCAAGATCCTGAAGAGAGCACTCAGAAACGGATAATCAATAAAATCGAAAATAGAAAAAGAAGGTCCCTTGAGAAGGGGGCCTTTTTTTGCTGCCATTTAAGAAGAATCTCAAATTATAGAAATCTCATATATAATCATATATAAAGAGAAGTTGATACTATATTATAATCTAACTATAATATAGTCATAATAAAAATATAATGCGATTATAATGAACATATTATACTGTATTTCGCGTAAAAATTGTCTGCTGCCATGCCAGAATGGACCAGCAGAATGAGAATGCAAAGGGGATGGCTTGTTTCGGCCTCTGAAGAAAGTTTCCAGAGGCTGCTTTATTGAAAGAGGATGGCAAAGGTTCAGCCGAAGGCTTGGGAAGGGAGAGATGCATAATGAAAAAAATTGCTGTCTACGGGAAGGGAGGCATCGGCAAATCCGTCACGACATCGAATGTGTCGGCAGCGCTTGCGGACAAGGGGTACAAGGTCTGCCAGATCGGATGCGACCCAAAAAATGATTCCACGAGGCTCCTGCTGGGAAGAATATGCAAGGAAACGGTGCTCGATAAGGTAAGGGTTCTTGGCGACAATGTGCAGATTTCAGATATTGTGCACCAGGGTTACGGCGGCGTGACCTGCATCGAGGCGGGCGGGCCGGAACCTGGCGTAGGATGCGCAGGGCGCGGGATCATCGTAGCTCTGGGCAAGCTGGAAGAATTGGATGCCATCGGCGATGAGGATGTGATCATTTATGACGTTCTCGGCGATGTCGTGTGCGGCGGTTTTGCTGTGCCCATCCGAGAGAATTATGCACAGGAAATCTATATCGTCACTTCGGGAGAGATGATGGCTCTTTATGCAGCCAATAACATATGCAAGGGAATCAGCCGCTTTGCCCGGCGCGGATCAGTGCGTCTCGGCGGATTGATTCTGAACTGCCGTATGGTCGCCCGCGAGGTGGAACTGGTACAGGAGTTTGCCAAGCGGATCAATGCACGCATCGCAGCTGTCATTCCGCGTGACGGCATTGTGCAGCAGGCGGAAGTGCGCCGCAAGACGGTCATCGAGTATGCGCCGGAAAGTGATCAGGCCCAAGCATACAGGAAGCTGGCTGATTACATGATGGCATCGACAGAGACGACGATTCCCACTCCCATATCTTTTGATGAACTGGAAGAGCTGGTGGCAGAATATGGCAGTGAATAAAAGACGGCTGAATACGAATACAGTCAGCAGCAGCTGCGGCATGCCGGGCGTATGGCGCGCTGTGTCGCATAACGAAGGGTGCGTGGTCGTGTACCACTCACCGGATTCCTGCGCGCACATCACAGACGAAATGGAACGCAATTTCCATCTCCGCACGATGGCAAGGGGAGAATACAAGAAGCCTGTCTACACGGCTCCCCTGATCACATCGGGCATAGGCCGCAATGAGTCGATCTTCGGCGGGGCGGCAAAGCTCTCATCCTGCATCGACTACGTAGTGGATACGTACAAGCCGGGCTACCTGGTCGTGACGGATTCCTGCGTGGCCGGCGTCATCGGTGATGATACGGCTTCCATCTGCGAGGATATGGAAAAGAAGCATCATATTCCCGTTATTTATGTGCCTGTCCATGGATTTCTGGAAGGCGAGTACTATGGCGGCTATGTCGATGCCTGCCGGCTTCTGATCGACCGGTTTGCTAGGCCCGCTGAAAAGATTCCCACGACGGTGACGGTCATCGGCGAGAAGGACGGCCCTGACTCGACAGCCATGCGCGACTTCAGGGAGCTTTTAAGCTATTTCGGCATTACCGGATACTGCCGTTTCCCCGGGTACTGCACGAAGGAAGAAATTGAATCCCTGGGGAAGTCTGCCTTTTCTGTCATTGTGGGAGGAACACCGAAAGCGTACCGCCTGCTCCGGTCAGTGGCGGATTACATGACCGAGAAACTGGATGTCCCGCACTTTGCCGCAGACTATCCTGCAGGGCTCCTTGCGACCGAGGAATGGGTGCGGAGGCTTGGCACCTTCATGGGGAGAGAGGATGTTGTGCCTTCCGTGATCCAGAAGATCGAGACATCGCTGGAAGAAGGGTATGCACCCTACAAAGAGCGTCTTGCCGGGCAGCCGGTTACCATTTACCTAGGGCAGCGGGGAGCAGACTCCCTGCTCAAGTGGCTGCTGGAGTTTCTGGATCTGGGCCGCATTCCTGTACATCGTTTTATTTTGGCAGATGCACTGACAGGCGAGGACCGGAGGGTGAACCGCGAGTACATTGAAGCCCGCTGGAAAAATCCTGTCATCGAGGATGAAACGGCGGAAACGAAATTATCTCCCAAGGAGCTTGTCATGATGACACAGGAACTATCGCAGGACAATCTCCGCCAGTTGATGCTTCCCATGCTTCCGCCCATCGGAGTCAGGGGTTTCCTTCATATCTACAAGAAATTGTATTTGTTGGCGCGCCGCAGTGAAGGCAGAGGAGTTGTGTTATATGGATGGTAAACAGACAAGCTGGCATGATCACGAGATGGGCATGGAGAGCTGTGCGCTTGCCGGGGCCGGTTCCTTCGTGCTGGGTATGACGGATACGGCGGTCGTCGTCAATGGCCCGCTCTGGTGTTACTACTACGCCATGGGAGCCATTGAATATCCGATGGGAAATGTAGGGCAGCGCTTTGCCTGTACCTGCCCTTCGAACGGCGCTGTCGTCTTCGGTACGGAAAAGGAACTCCGGCAGACACTGAATAGAGTCCTTCACTCACCGGAGCTGCCCGCCCTTATTTTGGTGGAAAACAGCTGCGCCATCAGCCTGATCGGCGACGATATCAAGGGAATCTCCCGTGAGATCCTTGATGACTATTTCGATGAAAATCCCGATGCAGAGGGGTTGGTCAGGGTAGTCACGATGGATTCAGGCGGGATCCAGGGAAATTACTGGGCCGGGTACCGCCTGGGCATGGGAAAGGTCCTGGAGGCCCTTCCTCCTCAGGAAATCGATCGGGATCCTTTGACGGTCAACCTCATCGGCTGCGCCTTCTGGTATTACAATGAGCGCGCGGATATCGCCGAAATGAAACGCATCCTGAATCTTTTGGGAATCAGGGTCAACTGCGTAATCGGCATGGATCATCCCTTCAGGGATCTCTCCGGCATAGGAAAAGCTGCATTGAATGTAGTGGTCCATCCCGAACTGGGGCTCAAAGGGGCAGAATGGCTGGAGAAGCGGTACGGGATTCCCTATATCGCGCCCCGCCTGCCTTATGGCATTGCAGGAACCGATGCATGGGTAAGGACGATTGCGGGATGCTTGCTCGAACAGGCTGGGAATGACGAAGATGCCAGAGAAAAGCTCCGCGAAGGCCTTGAAAGATGGCAGGCAGCCATCGAGAGGGAACGCCTTGCTGTTTTTGATGCAACGAAGGATCTGCAGCGCCTCTGGGGAGATCCCTGGTTCTCCGAAGTATGGATGGCAGGCCCCGGATCTGTGGTGACAGGCATGAAGGCAGTCCTGAAAGTGGAATGGCTCGATACGGATACGCTGCACTTTGTGTATTACGATGATTTTGATTACGACGATGCATCGCTCGTGTCCGTCCATAAGGAACCATTGAAGCCGCTTACGATTCCATCGCCTGACCGTCTGGTCTTTGGCTCCGGCGTAGAGCGGCGCCTGGTCCAGCAGGGCGGAGAGCAGCTGACGGTATCGATTCCTATCGCAAGGCCCGTCAGTGACAGTCTGAATCTTGACATAACGCCCTTTATGGGACTTAAGGGAAACAGGGCCATGCTGGAGCGCATATGGAATATCTATATTTTCCAGAAGCAGGCGGATGCCCTGTGACGGATCGATGAGGTGTCTATGAAAATATGGATAAAATTTCTGGCGGGCCTGATGATGGCAATCCTGGCAGCGGCTGCGGGCGGCTGCGGGCCGGACGTCCCGCTCCGTCAGTCCGGTGAGACAAGGATCGTCGTCGATGATGAAGGGACAGCCGTCAGGGTGCCTTCTCATCCAAAGCGGATCCTTTCACTGACGTCAGCCATCGATACCATCATGCTGGATATCGTGGATCCGGACCGCATGGCGGCCGTAAACAGTCTCGACCGGTATGAAGGATTTTCCATGTCCTGGGAAAAGGCGCGGAAGGTGAAAACCGTCCTGCGTGATTATAATATCGAGACAATCGTGAAGCTCAAGCCGGATCTTGTGCTTGTGCCGGACTACTCGAGCGAGAATGTCGTCTCAAGCATCAGGGGCATGGGTATACCGGCGGTCGTGATAAACAGCTCCACTACTGTCGATTCGACCTTTACGATCATCAGGAAGCTGGGCGAAGTTGTCAATGAAGAGGCTGCGGCAGAGGCCCTGGCCGCAAAGGTAGAGGCCGATCTGGACAAGGTCGATGAAATGCGCGCCAGGATTCCCAAAGGGCAGGAAAGGTCAACGGTATTCCTGTCCACGATGAACGGATATGCAGGGACGGGAAGTCTTTATGACAATATGTGCCCCCGCATGGGCATTATCAATGCGCCATCTGCCATGGGCCTGCCGCCCCGCACTGCCTTTACGGATGAACGCATCGTGGCCATGGATCCGGACTACCTCTTCCTTCCCGTCTATACCAAGAGGGATCTGGCGGTGGTGGAGCGCTATTACCATGATCCTGCCTTCAGCGGCATGAAGTCCGTGCGCTCGCATACCATCCTGCCGCTGAAAGCAGCGTATCTGTATACATCCAATCAGTATATCGGAAAATCCATGATGGCGATCATGCGGGCGGTTTATCCGGATATTTTTACCGAAGAACAATCGGAAAGTCAGGGAGGAGTCTTGTGAATCTGGCAAAGAAAAGAACGTGCGGCGTTTTATTGATGGCCGCACTACTCATTATTGTAGTGATTACTTCCATTCATCTGGGGACAGTTCCAATCCCGCTTGGAGGAGCGTTCCATGAGTTCCTTGTCGGGGCAGGACTTTCCCATGAATCCCTGCTGACGCCTGATCAGCAGGCGGTATTCTGGTTCATCCGTCTGCCGCGTATCGTCGTGGGTCTCCTGGTGGGCGCCGCTCTTGCTGCAGCCGGCGCTGTCATGCAGGGGGTATTTTCCAATCCGCTGGCAGATCCCGGCGTCATCGGTGTCTCTGCCGGTGCTTCCCTGGGCGCTGTCATTGCGATTTCCCTGGGCCTGTCGTCAGCAGGCTTCTGGTACATGCCGCTTTTTGCCTTTGCGGGGGCATTCCTTGCCGTCGCAGTCATCGTGCTTCTGGCGATGGAAGGCGGCAGGACCCGTCCGGTGACGCTGCTGCTCTCCGGGGTCGCCATGAGCATGTTCCTGGGCGCCCTGACATCGGGCATCCTGACATTCATGAACGAATACAGGCTGAAGGAATTCCTCTTCTGGATGGTAGGCGGACTGGACTACCGGCGCTGGGAGCATGTCTGGCTGGCAGCCGGGCCTATCCTGATCGGGCTTATTATCCTGTTCCTGCTGGCCAGGCATCTGAATGTCCTGGTCCTCGGGGATAATGAGGCGCGTGCGCTGGGACTGCCCGTCATGTTTTACCGGCTGCTGTTTTTATTCCTGGCATCCCTCATCACGGCCATCGCCGTCTGCGTGAGCGGATTCATCGGATTTGTCGGTCTTGTGGTGCCGCATATCGTGCGCATTCTTGCTGGGCCTGATCACCGGTACCTCCTGCCTGTGTCGGCACTGACCGGGGCCGTATTTCTTGTCTTCTGCGATACACTGGGGCGCGTCATCGTGGCGCCGGTCGAAATCCGACTGGGCGTCATGACGGCAATACTCGGCGCACCGTATTTCCTTTACCTGCTGCACCGTATGCGCGCGAAGGGAGGCTTCTGAATGAGTATTCTAAGCGTAGAAAAGCTGGGAGTCGTCATGCAGGACAAAGTCATCCTGCAGGACTGCTCATTTGAGACGGAAGCCGGGAAGTTCATCGGCATCATCGGGCCGAACGGCTCTGGCAAGACGACATTCCTGAAAGCAGTGCGGGGGCTCATCCCCTATACGATCGGCCGTGTGTACTTGTACGGGCAAGACATTGCCGGCATGAAGGAGAAGGCAATCGCGAGAAAGCTTGCCTATATGCAGCAAAGCGTAGAGGTGAGATTCGGCTATACGGCGGAGGAAATCGTGATGACCGCGCGCTACCCTTACCTGAAATGGTGGCAGAATGAAGGTTCTTCCGACAAGGAACTGGTAGAGCGGGCCATGCGTTTTGCAGGAGTCTGGCACCTTAGAAAGTCGCGGATCAATGAGGTGAGCGGCGGGGAGAGGCAGCGTATTTTCCTGGCCAAGGCACTGGCGCAGGAGACGGATATCCTTTTTCTCGATGAACCCACGGCGGCTCTCGATCTGGTGTATGCCGATGAAATATTCAGGTACTGCAGGACGCTTTGCAGGAATGGGAAAACCATTGTCCTTGTCGTGCATGATCTGGAAATGGCAGCCAAATTCTGCGACCGGCTGCTGCTGTTTTCCAAAGGACAGATTATCAGGGACGGCGCGCCGGATGACGTGCTGACGGCAGACAATCTGGCAAAAGCCTTCCATTTGTCTTCTACCGTTTATGATGATCCTTACTTTTCGCAGCGCCGCATTTTCATCTATCCCAACGGGACGGAGCGGGCAGAATCCTATTGCCGCAGCGGTAAGGGACTGCCTGAGCGTTCGTCGACAGTGATTCTCAAGGAGCAATTATGATCCAGCTGGTCATCCTGGCGCTGACGGGTTCATGCAATCTGGCCTGCACGTATTGCTATGCATCCAATCAGGCAAAGACATTCATAAAAAAGGAAACGATAGATGCACTCATCAGCCGCCTTGTGGAAGAAAGAAATGAGAGCATGAAAGCGCCGCCTCTGACCGTGCAGCTGACGGGCGGCGAACCGCTTCTTGCTTGTAGGCAGATTTCATACCTGGTCAGGCGCATGGAGGAAGCAGGTCTTCATGCATCCTTCCAGCTGCAGACAAATGCCACGCTCATGACGCCGGCCATAGCATCATTTATCAAAAAGCATCACATAGCGGCAGGCGTCAGCCTTGACGGAGTGCCGGAAGTGAATGATCTGACAAGGCCGGAGCAGGGCGGAGGCGGCTCTTCCCTGAAGACACTCCGGGGCATCCGCATACTGGCAGAATCCGGAGTCGAAATCGGTGTGACCTGCGTTGTGTCCAGATATAACGCAGCGCATCTGGATGCGCTTGTCGACCTGTGCTTTTATATGGGAAATGTCAGGAAAATCGGCTTCAACCTCCTGCGTCCGCAGGGCCGGGGCACGAAAGAGGCGAAGGCAGAAGCCATGGCTGCCGTCAAAGGTATCAGCAGGGCCATTCTGCATGCCAGAGAAATGGAGTCCCTGACGGGGCGGACCATGATCATTTCACAAATGGAAAAATGCGGGAAACTCGAGGCGGGCTATCAGCCTTTTTCACACTGCTACGCCTGGCATGATAACGGCATGTATGTGGACCCGGAAGGATCCATATACGCCTGCGCGTCCCTGTCGGGGCAGGAGCGTTTCAGGCTGGGGAATGTATACGGCGGTGTCGAGCCAGAGAAGGCAGAGGCCCTTAGGAGGAAGCTAGAGACGGTCGTGAATTACTGCTCAAGATGCAGGTACCTTGAAGAGTGCGGCGGTGCCTGCTACAGTCGCGCGGATGAATGGGGCGCGGTCGATGAGACGGAATGCGCCGTGAGAAAGGCATGCATCCATCTATATGAAATAAATCATCCGGAAAAAGAGGCTGCGAGGGGCGGCCATAGCGTTGGAATCAAAGGAGACAGGGAATGAAAAGGAAAAAGTATCCATTCACAGCCATCGTGGGACAAGAGGATATGAAGCTTGCGCTGGTGCTCAATGCAGTCCTGCCGGTCATAGGCGGTGTGCTCATCAAAGGGGAAAAGGGAACGGCGAAGTCGACAGCCGTGCGGGCTCTGGCGGACATTCTTCCTCCCTTCGGGAGTGACGGCAGCGAGGCGATGTAGGTGGTAGAGCTTCCTGTCAATGCGACCGAGGACCGCGTGGTAGGCACCATCGACCTCGAGCATGCACTGAAGGAAGGCGAGAAGAAATTCGAACCGGGACTTCTGGCTAAAGCACATAATAATATCCTCTATGTGGACGAAATCAACCTGCTCGACGATCATGTAGTCGACGTGCTGCTGGATGCAGCGGCCATGGGGGTCAATACGGTAGAAAGAGAAGGCATCAGCTATTCGCATCCGTCCCGCTTTGTCCTTGTCGGCACGATGAACTCGGAAGAGGGGGATATCCGTCCCCAGCTCCTGGACCGCTTCGGCCTTTCTGTTACCGTAAAAGGTGAGGAAACAGTAGAGAGCCGCGTGGAAGTCATCCGGCGCCGCTACGCATTTGAGATGGATCCGGAGGCGTTTGCCGCTTCCTATGAGGATTCGCAGCAGGAGCTTCGCGGCAGGGTGCTTAAGGCGCGCGAGATCGCGGGGGATGTCGAAATTACCGATTCGCTGCTGGAAGCCATAGCAAGGATTTCCATTGCGCTTGGTGTGGACGGGCACCGTCCGGATATTACCATGCTTCATACGGTACGGGCACTGGCAGCACTGGACCATACGACGAAGGTGGAAAAGAAGCACCTGGAAAGAGCGGCGCGTCTGGTCATGCCGCACCGCATGCGCCGTACGCCTTTCGAGGAACAAACCTTTGACTGGAACGTCGTGGAAAAGGCAATCGAAGGTGTCTGACCTATGGCGGGCCATACAGGAAAGGAAGCAGGAGCTGCGCTTGACCGGGCGCTCGCTCCGGGTGACGTCAGGACAAGCATCGAGCGTGCACTGATGATGTGCGTCGTAAACAGGAACCTTTCGGGCGTCCTGATATCCGGTCCTTCGGGATCCGGCAAAAGTTACCGCGTGAGAAAATTCATGCGCGAACATGGCATTTCCATGGCGACACTGCCCCTGCATGCGACGGAGGAGGTCCTCGCAGACCAGGTCGATCTGGAAACGACGCTGCGCACAGGGACCGTTACAGCAGAAAAGGGATTCATATCCAGAAACGAGGGCGGCATCATCTACATCGATGATGTGAACCTGCTCCGGCCGGCCGTTCTGCAGCAGCTTTGGCAGGCGGAGAAGGACACGGTGACGGGGATGCCCCGCTTCACGATCATCGGCTCGATGAACCCCTCTGAAGGACTGCTGCCGCAGGCGGTCCTGGAAAAATTCGACCTTTTTGTGCAGGTAAACAGCCCGGGCCGGGAAGAGCGCCTCTCCGTCCTTAAGGAAGAAGCGCGGAAGCTGAAAGATACAGGGAAATCGGACAGCAGGAACGCGCGGCCGGCCGAAAGCGGGGAAAATCATGATGCACAGGGAATGGTGAAAGTCCTTCAGGAAACAGAAGACGTCAGGATGGCAAGAAGAGCAGCGGAATCCATGGAATGCAGCAGGGCGCATATGCTTCTTGCCGCATCCTATTGCCGCCAGGCGGGGACGCAGGGCAATGATGCAGAAATGGTGCTGCTCCGGGCGGCCGCTGCCTTGGGTGCCATAGAAAAAAGCAGTTTCATACTTCCAAAGCATATAGAAGAGGCTGCTATCTATGTACTGCCCCACCGCATGCACGAGGTGCAGGGAGAATCTGAAAGCCAGGAGGAACCGGAGGAAAGCAGGCAGGAGCAGCCGGCAGAAGATGCCGGGGAGGATGCGTCCCCTGAAAGCACAGAGGAAACGGATTTTTCCGATGGCGGCGATGGTGAGGTGGAAAATCCTCCGGCGGGTTCCGCAAATCAGGAAACGTCCATGGATTCTGGCCATCAAACAGATCCTGGAAAAGAGGAAGAGGGACAGGAAGAAAGCAGCGGATCTTTCAGCCTGCCGGATATAGTTGCGGCCATTGGCAGAAACCTTGGCGGACTTTCCTTCGGAACAGATCAGACCACCGACCGGTTTGCCAGAAGCGGATCAGGCAAACGGATGATGACGCAGAGCGATACGAAAGAAGGCCGGTATGTCAGGGCCGTGATGCCCAAGGGAAAGGATATCGACCTTGCCGTCGATGCAACGATCCGGGCTGCGGCGCCTTACCAGCGTTTGCGGGATAAGCACGGGCTTGCAATCGCCGTCCACAAGGAAGACTGGCGGAGCAAGCAGAGAGAAAGGCGCATCGGGTGCCATATTCTCTTCGTCGTCGATGCCAGCGGGTCCATGGGGGCAGAAAAACGTATGGAAGCCGTCAAGGGAGCCATATATTCCCTGCTGAGGGACGCCTATGAGAAGAGGGACTCTGTCGGCCTGATCGTTTTCAGGAAGAAAACGGCGGAAGTCGTCATTCCCTTCACACGAAGTGTGGAACTGGCGCAGAAAAATCTGGAGAAGATGGCGACGGGAGGACGGACGCCTCTGGCAGAAGGCCTGCACAAAGCATATGAGGAACTGAGGCGGCTTTTTATCAGGGAGCCGCACGGAAGGCCGCTCCTGGTCCTTGTGACCGACGGGCGCGCAACATACGGGCAGAGCAGTGATCCGGCGGAGGAAGCGATGGAAAGAGCCAGGGAACTTGCAAGCCTTGAGGTGGAAAGTATAGTGATTGACACGGAAAATGATTTCGTTTCCATGGGTATTGCCAGACCGCTGGCCAGGATTCTCAAAGCGGCCTGGTACCCTCTTGATTCTATTAATGAAAATGCAGTGCTCCGCGCTGTGCAGGGACCGAGGTTGAAAAAATGAAGCATATACTGTTTATCTCAAATAAAAATCGTCAGATTGCCTATATGAAACGAATGGCAGGGCACGAAGCACTCGCCGGCCGCATCACCGTGAGCGCAAGACGCTACACGGGCGATCCTGCTTTTGATGGGGAGTGGACAGAAGCTCTTGCATCAGCGGATATCGTCCTGGTGACCCATATGGGGACCGGACTGGACACGCGGTTCATGCAGAAGATGGCGAAGTGGCTGCAAAAGCATCATCACCGCTATCTGATGCTCGTCGAGGAAAAGAGCATGGACGGCCTTCTCGAAGGCATTACGCTGGAGGAGGCGCACCAGGTATCACTCTATTTGGCCCATTCAGGCGAGGAAAATTACGTAAACCTCATGAACTACCTGGCAGCGCTGGACGGAGACGGGGATCCCGGAAAAGTCACGCCGCCAAAGAGCCATCCCTGGTGCGGCATTGTAGGGCGCAGGGGGGAAGTCTATGCATCCTGCGAAGAGTATGAAAAGGAATACCACTTTGACAAGGAAGAGCCCTGCCTGGGAAAAGTCGGCGTCCTCTTCTACCGTGACGAATGGATTGCCAATGAACTCCATTACCCCTTTGCTTTATTTGATACGCTCCGCAGGAACCATCTGGAGCCGGTCCTGTTCTTTTCCCCGTATATGCGCAACGAGGAAAGAAATCAGCCGTCCCTGAAGGATTCGCTGGATCAGCTCTTTGGCAAAGACCAGCTGCCACTCGATGCGCTGATCGATACGTGCAAATTCTCATTCTTAAGCATGAAAGCCATGACGCTCGAAACACTGAAATCCTACGATGTTCCCGTATTTCAGGCCTATGTCATGTACCAGTCCGGGGAGGAATGGGAAAGCAGTATCGAAGGCCTGACGCCGGTCGAAGTGTCTCTCTCCGTGGGGCTTCCTGAAATGGATGGAAGCCTGCATGGCGGAGTGATTGCATCACAGGAAACCATCGATGAAGAATCCGTCTATCTTCCGATAGAGGAGCGGGTCGAAGCGGTGGTAAGCCGGGTAAGGAACTGGGTGCTCCTTCGCAAAAAGCCCAATAAGGACAAACGCGTGGCTATTATTTTCCATAACTATCCGCCGTCGAATTCCAATGTCGGCTCGGCCGTGGGACTGGACTCTCCGGAGTCGGTGCGCCTGCTGCTGGAGGCCATGAAGGATGAGGGATATGCCGTCGATCATGTGCCGGATGACAGCCAGAACCTCATGGAAGAAGTGCTGACCCATGCGACAAATGACAGGAAATTCCTGACGGCCGCGGCAGCCAGACTGGCAGAGGGGCACCTGGAAGCCGATGCCTACAAGGAATTTTTCAGCAGTCTTACCGAAAAGGCAAAAAAACATATCGTCGAAGACTGGGGAGAACCGATCGGCGATGTATTTGTGTATGATAACGAGCTCCTGATTCCCGGCTTCTCCAACGGGAATGTATGGATCGGCGTGCAGCCGCCGCGCGGATTCAGTGATGACCCGAACAAGCTATACCATGATCCCGTGTCAGCACCTACGCACCATTACGAAGGCTTCTATCACTGGCTGAGAGAGGTGTGGAAAGCGGATGCCGTCATCCATGTGGGAACCCATGGCAATCTGGAATGGCTGCCCGGGAAGGGGACGGGCCTCAGCGCATCCTGCTATCCGGAGATGGCGATCCAGGATCTGCCCAATATTTATCCGTACTGGACGACAATCGTGGGAGAAGGCATCCAGGCGAAACGGCGCGGAGCTGCCTGCCTCGTCGGGCACCTGACGCCGCCTATGGATCAGTCAGGGCTCTATGATGCGTATGAAGAGCTGGAATCCCTTCTGGATGAATATGCGGATTACAAACAGCAGAAGGATGAAGCAAAAGCGGAGAAGGCAGGAGAACTCATCATCGAGAAAGCGAAAGAGACGCATCTCTATGATGAAATCAGCTGCGAAGGGCTGGACGACCTGGCCGGCAAGCTCCACGAGCTTCTGACAGACATGAAGTATATGCAGATGCGGAGCGGCCTCCACATACTGGGGAAGAGCCCGGAAGGAGAGCCCCTGCTGAATTTCCTCTCGGGACTTGTACGCACAGAAAACGGCTCCGTGCCGTCCCTGCCGCAGGTGCTCGCGTCCATGCGCGGCTATGACCTCAATGAACTTTTCGAGCATAGCGGCGAATATACGAAAGAAGGCAGGCTGAAGGCAAAAATCGTAGATGAAATCATGGAAAGTGCCAAAGGCGTCCTGAACTATGCCGCATCCAAAGATTTCCAGATGGATGCTTTGGATATGGATGAGCTCATTTCAAAAGTTCCCCTGGTTTCCAAAGAGGGCGCGGAGAAGCTGGTTCCCGTGCTTGAAGCAGTATGCGGCGAATATGTGCCCAACCTCAAAAAGACCAGCCAGGAAATCACCTCTGTGATGCGCGGACTGGAAGGGCAGTACATAGAACCCGGACCCGGCGGAGCGCCTACGGGGGGCCGCGCGGACGTTCTTCCGACGGGACGCAATTTCTATGGCATCGATGAACGTATGCTGCCGACAAAGACGGCCTATGAAGTGGGGAGGACTCTGGCGGATCAGGTCATTGAGGCTTTCATCAAGGAAGAAGGGAGATATCCGGAACAGATCGGCATCGTACTCTGGGCGGGAAGCAATACAAGAAGCCACGGGCAGTGCGCAGGTCAGTTCCTGAATCTCCTGGGCGTCAGGCCTGTATGGCAGGGCGGCAGCGGCCGTATCGTTGGCCTGGAGGCGATTCCGCTGTCGGAACTCAAGCGCCCCAGAATCGATGTGACGGGGCGCATCAGCGGCCTTATACGCGATATGATGCCGTCTGTGATCCGGTGGCTGGACAAGGCTGTGCTGCTCGTTTCCTCGCTGGATGAATCGCCTGAAGAAAATTTCATCAAGAAACACGTTGCAGAAGATGCGGCGCTTTTTGAAGAAGACGGCGATACCCCGGAAGATGCCTATGTCAAAGCGCGCTGGCGTATTTTCGGCGATCCGGCAGGCGCGTACGGCGCTGGCGTCGGGGCTGTTCTTGAGGCTAAGAACTGGGAATCCATTGATGACCTGGCGGATGTCTATGTGACATGGGGCGGATACAGCTACAGCACGGACCGCCCGGTCACCCATGATGCCAAGGTATTCAAACGCAGGCTGGCTACCATGGAAGTGACCGTCAAGAATGAGGATAACCGTGAAGTCAGCATGCTGAGCTCGGATGATTACAATGCCTATCACGGGGGTATGATTGCCGCTGTCAGAAGCTTGAGCGGCAAGAAGCCGATGTCATTTGTCGGCGACAGCAGCGATTCATCGCGCGTCGTCACACGTGACCTGCAGACGGAAATAAAGCGTATCTTCCGCTCGGAAGCGGCAAACCCGAAGTATATAGAGGGCATGATGAAGCACGGCTTCAAAGGGGCGGCGGATATGGCCAATTATGTAGCGCACAGCTACCAGTGGGATGCGACCAGCGATGTGATCGACGACTGGATGTATGAGGAACTGGCCAATAAGTATGCCCTTGATGCCAAAGTGCAGGAATGGATGAGAAAGGTCAATCCGTGGGCGCTGCAGCGCATATCGGAGACCTTGCTGGAGGCACAGCAGAGAGGACTCTGGAATGCCAGTGAAGATATGAAAAAAGAACTGCAGAAGATCTACTTGTCGATAGAAGGCACCCTTGAAGAAGATGCAGACGACTAGGAACGCAGAAATCTTTAAAGCGCTGAATCAGGACATACGGTTTTGCAAATGATCCAATCAAAAAGGAGCTGCAACAATGAGCAATCATTTTTGCAGCTCCTTTTATCTTTCCATGTATCCTCAGATCAAAATCCCATGCAGGTGGTCGATTTCGTGCTGGATGACTTCTGCCGTAAATCCCGTGAAGGTCTTCGTCTTCTTGCGGAAGAGGGAATCCATGAATTTGACCTCGATCTTGTCATACCTTTTGCAGGGACGGCGGCCGTCGAGGGACAGGCAGCCTTCCTCGGCATCATACGGGGCAGGGGAGGTCTTTACGATTTCCGGATTGTACATGACGACGGACTTATTTCCCTGACGGAAAACGATGACTGCCTTCGTGCTCCCGATCATATTGGCGGCAAGGCCTGCGCAGGTATCAAGCTTGCTCTCGAGCGTATCAGTGAGGTCCCTTCCGACCTGCCAGTCGTCCTTTGTCGCCGGCTCTGCTTTCCTCTGCAGGAAAAGAATGTCTCTTACAATATTTTTTATCATAGAAATCCCCCTATATCAAAAAACCTGACACTGTGTTATAATACTATTATATTGAACATGTTAAATGTAAAGATACCTTTACATTATAGTATCAAATAAATCATATTTCAGAAAGAAGGATTCAATCATGGCAAAAATTTTAGTTATTTCCGGACATCCGCATCTTGACCAGTCTCTGGCAAACCAGACCATCCTCACCGAACTCAAGAATTCCGGCCTCGACATCACCATCGAAGATCTCTCCAAAATCGGCTGGGACTTCGACATCGAAGCGGAAAGAAAAGCTGTCGTAGAGGCAGATGCTCTTGTATTTGAATTCCCGCTCTACTGGTACTCCTACCCGGCACTCCTGAAGAAATGGGTCGAAGAAGTCCTCGCTCACGGCTTCGCATACGGCACCGGCGGAACAGCTCTGCAGGGAAAGGATTTCTTCATTTCCAGCACCGCTGGCGGCCCGGAAGCATCCTACAGCCATGAAGGCCCGCAGAACCATCCGATCAGCGAATTCTTCTTCAACTTCGACCAGCTCGCAGCCTTCACCGGCATGAAGAAGCATGAACCGGTCATCACCTACGGCTGCATGTACGTACCAGGCATTTCCACCGAAGAAGACAAGCAGAAGATCGTAGATAACTGCAAAGCAAGCGCTAAGAAACTCATCGAAGAACTGAAAAAGATCTAAGAGAATTCAAGCAACAATAATAAAAGGACTATCCATGGAGATTTACGGATAGTCCTTTTTTATTTCCATTTTTTACATGGTGAAGTCGTTCGTCTGGTCGCTTGTCTTGTCCAGACGGCGGGCGATGTCGTCGTAGTATTCCTTCAGGTGGAAAACGAGAAGGTCGAGGGACGTGCGGACGACGGACGGATCGAAGCGGTCGTCGCGGGATGTCACGCAGACATCGAGGAAAACATTGTCGTCACGTTCGACGGAATATTTCACGATCGCATGGTGGCCGTTCAGCTGGTTGATATAGTCCAGGAACGTCTGGCGGGCCGGTCCCTTCGGGCAGGTGCCCAGATGCACGCGGACGAGAAGGTACATGCTGTTATTCGTAATGACAGCCGTCACGACCTTGTGGCTTGTGCCGGCCGGCAGCGCTGTCATGAAAATCACCGTATCAAAAGAATCATGCACATCCTGACGGCGGAAGAAATTCAGCCCTTCTGCCTTCATATACTTTTCGAAAGCATCCGCTTTCAAATTCTTATGCCGAACCCCCTGCGGGAACGGAGTCACATTATCTGCCATAAAAACCTCCACGCTCAGTAAATTCATTAAGTATTACTTCTATTATACAGGATACGGAAGAAATAGCCAAAAGAGCATGAGCGGTCCCATGCTTTCCATGTATGCTGCAGGCGCAGGCAATACCACATCGGGTGCTCGAAGCCTTTCCAGCAAAAGAAGCAGGGCATGAAATCATGAAAGTTTTTGCATGCCGGGACTATGCCGGAAGGCAACTGGCCGTAAAAAAAGATTGCGGAAGGTTTTGCCACTTTGTTCAGCATCCTCTTGATGAGATGAGATATAAGCAGCAAACGATGATGATATAGAAATATTCTATTGCCATTACTTTTTTATACATTATGCATAAAGGATTTGAACGCCCGGTCAATTTTCAAAACACTTAAAATCATGGTCATTTTGAAAAAAGCTCGATTGTATCGGATATAACTTGAACTCATTCAAAGGCTTTAAGATGAGTTTGAGTAATAAGACAGCTGTTTAAAACTGTATAACTTAATGAGATTGATATGCTATCTTGTTATGACTTAAACATATCAATAAATAGAGAATGGTCAAGCCTACTATACATTTCGAAAAAAGAGAATATAATGGAAAACATACAAGTTATCGGGCTTCCGGGATACGAGAGATCCCAAGCCGAATGTTAAAACAAAGAAATGTGGTGAACGAGATGGATCTTATGATGCTTCCAGAATTTGTAAAATTAGCTCTCTTTATGGCAGCCGTATTTATTTCAAATATAATACAGGCCCTGACCGGATTTGCCGGCGTGATGCTCTCCATCCCGCCGACCATCCTCCTCTACGGACCAGATATGGCCAAAGCGGTCATAAATGTCATCTGCTGGCTCGTATGCGTTCTGCTCATGGTGCAGAACCGCAAATATATCAACCCGAAGGAACTCTTCCGAATCGTTGCCTTCATGCTCGTCGGCATGGCTATCGGCATTCACCTCTACAACGTCGTGAACCAGGCCATCCTCGTTCCTCTCTACGGCGGCATCATCGTAGCCGTTGCACTGAAGAACCTCTTCATGAAGCAGTCTAATTCCTCCCTCCCGGCATGGATTGCCATCCCGGTACTCCTCGGTGCAGGAATCATCCACGGCATGTTCGCTTCCGGCGGCGCCCTCCTGGTCGTCTACCTGGTTGCCACCTTCCGTGACAAAGACTCCTTCCGCGCCAACGTCGCTTCCGTATGGTCGATCCTGAACCTCGTCCTGATGTTCAACGACTATTCCAAAGGCCTCTACAACGCGCAGTTTCTCCAGCTCCTGGCACTCGGCGTCATCCCGCTCGTATTTGCCATCTGGCTCGGGAACAAGATTCATGACATGATCAACCAGAAAATGTTCAACCGCCTGACTTACTGCTTACTTCTTGCAGCAGGCAGCATGATCCTGATCTGATCAATAAAATGGGAAAAAGAGCAGCTCTCCATGGGCTGCTTTTTTCATGCTCTTTCTTCATATTGATACATTGACAAGCGTGAATACATACTCTATACTTGCCATATATTACAAGAGGGGGCTTCAGGATGGATTATAAAAACGATGTACGGATCATAAAAGCGCTGACGGATGAGAACCGTCTGGCGATTCTCCATATGCTGCAGGACGGTTCAAAATGTGCCTGCGTTATTTTAGAGGAGCTGCACATCACGCAGCCGACGCTTTCGCACCACATGAAAATTCTCTGCGATACAGGCCTTGTCGATTCCTGCAAGTGCGGGAAGTGGATGTATTATTCGCTGTCGCTGGAAGGCGGCAGGACGCTGCGCGCACTGGTAGAGCGCTACACCATCAGCGAAGAAGCCTATGCGGATTACAAGACCTGCGAATTCTGCAGGGATAACGGAGCAGGGGATCCCTGCCAGGATGACGGAAAGGAAGCCGGAAAATGAGCCAGGAAAAACAGGAAGGCATCAGCTTCTTCAACCGCTACCTGACGGTCTGGGTATTTCTCTGCATGGCCGCCGGCGTGCTTATTGGTAAAGCCGCGCCGTCCGTGACGGCTTTTCTTGGAAATATGACGATTGCAGGGATTTCCATACCGATCGCCATCCTCATCTGGGTCATGATTTATCCCATGATGATGAAGGTCGACTTTGAAAGCGTCAGGGAAATCGGGAAAAATCCGAAGGGCCTCATCGTCACATGGATCGTGAACTGGCTCATCAAGCCGTTCACCATGTACGGCATCGCCAGTTTCTTCCTCTTCGTCGTATTCAAAGCGTGGATAGCGCCGGACATTGCGACGCAGTACCTTGCCGGCGCCGTGCTCCTGGGGGCGGCTCCCTGTACGGCCATGGTCTTCGTCTGGAGCTCTCTGACAAAAGGAAATCCGGCGTATACTGTCGTCCAGGTCGCAACGAATGATCTCATCATCCTTGTCCTTTTCGTGCCGATCGTGAAATTCCTCCTGGGCGTGTCCCATGTCGAAGTCCCGTACAGCACGCTTTTCCTAAGTGTCCTCCTCTTCGTCGTCATTCCGCTTGCAGGAGGCATCCTGACACGTATCAGCGTCATCAAGAGCCATGGCAGGGAGTACTTCGAAAAGACATTCATCCACAAATTCGATAATGCGACGACCATCGGACTTCTCCTTACGCTGATCCTCATCTTTGCCGGCCAGACTGAAGTCATCCTGTCGAATCCGCTGCACATCGTCCTCATCGCCGTGCCGCTCATTCTTCAGACATTCCTTATCTTCTTTATCGCCTATGGTGCCTGCCGCATCCTGAAGCTGCCATATGATATTTCCGCTCCGGCAGCCTTGATCGGCGCATCCAATTTCTTTGAGCTCTCCGTGGCCGTCGCCATTGCCCTTTTCGGCACGACGAGCCCTGCCGCGCTGGCAACCACCGTCGGCGTGCTGACAGAAGTTCCTGTCATGCTCACCCTTGTCCGCATCGCCAATTCGACGCAGGACTATTTCCCAAAGAGGAAAGCAAAATGAATAAAAATAAACCGAGAGTGGCTTTCCTCTGCACGCACAATGCTTGCCGCAGCCAGATCGCAGAAGCTCTGGGAAGGAAACTGGCGGGAGATGTTTTCGAACTCTTTTCAGCCGGTACGGAAAAGCAGGATCATCTTGACCCGGGCGCCGTCGAATGGATGAAAGAGCTGCATGGCGTAGACATGGAAAAGACGCAGAAGAGTAAGACGCTCAGGGATATCCCGGCGCCGGACATCGTCATTCTCATGGGATGCGGCATAGCCTGCCCGGCCATGAAGGCCGCTTACGAAGAGAACTGGGGGCTTGACGATCCATCCGGAAAATCCAGGGAAGAATACGAGAAAACAATAAGAATCATAGAACAGCACATTCTGGACCTGAAAGAGAAAATCCAGAAAGAACGTTAGCAATAAAAAAGAGCTGAGATGAAATGCCTGCACATTTCGTCTCAGCTCTTTTGTTTAATAAAGGTAGGGGAAGACGTCATCCTGGTCCTGATCCTGATCATCGGGTTCATCGTAGTAGATCATATCATCAATGATTGTGGCACTGCTTCCGTCAGAGCCGTAAATCATATCGCCGCATCGCATATACGTCCTGCCGTCACTGCCATACGTCATGTCGCCGTCGGTGATGTACATTCTCCCGTCGCTCGAATACGTTGTATCTCCATCTTTCCAGTACATATTCCCATTGCTGTCATATGCTTCGTCGCCGTAGACATCGATGATCCCGCTTGCCGCTGAAACACTGAAGGCACACGTGACAGATAAAATGCCGGCCAAAACAATTGCTTTTAATTTCCGCATATAAGACACCCCGCTTTTGGTACAGAAAGATAAACATAAGACACTGTAACTTTATTCTTTTCTTTATTGTACTATTCCGCAAAACGGAAGGAAAGGCAGGAAAGCCCCGGCATCTTGCGCTGCTATATCAGACGCCCTGCTTTTCCAGCCTTTTCTCGTACTGGTCCAGGATATCCTGCATGCTGATGGAGGCCATTTCCTCTTCTGCCTTTTTCTGCACCTGGTCGTAGCAGTCACGGATGACGAGCTGGATATTGACGCCCACGCCGCATTCCGGATTCGTGTGCGTGTCCTGATGGAGGAGGGGCTTGTCGCCTTCGACGGCGCGGTAAACGTCCAGAAGGGATATGTCCTTCGCATCCCGGGAGAGGGCCGGCTTGGCATGGCCTTTGATGCTTGTCAGGAGACCTGCGTTTCTGAGGGACGACATCATCTGCCTCACGAAGGCGGGGTTCGTCCTGACGCTTTCTGCGATGGCCTGGCTCGTCAGGCTTTCCCTCGCATTCAGCGCAATGAAGGAAAGGATGTGGACGGCATCGCTCACTTTTGTCGAGTATTTCATGGAAATCGCTCCTTTGCTGTACATTAAATTATAACAACAGATTGACAGGATGGCAAGAAGTCTGTAATATATGGGTGTAAGAATAATATTTACAGCAATAAGGAGAACAGCCATGAGTTTTTACGAAGATCTTGTCATGCAGACACAAATGAATTTCCAGAAATATTACGGCATTTACAGAAGAGGCGGCACGCCTTACGAGCTGGCCGGCCCATCCAAGCTTTCGATGGATGAGAAAATCGATCGTCTCGTTCAGGAAATCCGCGATGCGGACTGCGTCATCGTGGGCGGCGCTTCCGGCCTTTCTGCGGCTGGCGGCGGCAATTTCTACTATGAAAATAACGATTCCTTCAAGAAATACTTCGGCAAGTTCGAGGAAGTCTACCACTTCAATGGCGCCTTTGACGGCATGTTCCGCCACTGGAATGACCGTGCAGCCTTCTGGGCATTCCTCGCGACATTCCTTCATACGACACTGACCGCGCCCGTCCGTGCACCGTACCATGATCTGGACACCCTGCTCAAGGGGAAGGATTTCTTCGTCATCACGACGAACCAGGATACGCAGTTCATCAAACTCTATCCGGAGAGTAAAGTCGCAGAGCTGCAGGGCGACCACCGTTTCTTCCAGTGCGCCTCCTGCTGCCAGGATGACACGTGGGATGCAGTAAAGCCCGTAGAAGACATGATCCGCGCCATGGGAGACGGCATCAAGATTCCAAAGGACATGATTCCGCGCTGCCCGCACTGCGGCGGCGAAGCCTTCCCCTGGGTCAGAGGATACGGCAATTTCCTGCAGGGAAAGAAGTATGAAGAGCAGTACGAAAAGGCATCCAGCTACATTGCATCACATAAGGATGCAAAGATCCTCTTCATTGAGCTCGGTGTCGGCCGCATGACACCGATGTTCATCCAGGAACCATTCTGGCAGCTCACCATGGGCCTGCCGCATGCAAGATACATCGGCGTGAACAACCAGTTCGATTTCCTTCCGCGACAGATCGAGGACAAGGGCATGACCATCTTGGGAGATATTGCAGAAGTCCTGACCGCAGCTGTCAAAAAGAAAGGGGAGGAGTAAGAAATGGACTATCAGGCAATTGCAGAAAAAATCAAGCAGGCCGACGCTGTCCTGATCGGCGCCAGCAACGGCCTTTCCATTACTGAAGGGCTCCACATCTTTGCGGACAATAAAGCCTTCGAAGACCTCTTCGGCGATTTCAAAAGAAACTATGGCATCACCTGCCTCCTTCACGGCATGACGGCCCACTGGCCGACCGAATCGGAGAAATGGGGCTTCTGGAGCCGCCTCATCCACCATTACTGCGCGGAGTACGAAGAGACGCCCGTCATGAAGGACCTCCGGGATATCATCGGACAGAAGGACTACTTCGTCCTCACCTCCAATGGTGAATGCCACTTCGAAATGAGCGGCTTCGATCCGGAGAAGATTGATGAAATCGAAGGAAACTGGCTCACCATGCAGTGCCGGGCTGCCTGCCATGACACCCTTTATCCCGTCCTTGAAAAAGCAGAGGAAATGCACAAAGCAGAAAAAGACGGCCTTGTGCCGGGGGAGATCACTCCGACATGCCCGAAATGCGGCTCTCCTATGGACATCCATATGATGGGCGCCGCTGACCGGTATGTGGCAGACGACGGCGGCCAGCGCCTCGGCGCATTCCTTGAAAAGTATCATGGAAAACGCCTCGTCATCCTGGAACTGGGCATCGGCTGGAGAAATCAGCTCATCAAGGGCCCGCTCATGCGCCTTACCGCAGCTGAACCGAAGGCCACCTACATCACCATCAACCTTGGCGAAGTCTACATCACAGAAAACATCAAGAATAAATCCTACGGCATCGACGGCAAGATCGCTGATGTGCTGAGAGAAATCAAGAAAGCCATGTAAGAAAGAGCAGGTAATGAATTCCGCAAGGATCCGTTTCCTGCTTTATAATAGGTAAGAAAGGAGCTGATTCCATGAATATTCCTTCTTCCATCGCATCCGATTATGCCCGCTGGCGCAAGTTTCTTCATGACAACGTGCGCTTCCTTATGAAGGGCAGCGAGATACACACTGAAGAACATTGCGCCTGCGTCCTTCTCTTTGCCCTCCTCATTGCAGAAGAAATGAAACTTCCTCAAGATGACCGCGAAGCCCTTGGCGCCGCTTCCGTTTTCCACGACTCCCGCCGCATGGAAGACGGCTACGATACCGGCCACGGCGACAGAGCCGCTGCATATTACAGGGAATACTGCGAAAAAGGCGGTCTTTCCTTCGATCAGCGCGTATTCGACGTCATGAGCTTTCACGACAGGGACGATACCCTCGGCATCGAAGCCATGAAACAGAAGAAACCGCCGCTCAAGGACGAGATTCTCCTTTATAAAATATTCAAGGACGCCGACGCCCTCGACCGCTTCCGCCTGGGACCCAACGGCCTCGATCCAAGATTCCTCCGGACAAAAGAAGCCAAAGAGCTCGTGCCCTGCGCCAGGAAGGTATGGGAAGAGAGCAAGAAATAGCAGACAGAAAGAAGAGCAGCCATGTGCCGCTCTTTTTTTGTTTCCTTGAAATGGACACCCGCAGAGTAAAGAATGAATCTTACAAAGTGTCAGTTAGACGCAAATGTATATCATTTATTAAGTATACATAGAAAAAGTTCTTTATAATCGTTCGAATCATGGTAGACAATTGTCTAGAATTGCTACATAATATCGTCGATTTCATGGGATTTCCAGAAAGAAATAATTGATTTGACAGCATGGATTAAAATAGTATAATTGAGAAAATTAGATATATAGATATCTATATAAATTTCATGTTAGCAGCCATGCCCGGGGAAAGGCATGGAAGAGATGGAGGTTTTAACATGGGATGGCGGAGGATAGCAGGAAGGATCGCGAAAGTAGGAGCGAGAATTAAGGGAGAGCCGGAGCCGAAGTATCAGAAAATCAGGTACTACGAAGAGGAAGCGGGGATTTTCAATGACCGCGAACTCATCGACATGTACAAAATCAGTGAGCAAACCTACCAAAGGACACAGCACGAGGAAGACAAGTGGTGCGCGTACGGCTATAAAAATGAGCTCAAGAAACGCGGTCTGACCGATTAACAACAATTGAATAGCAGACAGAAAAGCCCCACGGCAGAGCTGCGAGGCTTTTTACGTGGGAGAAATGGATTATCCCGGCAGAAGCACCAGGTTCTTCTATCTTCTTTGAAATCTGTAAAAGCACATTCAGAAGTATAAATAAAATATTTCAAAAATAAAGTATACACAATAGCAGGCAGTTTATATTTTACGGAACGCGCACGGAAGCGTTGTATATTGATAAATCTGAAAAATGCAGTAAACATCGATAATCTGGGATACATTTAAAGATTGACATAAATAAAAATAGTGATAAAATAGTAAAAGGTTTATAAATAAACTGTAAAGAAAAATTTCGAAGTGCCATGCAGGGGAAGAATGGCAGAAGAAAGAAAGGAGGATCTGCATGGGGTTCTGGGGCGCGATTGAAAGCTTGAGAAACGAAGGATGGAAGGAAAATAAGGGTAAGGAGCAAAAGCTGGAGTACTATCAAAACGAGGCACGCATCTTCAATGACCGTGAGCTCGTACAGATGTACAAGGTCACCCGTGAACAGTACAAGAAGACACACCACGAGGAAGATAAATGGTGCGCCTATGGATATAGAAACGAGCTGAAAAAGAGAGGAATTCTCTCAAGGGACTGATGAATAAGGGCTGTGGAATGCGCATATTTCCACGGTTCTTTTTTTATGGCTGCGATTTCCAATTTCTTACAGAAACTATTAAAAAAATATTTCATAATTTAGAAACGCAGGCAGGGATGCCTCCATTCTCTTTGGGGATTTCTCTATGTCTTTTATGCACAAAAACATAGATATCTTGGTACTTTTAGGAATTGGAAGCAGGATTATTAGGTTTGTATAATTAAGATAATAAGGTATCGCAGGAACTGTTTATAAAATGTCCATTTGTTATAAAAAAGCAAGGTGGAGAACATGGACGAAGAGAAACGGGAGAAAACAGCACTGGGGGCCGCAGAAGAGGGAGTGGATGCGGCAGCGCTGGTGTCATCATCGGAAGCGATAGGCCATTTCCATGCGAAGGCAGATCTGAGGATCCGCGGAGATTATGCCGGAACGAACAGGAAACTCTATTGGGCATCCCTGCGTGCGAATGCCGCTAAAGGCGCGAAGACGGAGTGGGAGGAACTGACTTCCATGAAAAATCGTCTGAGCACAGGGACAAAGCTCACACGAGGGGCGCATGCGGCCAATGCGGAAATAGAGCTTGGCAAGAAAGTCGCCCTGAAGACCGTCCAGAAAGCAGGCGGCGAGTTCTACAAGGGGGCGTCTCTGACGATCCGCATCGCGGCTCCTGCCCTGATCATCAAAAGCTGCATGCAGGCAGCCGATGTCATCATGGGAAAGAAAGATGCCGATGATGCGGCCAAGGATATGGCCAAGACAGTCGGGACGATCACGGCAGCCGGCGGTGCTTATCAGGCAGCACTGACGATGACAAGAGGGACGACGAGCCATCTGGTTAATACACTCCTGCGCTCGAATGTAGGCGTTCTCGTCCTTCAGGCAGGTATTGAGCTCAGCCAGCCTTTGAAACAGTACGTGAACGGGGAAATCACAGGGCAGAAATTTGCCCAGGATGCCGGTTACCGCGTCACGTCCCTCGCCGCGTCGTGGGAAGGCGCTGAATGCGGTGCTGCTGCAGGCGCCATTCTGGGACCACTCGGCATGACCGGAGGCGCGCTCCTTGGAGGCATGATTGCATCGATTGCCATGGGCCTTACGGGAAACCAGCTTCTGGCGGGCGAGGAGTCCATCGAAGTGTACAACGAAAAATCTGAGACGATTAATGAAATCTATAAGAAGGTCGAAGAAATCATCCGCAAACGCCAGGATGAATACCAGAAGATGACTGAAGAAGAACTTGCCCATTTCGATTCCGTCATGGGAGATGGACTTCATGAAATCTTCACTGGCGCTCTTTCCTCGGATACAGACTATGACACCGTCACGAAAGGAATAGACAAAGTCCTTGCTTACTGGGGGAAGACCGTCCTTTTCCATTCCAAGGATGAATACAAGGCGCAGTGGGATCAGCCATTGATCCTGAAATTCTAAGGGGGCGGCATCATGATTCCGTTAATCGTAGGTGCAGGAATTATCGGGAAATTTCTTTACGATATCAACGAAAGCCACAGCATGGAGGAGGAAGCTGAGGAAAAAAGGCTCGAGGCCATTGCCAGGGAAGCAGAAGGATGGCTCCTCCAGAAACAGGAAGCTGACCGCATGCAGCGCCGGCTGAATAATATCGTAAGGAAACGTCAGGCCATCATGGAGTACACGCTTCCCCGGTTCGTCAAAGTCTATGGGAAAATACAGACCGTCCTCTACGAGTCCCTCCCGCCGGCCGTTATCCATACGACGGATCTGGCGCGCATCGGGGACCTGCCTGTTTCGGCAATCGAGTCGTATGAGGGGCTCAGCAGCAATGAACTCGCTTCCACATGGCTTCTCGAAGGCCCGGTGAACTTTGCGGCTGGCGGAGGTCTCGAAATAGGCGCTGCTGCCATCGGCGCAACAGCCGGCGTGACGCTTGCCTCTATCGCCGCTTCCGGCGGCATTGCATTTCTGACCCTTGGCGTGGGCGCGTCCATGAAAAAGGATTCCGAAAGAGCCCTCATTGCAGCTGGCAGGCAGATGAGAGCGGCCAATGCCGTCTATGCCCAGGCAGAAAGCCATGCGCAGATATGCCGCGCTATCTGCCAGTTTGCAGACAGAATCGCTGAAATTACCGCTGCCATGAACCTTCTCTTCACGAGAGCCATTGCTGCCTGTGACCAGCTGATTCAGGAAAAGGGTACGGATAAATGCGCTTACACCGATGAAGACGTCAATATCCTCATGTGACCTGCGCCAATCTCGCCGGTGCCGTCTGCACCATCTTGACCGTTCCTATCATGGACAGCCAGGGCAAGATTGCAGAAAACGGACAGGAACTCATTGCCAGCGGGGTGGAACTCCTCACCGAAGCCCAGTCCATGTGCCTTGAAGCGGGCATTTAACGGGAGAAAATCATGAAAAGAGTCATCATTGGAGAAAAGTGCATCGGCTGCGGCATCTGCCTGCACAATAAGAAATACATAGAAGAAACGACAGACGGCATCGCGCGTGCCATCCCGGGGATGATGGTCACGGATAAAGACCTTCCCGATCTGGAAGAAGTAGAGAGGATCTGCCCGATCCATGAACTGCATCTCTCGTCCCTCAAAAAGGAAACCGCTGACTCCCGCGTCCTTGCAGAATCAAAGGAGCGCCTTCTGGAAGAAATGAGGGATTTCAGGGATCATTTCAAGCTGAAAAGACCGGAATTCCATCCCGATCCCGGGTATGATATCACCGACCTCCCTCTTGATTATGATTATCCGGAAGAGACATTTTCCTCCTGGGACGACGCAAACGAGGCTCTCATGAAATGCTTCAAGAACCATGTCTATGACGAAGATATCCGCAACATGATGACGAGGCAGATCCTGGCCCGCTACAAGGCAGAGCGCCTCAGCGCCTACTACCTCCCGGCAGACAATCCGTGGAGCTATTTCTACGAATACAACAAAGACGTGCAGGACCTCCTCGGCGCCGTCTATGCCAGATGGGACGCCGTCTCACCCGACGAAAGCGACTTGCCCGAATCATGGAAGGAAATCGTAGTATCTCCAACGGCGGATGAGACCTGCTTCAGCGAATTTGAAACCTCCGCTTGGGGCATGGATGATTTAGAAGAAACCGTTGAGGACAGCGTAAAAAGCGACAGCGATGAACCGTATTCCCATGCCTATGAAATCAAGGAACTGAAAAAGGATACCGGCTTCTTCCGCTCCAACGGCGCCTACGTCATCGATCAGTACAAAGCCCTCGTCGATGAATACGGCAAAGACCTCATCCAGGGAATCAATGAAGGGATTTCCAAAGACATCAAGTTCGACGACATGTTCAAGAAAATCTTCGATACCTATGAAAGAGACATGAAACACGCCATCGGCGAGAAAATAAAAGAACTTGAAAGTAAATAGAAAAGCAAGGAGGCCCGCAGTCATATCCGCGGGCTTTTTCCATGCCTTATAAAAAAATACAGTATTTAATTATTAAAATTTTATTTCGTTTATTACAAGCGCCAAAGATTCCCAAATTAATGACACTTTCACGTTTAGCGATACCTCTTCGGACATTCGTATGTCTCTGAGATGGAAAATCCTCGCTTTTACCGCACTATTTCGAAAGATTTCACATTACTTTTCGCGATTTGACATAAAAATCCACTGTGCTACAATGATAGGGAATATATAAACAAATCGTTAAAACCGTATGTTGGGAGTTCTGCGTGGGAGGCAGAGCTGCCAGGGCGGAAAAGGATGGGAGGGTAGAGCAGGATGAGCGTTTTGGATGCAGTGGGCAGCATCGCAAGATTTTGTGTAAAAAGCGTAGAAGAAGGTTTCTCTGAAAAGGCAGATGTCATTAAAGACTGCCAGGCAGAAGCGAAGTGGTATGGCAATGAAGAACTCCTCGCCGTCTATCAGGCGGCCATCCGCAGGTACAATAAAACCCGCAAGGAAAGGGATAAGTGGTGCATCTGGGGATACGGCCGCGAACTCAAACACAGAGGCCTCATCTGCGACAACGGTGAATACTAAAGGTGAATACTAAAAAGCTCTGGCGGAACGGAACCGTCAGGGCTTTTTGCATGTGAATCAAGGAAAACCGCATCTTACGTCCGACCGTATTTCCCGATAAAATCGGATAGGATATAATGGCGGGAGAATCACATTCGTATCGCAGTTTATTCACAAAGGGAAGGCGCGCTATGAAGATGAAATACCGGGAAATCCGATCGACAGGACGCTGCCTCGTCCAGCGAAGGCACTAACTGCCCAAGGCACCTTTTTCCCTTTTCACCGCGAACCCATCATCCCTTGGAGGCAAAGCCCCATTTCCACAAAGGAGCTCCCTATGAAACCACTCGATCACGTACGACTTGTCATTGATTACAAAGGCCTGCCCGCTGAAACCGAAGGCACCATCGTCCATGCCTACGACGACGGCACTTACGAAGTCGAATACTTCGATAACAGCGCCCTCACCATCGCCGTCTTTCCGACACCTGCGGATGTCCTGGAAGAAGTCGACGAAGAATAAAAAGAAATCAGAAGCAGCTTCGGCTGCTTTTTTTGTGGGACTCTTCAGTTTTTCATAATACAATTTTTTTATAATCCCTTAATGATTTTTTGCATTTTTAATTTTGAAGGAATCGTAGTATTTTAATATTGAAGAATATAAGTATATAGATTTAAAATCAGTATAGTAAGTATATAAGGAAGTAAGTTAATATAAAGCAGCGTTGCTTTGTGTTGGCTTACTTTTTGTTGTTTTAGAGGAGCTGTTATGAACTTTGATGAATTCTTAATTGATCCTAAGGCAGGAGTAGAGGAATGCAGGCTGGCTATCTTGCTTGCATTGACACCGACTGCCGAGATGGAAAAGGAGCTGATCGCCAAGTATAAAGAGATGGGAATCCGCAGCGGCGTGACGATGATTTCAGGGTTTGGCATTTCTTCGCAGTCTCATATTATACGAAGCGTAATAAACCTGTGCCTAAATCTGGATATCATCTCCCGTAAGAAGGAACATATTCATCCGGTAGCGCATTGTGTACTTGAAACTACGCAGAGTACAAGAGCATCGGACGCGATTGGGCAGAATTTCTGCTTCAAAGCAGCAGTTGTCCGCAAGGGAAGTCATTTCGCTCTTTGCTTCTATGGCGATCTGGCTATGCATGAACTTTCCGGGCACAAGACAATCGGTGTGGGATTCCAGATTTTGGGAGAATAAGCATTATTTACAACTTCATAAAGGATACTAGTATACAGCAAGTCGGATTCATTTTTCAGCAGAAAAGTATAGTCACCATGGTGGTGATACTTTTCTGCTGTTTTTATTTATAAGAAAGGAAGTGTTGATAGATGACTAAGGAGGTCTATCACGACAAAGGAGGGAACTTTATTTCCTCGATGGGTCAGGTACTGCTAAGGCTGTCTCTTAAGTACATGCCTGATGCAAGTATTTTCGCTATTGTTCTTACATTTATCGCTTTTGCACTGGGCGTGGCTTTAACAGATCAGGGGCCTTTCCAGATGGTTAAGAACTGGTACAAGGGATTCTGGGAGCTGCTGGGTTTCTCTATGCAGATGGCGTTGATCGTTATCACGGGCTCCTGCGTTGCCAATGCACCGGCAATTAAAAAATGGATTGATCATATTGCATCGATTCCGAAGAGCGCCAAGTCAGCCGTCTTTACGGTAACATTTGTAAGTATTATTGTATCGTTCATTCACTGGGGGTTGTCTCTGATTGTCGGAGCCATTCTTGCTAAGGAGTTGGCAAAAAACTTAAGGCAGGAGCATATTCCTTTTGAATACGGACTCCTGGCAGCAGGTGCCTATGTCGGCCAGATGACCTGGCAGGGGATGTTATCTTCGTCAATTGGTCTCTTCATTTCCTCCCCGGGGCATGTCATGGAAAACCTGATCGGCGTTGTCCCTATGAGCCAGTACATGCTGAATCCTATGAATATCGGTGTAACGATAGCTCTGGCGATTTTACCACCGCTTATGGCAACGCTTCTGCTTCCGAAAAGCCCTGATTTGTATCAGCCATTAGATGAAGAAGCTATTGCCGCCATTGAAAAGGAAAGCTTAAATCTGAAAGGAAGACCTGAACATCCAACCGTAGGCGAATTTCTGAATTACAGTCCGGTCCTGGCATGGGCACTCGGAATTCTCGGGTTCACCTATATTGGTTATGCTTTCTATACAAAAGGGCTGAATGCATTGGATTTCAATATGCTTAATGCGGTATTCCTATTTGGAGGGATTCTTCTCTATGGAAATATAGCTAATTACATGGTCGCCTTCAAAGATGCAGTCAGTGGTACTGCCGGAATTATTTTCCAGTTCCCTCTTTATGCGGGCATCATGGGTATTGTCAAGTATTCCGGACTGGTCGCTGTTCTGGCAAATGGCATGGCAGGGGTTAGTACGGAGACTACATTCTACTTCTGGACCTTTATTTCTGCTTCGATTGTGAACATGTTCGTACCTTCCGGCGGCGGACAGTGGGTCGTACAGGGACCTGTCGCTCTCGAATCTGCAAAGCTGATTGGCGCTGATCCGATCAAGACAGCATTGATGGTTGGTTACGGGAATACATGGACGAATATGGCTCAGCCATTCTGGGCGATTGCTCTCTTGGGCATTACGGGTCTTAAGGCGAAAGACATTATGGGATATTCCATCGGTATCATGATTTTGTCCGGTATTATCTTTGTTGCAGCAGCATTTTTATAACATAAGGTGGGATCGATATGCGGAATTTTGAAGAAATTACGATCAAGCAGGTTCAGGAGGGGTATTTATCCGGGGAATTTTCCTGCGAAGAACTCGTCAAATGGTATCTGGAAAGAATAGAGAAATTTAATTTTCAGGGACCTGAGCTTCGCGCCATGATTACTGTGAATCCTAATGCTTTAGAAGAAGCTAGAAGAATGGATGAATATGTCAAAGAGCACCATGCCTTGATGGGGGCAATGCATGGAGTTCCGACCATTCTGAAAGACAACTTCGACACGAAGGATATGGAAACAACGGCCGGATCGATTGCGCTGAAAGGCTGGAGGCCTCCTGATGATGCTTTTGTCACTGAGCGGTTAAGAAAGGCCGGCGCTGTATTTCTTGGGAAATCCAATCTTCATGAATTTGCAATTTGGGGTGAAACAATCAGCTCTATACTGGGGCAGACTTTAAATCCGTATGACTTAACCAGAACGCCGGGGGGCTCTTCAGGTGGTACAGGTGCGGCTATTGCATCCAACATGGGACTGGCCGGCCTTGGCACTGATACTATCAATTCGATCCGTTCACCTTCTTCTGCTAATTCACTGGTCGGAATCCGCCCGACACTTGGCCTTGTCTCAAGAACTGGTATTGTTCCATACTCGCTGACGCAGGATACGGCCGGACCTATCTGCCGGACAGTAGAAGATGCGGCAAGGACTCTGGCGGTCATTGCCGGTTATGATCCACAGGATGATGAAACAGCCTGGTCTGCAGGGCATGTGAAAGGCTCATATGCTGATTCATTGCGTGAAGACGGTCTCAAAGGGAAACGAATAGGGGTGCTGGAGAGTCTGTTTGGCAAGGAAAAAGTCAATGAGTCTACGAATCAGGTAGTAAGAACTGCACTGAAAGCATTTGTAGAGCAGGGAGCAGTATTGATACCTGTTAAAGATAACATTGATCAGGTATACCTAAGCAATGAAGTATCCGTTCATCTGGACGATTTCCGTCATGATCTGGATAGTTATTTGCAAAAGCTGCCCAAGGATTGGAAGATTCATTCCATGAAGGAAATTCTGGAGCAGGGGCTCTATCATCCGTTCTCGAAAGAGAATATGGAAGATGCTATGACAAGAGAAGTCGGATCTCTGTCTTACCTGAAAAAGCTTAGAAATCAGAAGCTCATGGCGAAGAAGATTATGAATATCATGGCAGAGAACAATTTGGATGCCATGGTTTATCCACATCAGCAGCAGCTGGTCTGCAAAGTGGGAGATCACCAGCTTCAGAGAAATGGCGTTCTTTGTTCTTCCATCGGATTCCCGTCCATTTGTGTACCGGCAGGATTTGCCCCGAGTGAACATGCACCGATTGGAGTACCGGTAGGTATGGAAATCATGGGAAGGCCATGGACAGAGTCTCTGCTGATCGAAATTGCTTACGGATTTGAACAGCATACACATTTCAGAAAAGAACCCGTTCTGTAGTGACATGAGTCTCTTCCTGAATTTATCATAGAAAAAGCCGCGCAAAGACGAAGAATTTGTTTTGCGCGGCTTTTCATTTTAGAGTAAAATAGAAACATATTTTTTCGAAAAGGCGGTGACAGGATGAGTGAGAGAACAACGGGGTTTTTAGCGACGATATCATGTTTCCTGCTCTGGGGTGCTCTTCCGATTTACTGGAAGCTCTTAGAGGGCGTCGGGGCGTATGAAATCCTGGCGCACCGGATCATATGGTCCTTCTTCGTCATGATTCCTGTGCTGATCGTCCTCAGGAAGATCGACCTCTTCAAAAGTACGGTTCGTGAGCTGATCCATAATAAGAAGAAAGGACTTCTCCAGATTGCGTCCTGCCTTCTGATCTGTGCGAACTGGTGTATTTTCATCTGGGCAGTGACGAATGACCACATCGTCGATTCCAGTTTCGGGTATTATATTAATCCGCTGATGAGTGTTTTCCTGGGCGTCCTGATTTTCCACGAACGGCTCTCCCGCTTGAAGTGGTTTGCGATTGCTATCGCGGCCTGCGGCATTCTCTGGATGAGCTTCCAGCTCGGGCAACATGCCGTATATTTCCCTGGGCGTTGCCCTGACATTTTCCCTCTATGGCGCGGCAAAGAAGGGACTCCACATCAGTCCTTTCGTCAGCATTACTTTGGAGGCGTTCCTCGTCCTTCCGATTTTCCTTGGCTACGTCATTTATCTGGGTGAGACGGGGACGGGTCATTTCCTGATTGGAAATACGGTGTATACCGTCTGCCTCATCGGGGCTGGCGTCGTCAGTGCCCTTCCGCTCGTTCTTTTTTCTGTCGGGGCCAATCACCTCCCACTGAACGTCCTTGGATTCTGCCAGTACATTTCGCCAACCATTTCACTTCTTATCGGCATCTTCCTTTACAATGAACCGTTCAATGCAACGCAGATGACGGGCTTCGGTGTCATCTGGCTCTCCATCATCATCTTCACCATCTCGGATATCCGGGAACAGATTCATAATGAAAAAATGGCAAAACTCGCGAAAAAGAACGCCTGAAATCAGAAAAAGCTTTGGAACACGGCATGCCGCATTTCCAAAGCTTTTCTATTGGTCTTTCCTATTCAATTATTTATTAGCAGCTGCGTTCTGCAGAGCGATTCTCCAGTCACGGCCCTGCTGATGAACGTCATTCGGGTCTACCTTTTCCTGATCCTTCTGGTCCTGAACGACTTCTTCCTTCTGCTGCGCGGTCAGATGGATGCTCTGATCCTGATCCGGAGCACCCTTCTTCTGTGCGTTGTAGAGTGCGATTCTCCAGTCACGTCCCGGATCGTTAGCTGCTGCGGGATCTGCTGCCTGAACGCCTACAGAAACACAAGCCAGAGCTAAGCCGGCTGCTGCGATTGCCATTGTCAGTTTTTTCATGATGACTCTCCTTTTCTATCCACAACCCGTGGATACCTTGATAACTATATTATATTCCTAAACAAGTTGTAAGTTAATAGAAAGATTTAGAAATAGAAATAAAGAAATCAACAAAAATTTTTATACTCATCAATAAAATGCATAAGTCTGAAACGGGTCACGTCTGATTTTGCTCTGCTTTACCATTCCTTATACAGGTAGTATAATGATAAATATAGATATAGTTTTAGAAATATCATTTCAAAGGAAGCGGGGGGCTTATTATGAAATGGAAAAAACTGGGCATGGGGATTGCCGTCCTGCTGGCTGTCGGAACACTGGCAGGCTGCGGTGCTAAGACTGTCAAGAACGAACAGATCACACTGGATCTTTCCTTCGGACAGAGAGCGGGAACCTATACGGGCGAGGTCAATGAAACGAGCATTCCGAACGGAAAAGGAAAGTTCGTTTCCAAGAACTCTTCAGGCATGGAATGGACCTATGAAGGCCAGTTCAAGGAAGGCCACTTCGACGGCAAGGGCAAGACAGAATGGCCGGCCATCGGCGTCGTCAAGGAAGGCACCTATAAGAACGACCGCCTGAACGGCGAAGGCAGGATGTACAAGAAGAACGGGGACAAGACATACGAATACAAGGGGAACTTCACGGCGGGCCTTCCTATGGAATCCAAGGTCATAGAACTCAACCAGCAGACCACCTTTGACGACTGGACCTATAAAGCCACGAAAGTAGAGACACAAGACTCCATCGGAAACAGGCAGGCTGGCGGCAAGTACATCCTTGTCACCGTGGACGAAACGAATAACGGAGACAGCGCCCGCCAGCCAGGCGCAGACAGCTTCTTCATGGTCGTCGATAAAACAAACGGCGACCGCTACAGCATGGATACTGATGCCTCCCTGGCGCTCATGGACGTCACAGGTGACTGGAGCATCCCATGGATACTCTCCTCCGTCGGACCTGGAGAAACAGCAGATGGCATCGTCTACGTCTTTGACATCCCGAAAGATGCGGACCTATCCAATTACCTTCTCCTCCCGACAAGAAGCATGGGCGGCGTAGCTCCGATCCAGCTCGCGGAAAAAGAAACACTGAAATAGAGTGGTAGACATTCATGCTAAATAATCTTAAATAGCAGGATGAGACAGAATTACGGGATCATGGAGCGTAAATGGAGATTAAAATCATTGGCATAGGCGGTGGGGGTATACAGGCTCTTAACCACATGATTGACGCTGGGTTGCAAGATGTTGATTTTGTGGCAGTAGATACCGGGGAGCATGAACTGAAAAAATCCCGGGCAGCAACCAAAATTCAGATCTATGACTTTGCAGGTTTGGACCGCATAGTTGTGGAAACCGAAGAGGATTTTGGTAAAGAAGCTAAAGATAAGCTGATAGAAATCATAGACGATACGGATCAGGTATTTCTTGTCACAGGAGTGGGTGGAGGCACCGGCAGCGGGGCCGCTCCTGTAATTGCAGCCTGGGCCCAAAAGGCAGGTGCGCTGACTGTCGGTATAGTGACTACACCGTTCCGTTTTGAGAGCCGTATCCGGCACGATCGTGCCAAACGAGGCCTTACCTGCCTGAAATCCAAAGCAGATATATTGCTTGCTGTCTCGAGCGACAAGGTGGATGAAGCATTAAACAAACAGAGGAAATCTTTGATAGATACATGGAACCAGATTGATGATGTAGTAAGCCAGGCCGTGCAGAGCGTTATTAATCTGACGGCCAAACCGGGCTTGATTGGTACGGACTTCAAAGATGTCAAAAACATCGTTTCATATATTGCCAAGGCTGTAGATCAGAATATTGTTACGGTCTCTGCCGCCAGCATGGATGGTACGAGGCATCGTTGAAAGTTGGAATCGGTTTTCTCGGCGGATGGATCGGATGAATCAGTCATTGGAATTTTGTGAAATGACGAATTACCATATTCCGGAATTTCTTGAAAGAATGATTCAGCATTTAAATCAAAAAAAACTCTCGCAGGTATGATGCCTGCGGGAGTTTTTCGTTTCTATCTTTATTTCTCTGTTTGTGCCCGTGCTGCAGCTGGTTCTGTTCTAAGGTTCTTGAGGAAGAGAGCGGTGATCCAGATGGCTGCGCCGAGGAATCCTAAGAGGACGAATGCGCCGGTGAGGCCTTTCAGGTCGGCGATGTGGCCGAGAACCGGAGTGACGGTGCCGCCAATGCTGACGGCAAGGCCCAGGGTGACGCCGGAGGCGAAGCCCATGTGGTTAGGCAGGTACTGCTGGCCGGAGATGACCATCGGGCTGTAGCAGAGGCCGATGCCCATGCCCATCGGGATGAGGAGGAGGGCTGCTGTGTAAATATTCGGTGCCATCGGGAATGCAATGAGGCCGAAGGCGAGGAGGGTGGTGGAGAAGACGATGGTCTTCTTTTCGCCCCAGTAATCAGCCAGTCTTCCGCCAAGGAGGGCAGAAAGTGCGGACATCGCATAGTAGCAGCTCAGCATGGCACTGCTGACGGTGTCGCTCTGGTGCATGACGTGAAGCATGTAGAGGACAAGGAAGGTGCTGATGCCGCTGTTGATGATCGAGCGGAGCGTCACGAGGACGCCGAGTTTACAGAAGGCCCAGACATCATCTTTCCCTTCTGCCGAAGACTTCTTAGCCTTGGCTGCCGCTTGGACGGCTAAGTCTTTCGGGAAGAAAAGAGGAAGGGCAAGGCCGAAGAGCATCGGCGGGATGAGAAAGATGATTGTGCCTTTGAGGCCGAAGAGCGTGATTCCCAAAGTGGCAAGAATCGGGCCCAAGGTGAAGCCCAGGTTTCCGCCAAAGGAGAAGACGCCCATGCTGGTGCCTTTTTTCTTGGCGCCGCTTGTAGCATTGACAAGCTTGGCTGCCTGCGGGTGGAAGAGGGCAATGCCGATACCACTGATCATGACAGCGACGCAGAGGGCATAGAAATTAGAGAGGAAGCCCGTGAGCGCCATGCCGCCGCCTGCCAGGCAGACGCCAAGGAGCATGCAGTAAGGACGGTTCTTCTTATCTGCCATGTGTCCGAAAATCGGCTGGATGATGGATCCGGCAAGGTTCGAGGCCATGACGAGGAGAGCCGCGGTGGTGTAATCATAATGGTATGCAGCGACGAGGAAAGGGAGTATCGCTGCCAGTGTGCCCTGATTGATATCCGTGCACATGTGGCCGAGGGCGAGGATGTAACGTGCCCTGGTCTGCTTTTCTTGAAGTGCGGTTTCATTCGCGGAGATAGCTTGTGTCATGTGATTTCCTTTCATGGAAATGGGATCAGAGCGCTGTTCCTTTCTTCGGTATGAAGAAATGGCTCATGTCCGCTTTTTCCAGTTTCAATAGTTGTATTTTTTTGTCGATGCCGCCGGCGTAGCCCGTGAGGCTTCCATTTGTTCCGACGACCCTGTGACAGGGAATAAGGATAGAGATTTCATTATGACCGACCGCGCCGCCAACGGCTTGGGAAGACATACGGGAAAGCCCGTGCTTCTCTGCGATCCTTCCGGCGATGGCGCCGTAGGTCATAGTCTGCCCATACGGGATGGTGAGGAGAATGTCCCAGACTTCCTTCTGAAAGGCCGTTCCATTCATGTGGATAGGAACCTGGAAATCCGGTTTCCTTCCTGAGAAATACACGTCCAGCCAGCGCTTCGCTTCACGGAGAATGGGGGTGTCCATTTCCTTGTGAGCAGGAGCGAGAAGGCGGGCGAAGTATTTCTGCCCTTCGAACCAGAGTCCGGTCATGCCCTCATCATCCGCAGCCATGAGCATAACGCCCAGCGGGGATTCGTAGTGACTTGTGTACTGCATCATGATCTCCTTTCTTTCGTCCCGGGATAATGGCCTCCTGGACAAAAGGCCATTCTGAAAGGCAGGAAACCGGCGGTACTTGATGGACGGGGAGCCGGCCTTCAGGCGGCTGGCACGAAGCAGCGAGACTGATACGCTGATTCCTGTCAGCCATCCGGAAGAGTCTTGTTTCCCTGCCGCGGAAATAACCGCGTATACCCGAATCTTGACTTTCTTCCTGAGCACACTATAATTATATGACAGAAAAACAACTATAAATATGATAAAACCACTGAAAACTATCACAAAATAACCAAAGGAGCGGACCATGGCAAGAGAAAGAGAGAAATACATCAATTCCATCAATCTGAACAGCCAGACAGATTTCCCATACCTCGTCCTCGACGTCGTCAACGACCGTTCATATCCAAGAAATCCGGGCTTCCACGTCATGCACTGGCATGAGGATCTTCAGTTCGGCTATGTCCTGGAAGGCGCCGTCGTTCTCGAAACGCTCGATGAATCATGGAAAGTCAGCGAGGGGGAGGGATTCTTCATCAATAAGAACGTCATCCACACCGTCCGCCGACTTGGAAACTGTCATTACAAAAGCTTCATCTTTCCAACTTATTTCCTTGGCTTCTATGAAGGCAGCCCCGCCCGTGACATCGTCGACAGCATCACGGAAAACGAGGAAATCACCTGCCTTTCCTTCGCCAATAAGGAAGCATGGAAGACATCCGTCAATGAAAATCTCGCCATCCTGGCCGATATGGAAAAGGAAAAGACAGAGTACTACGCCTACGAAATCCTCCTCCGTCTTGCCTCGCTCTGGCTGACCCTCCGGAAGAACATCACGCTTCCTGAGCAGCGAAAGGAAAGTGCTGTGCACCTCCGCATGAAGAAGATCCTCCAGTACATCGAAGAGCACTACGGCGAAGACATCACCCTCGAAGACATGGCAGCAAGCGCCAGCATCAGCAAGACGGAATGCGCCCGCTGCTTCAAGACGAGCCTGAACACCACGCCCTACAAGTACCTCACCGAATTCCGCCTCTCCAAAGCCGCAAGGCGCCTCAAGACGACCGACGACCCCATAGGCACCATCGCCGCCGAAGCAGGATTCCACCAGGTCAGCCACTTCGGGAAACTCTTCAAGGAAAAGACAGGCTCCTCACCAAGAGAATACAGAAGGAAATGATGTTTCGTCCACGCAAAAAGGAGCTGTGACAAAATCCATCAAAACACTGTTTTTCCTTTTCTCGAACGAAGTTCGGTTTAAGGGTGTTTGAGCTTGCCCCGTAGGGGGAGCTGGCGCCGTAGGCGACTGAGGAGGTTCATTTCCTTCGAGCGCAGCGAGGTTTTGAGGCTTTCAGATAACACAAATATACAAATGTGTTGGATTATCTTCTAATTGAATATACCAGCATAAAAAGAGCTGTAGCAAAATGATTGCACATTTTGTCACAGCCCCTTTATTATTTTTAAGCCACGTTGTAATCTCCGTCTTTCCAGTATCCTTTGTAGGAAACGTCACCGCTTTCGTCATACATCGTGCCCTTGCCGTCATACTGGTTCTTGCCGTTGAACTCGCCTTCATACTTCACATGGCCATCCGGGTAGAATTCCTTGCCTTCCTCCCAGCGGGTGCCGCTGAATTCACCGGTGAAGAGTTTGTAACCATCAGCAGAGTATTCCGTCCCTTCTTCGATGTAGCTCATGCCCTTGAATTCACCTTTGATGAAAGGGATCGCCTTGAAAATATTCTCCACCTGATCATTGATGAGAGTGACAGACGGATATTCGAGCCCTTCCTTGATGAGACGGGCCTGATATTCCTGCTCGATCGAGAGCAGACTATCCTTGATTTCACTGCCCATCGAATGATCCTTGGCAATCTTGTCCATATCGTATGTCTCAAGAATCTGGCTCAGATCGTACGTATCCGGCATGATGATCTGCGCGCCCGGATGCTGGGCAAGCCACGCATTCAGGACATTGATAATCTTCGCCTCATATTCCGTCCGGAGCTCCCTGTGCAGCGCATTCTGCCTCGTGTATTCGGAAATGGAGAGCTTCTTCTTGCGCTCCTCCTTCTTTTCCTGAACAATGTCGCGCGCATCGGTGTCGATTTCATTCAGCTTCGGCTTCAGCTTGTGGTATTCATAAAGGATGCCCTCGCCTTCAGTGTGGCCTTCCTTGAAATTTCCTTCGTACTTCAGCGCATTTCCCGTAAGACTGGCCGAAGAATACTGGTCCTTTCGGAAGAGCCCGTGCAGCGGCATTTCCTCACCGGGGCGCATATACTTCGTATAATTGCTGAGCGGCAGCACGACCGTGTCGTAATACTGGCCATAGCCATCGTACTGGCCGTTCTTGAAATACCCTTTATATAAAGCGCGCCCCTTGACATAGAGGATGCCCAGACCATCCGGCTTGTCATCCTTCATTTCGCCCTTGTACGTCACCTTCGAATCCGGATTCCGACTGAGGAACCATTTTTCTTCCCCATTGATCGAATTCCGCCTGCTCTTGACCGGCACCGACTTCTCATTCTTCGACTCTAAAAGCCCGACAGCCTTGCGATCGTCGTTGAACTCATCGCCGATCTTTTCATTCATGTAATAGAAGACATAATTCGTACTCAGCGGATCCCTCTTGTAAAGATCTGCATACGAAGAAAAGGGATTCCCGGAGACCGACGACTTCGTATCTCCGCATCCCGCAAACAGCATACCCATGCCAAGGACAAGCATCACCATCCACAACGCCCATCCACGGAAACGCGTCCAACCAGCGCTCATCATACACCTCAAACCAGACCTTCCCCGCCCGGCCCTTCTGTACTAAAGAATTCGAAATATATATTAAGTATAAATAATAGACGTCCCGCTGTCTATGGGGAATAAAGAAAGGGGGCTGTAGAAATGTGCAATCATTTCTACAACCCCTTTAGTGTTTTTACTTATTTTTTTTACTTCGCGTGATAAGTACCGTCTTTCCACTTGCCGTCATAGACGATATTCCCATAGCTGTCATAGAGTGTGCCTCTCCAGTTGTATTCATTCCGGTCATTGAAGTAGCCCTCATACTGCACCGTGCCGTCCGTGAAGAACTGCTTTCCCTGATACCAGCTGAGTCCCTGGAATTCACCCTCAAAGAGTTTGTTGCCAAGATAAGAATATTCCGTCCCTTTTTCTACATAATTCGGTCCGGAGAACGTGCCGACGATGAAGGGGATGTGGACGAAGAGTTTTTCCACCTCATCATTGACGAGAGAAACCGTCGGGTATTCAAGGCCTTCCTTGACGAGCGCATCCTGATACTCTCTCTGGATTTCAAGGAGCTTCTTTCCGATTTCCTCATTCATATGATGATCCCTGACGTAAGCAGGCATGTCATACGTTTCCAGAGCATCTGCCAGCGCAAAGCCCTCAGGTATGGTAATCTTTGCCAAAGGATGCGCCTTCTGCCAGGTATTCAGGTAATCCATCACCTTCGCTTCGTACTGCACCCGGAGCACGCGGTGCTGATCATTCATCCTCGTGTAATCGGCAATGGATAGCGATCGTCTCCGCTTATCCATATTTGATTTCATTTCCGCCAGTGCCTTTTGGTCGATTTCCTTCAGCGCCGGCATCATTTTTCCGTATGCATATAAAATGCCATCACCATGGGGGAGGCCGTCCTTGTACATGCCCTCATATCTCAGCGCATATCCGGTAAAGGAAATCTCAGAAGCCTTCTCGTACGTGAAAAGCCCCTGCAGCGGCGTTACCGAACCCGGACGCGAATATTTCGTGTAATTCTCCAAATCAAACGTCATCCTGTCAAAATACTGTCCGTATCCGTCATATTTCCCATTCTTGAAATGGCCCTTGTAGAACGGCTTCCCGTCCGAGTAAAGGATTCCCAGGCCTTCCGGCTTTCCATTCTGCACCTCGCCGCGGTACTTTATCCGCGCAGCAGGATTTGTCGAAACCTGCCACTGCGAGCCATATACAATCGCAACCTCCTGCACTGGGATTTCCTTTCCTTTTTTCTCGTCAAAAGCTGCGACTTCTTTGCGTTCAGCATTGAATTTATCCCCGATTGTCTCATTCATATAATAAAAAGCATAATTGGGATTCAATGGATCGGACTTGTAAAGATCCGCATACGAAACGTACGGATTTTTTGACATCTCAGCCTTCTTGATAGCATCCCCGCATCCGGAAATCAGGAACACAAAAAGACCGAGGCATAGCAGCAAAACCCCGGCGGCCCTAGTGCGTCCCCGCATCCAAAAAGAAGCCATTAAAACCTCCCGCCAGACACGACCTGCCTGGCTCTATCTATTAAGCTTATAAAAGAATCGCATGTTAGTACTATCTATTATACTAGAAATGAAGATTTATTGTAAACGGGGAGAGAACGCGGATTTGATAAAAGCGCAAAAGAAAAGAGAAAGATTTATCTTTCGTTTAAACCAAGAAAAAAGAGCAGCCGGGGTGACTGCTCTTTTCTGATGGATGCCGATTTTACACACATTCCTCAGCTTCCCTGACGGAGTATTTCAAAAGCTCTCCGATGAGGTACTCGAGGACCTTCTTTGCATGGATGCAGAAGGCTTTGTCTATTGCATCGATGGATGCGGTATTGTTCAGCTTCTGTGCATTGACAGGGCATCCGCCTCCGCAGATGCCAAGGGCTTCGCAGTTCTGGCATTCTTCCTTGAAGACAGGGCTCAGATGATTCCAGTGATTGACTTCCGCATTTTTGTCGACGACGAGATTCTCGTCGTCAATGGATCCGATGAAGTGCTCTCTCTTTTCCATGGCTCCGTGGCAGATGCCGACCTGGCCGTCAGGTGTGATGACGATCTGACTGCCGGACGTGGCAGCGCAGTCAGAGAAGTAGAGGCCGGATTCAGCAAAGGCCTTCAGTTTCCTCATGAAGCGGTCCTCGTAGACCCCTTTGTCCTTCGTCTTTTCGTAGAAATCAATGATGAAATCAGTGGCATTGATGTAGTAATTCTTTTCAACGCCGAAGTTCTTGGACTTCAGGAGAATGTTGAAGCAGACGGAATCAACGTCAAGGTCGTCCAGAAGATTGATCAGCGACTGGACATCCTTGATCGTTTCCTCAGAAAGCGTGATGGAGAGGCCGAAGCGGAGTCCCATGGACTGGGTGAGGCGAAGCTTCCTGATGATGTGGGGGAATGCCAGGCCGCCGGCTCTCAGGACGCGGTTGCTGTTCTTGGCTTCATCCGCGCCGTCGATGGAAATGGAGACGTTGATCTTATGATCGATCAGGAACTGGACGATTTCCTCATTAAGGAGAGTGCCGTTCGTAATCATGGAGAATTTCAGCTTCGGGCCAAGCAGATGCTGCTCCTGGTAGTACCGGCTCCTTTCGACGACGTATTTCAGTGTGTCGAAATTGACGAGAGGCTCACCGCCGTAGAAGATGATTTCCTTCTCATCATTGAACTGGGACATGTCTTCTCTCGTCTGGCGGGCGAAGAAGGCGAGGGCCTTGTCGGCCGTCTCATGGCTCATCGGATACTTTGTGACCTTGGGCGCCTCGATATCAGCATTGCCGAGAAAGCAGTATTTGCATGCCAGATTGCACTGCTCAGAAAGGACGAAGTAGGCAAGGCAGATGTAAGGATCCGGTACATGGCTCCTTACATAGTCGATGATGCCTTCATCACTGTCTGTGACGATGAGATACTCCTTCAGGGCCTCCAGCGTTTCATTGGAAAGGGGAGGCTTCACACCATTTCTCATGGCCTCTTCAAAGACTTCTGCTTCCTCTGTCGTAAGAAATACAGGCTTCATTCGCAGGCTGTGATAGTATGCGGTATAGCCGTCGAAAGGGAAGCGGTGCACGTATTTAGAGATAATCAATTTGACCTCCTACCAATACAGGAATTCACTGGATTCGACCATCAGGCGGTACAGATTTTCCTTGTACACATCTTCGCATGTCCTTTCAAAGACAGGCGTCTTTTCATCCAGCTCCACATGAGTGACTTCCGGGATCTCCGAGACGCGGCAGCCGCCTCCGCAGACAAGGCGGATATCGCAGTCGCGGCAGGGGAGGATATTGTCCACGTACGTCTTCTGACGCGCCGTTTTCCTCTTTTTGAGGACCTCCTGGAAATCCGTTGTTCGGATATTTCCATAGCAGCCCACCTCGTACACGCGGCCGCAGAAGAAGAAATCGCCATTTGAATTGACAGTCAGTCCGCCGTAGCCGCAGTTCCTGTAAATGCGTCCGTACTTGTGATTGACGACAAAGGTATTCAGCTCTGCATTCGGATAGATTTCCTCATAGATCTCGTCCACGAGCTTCGTCATGATTTTGTTCTTCTCCACATTCGCCTTCACATCGCGGCCGTTCAGGAGTTCCTTGCCGTAGATGACGAGGAAATGATCCGTCCCGAAACGTTTGATCATCTCCTTACCAAAGGCGATGTACTTATCCTTGTACAATTCAAGGAAACCATAGAGAGGCGTTGTGATGACACTGACGAAGGGTTTTTTCTCCTGGACAAACTTCTCAATCGTATGAAGCGAACGCTCGAACGTGCCGGCCCCGCGGATCCTGGCATTCGACGCTTCATCGAACCCGTCGATGCTGACCTGGATCTCGTCGATGTAATTGGCCGTTTCCTTGATCATCTCATCCGTCCAGAGAACGCCGTTCGACAATACCTGGACGTAAAGCCCCAGATCATGCGCATGGCGGAGAATATCCACGAAACGCTTCTTCAGCGCAACCTCGCCGCCCGTGAAAATGACCTTCGAGCAGTGATTGGCACGGCTCTTGTCCAGAAGGTCGATGATTTCCTCATACGTCAGCTCATGCTCCAGAGAATGCGCTGCATACATGAAACAATGGCGGCAGCGCAGATTGCAGGCATTCGTCAGATAAATGCGGAGCGTGAAATCATCCTCCTCCGAATCGATCCTTTCGCAGAAATGGCGGCCTTCCAGCTCGCCGACAACATGCTCCAAGTCCGCTTCATTCTCAGGAAACGCCTCATGCACCCGACGAAGGGGAACCTTCTGTGACAGCATCTTTGCCATATCCGCCTGCACCTGATTCTCGATCACAATCCAATTCCCGTTCTCCGGAGTTATCAAAAGAAGACAACCCTCATAAGGCACTGCCGTCACATCTGCCGGAAACAAATACACCTTATCCGGATTTACTTCCACTCTCGCCTCTTCCATGCCAAGCCCCTCCCATATTCTTCCTTATATGAAAACAAAGGCCTCTGATAAGAATCAAAGACCTTTGCGCGGTAGATTTCAATTACCATTTAATTGTTACGTTTCCGCCGGTTTTTCTGCAGTTTCCAACGCAGCTCCCACCGATAGGTCTCATGCAGTCACTGTTGGAACCAGTTTTTCTGCAATTGCCTACGCAGCTCCCGCCGATCGGTCTCATGCAATCGGTGTTGGATGCAAACAGCTTGCTGTATGCCTTTTCGCTCCCTACCATCTCATTCACCCTCTCTCCTGAAATGTTTATAGTTATAGTTTTATAACTACCATTCAGCAACCTCAGCACAAACTTTAAATCGCCAAAATAATGATGTCACCCATGATCACTCTTCCTCCCTTCAGATCAGACGACAGGTAAGAAATCTTAATTCCAAGGTTCAATCACTTATTGAATTTTTATTGTGAACTCGTTTAAATCTAAAATAATTTTATCACTCGAGGTGGACAATCCAGTGTCCGTCTAAAAATAAGAAAAGAAAAGTCTGCTATAAATTTTTTGTTTTATGTGTTATTAAGAAGGGATTGAACAGAAAACGCCAGTAATCATCGGCCGAAATGGAGAGGGGCGAACTCTTAATAGGCAAAAGATAAGCCACAGATAAGGCAGAGGGTAAGAATGGTTAACAGGAGAGGAGGGGAAATTTGCATGAGAATAAATCCATCAAAAAAGCAGCCGGGATGGCTGCAATCTACCTATATGAAACTTTAATCCGAAAATTTTGAAAGCTGAAGGCAGGTAAGAATAAAATTTCGCATATTTAATAATTACTGCTATGCATGTGTATTGCATAAAGATATACGCTCATCTTTTATGTTATGAATATTAAGAAATACGATCATGCGATTAAAAGCTTAATATCATGAAATAAAACAGTAGATAGGGTCTCAAAGTAATGATACAATAGGAAAAAGAAATAAAAATTAAATAAATATAAAATTTATAATGCTAAAAATCAACGCGCAGAGGGTGTTTATGGTATAGGGATAATTTCAGATGGGAAGGTGTAATGATGGGACTTTTTGATGCATTTGCTGCAAGTATAAAAGAGAAGGGCTCAGAGCTTGCGTTAATGAATGAACAGATGAAAGCATATCAACTCGAAGGAAATGAAATGACTGACAGCGAGTTAGTCCGTGAATACAAGTATGCAGTGGAGACGTATAAGAGAAGAAAAGATACTGATTCAAGATTACGTGCGCTGGGATTAAGAAAAGCACTTCAAGAGCGTGATATGTTATAATTATTGAAAGATATCATTGGAGTTTAAAAGGAAGATAGGCGGGAACTGTGCCATTGTGTTTAAGACCTCTGCGTGATTGATATAAATTATTCATACGATTTAAACAGTACACCACGTTTATCAGGTGTAAATAAAACCCTCGCAGCAATTAGCTGCGGGGGTTTTATACTTCATACATGGTTTTCATTTCTGCGATTTCTTGTTTCATTTCCTCTACAAAATCATCCGGTCCAAGAACTTTGACTGAGCGGCCCTGGGAGAGGAGGAACATGTTGATGCCGGTGCCGTAGATTTCGGCTTCTATGATGTAAGTGCCATCCTTTTCTTCCACTACTTTAGCGGTAGGAAGGCGGTCAAGGATGGCCTGGACGGAAGGTCCGGTATAAGAAAACTTGATCTTCCTGAATTCGCCGGGGAACATGAACTGTATTTTCTTCCTGAGTTCCCCGACGTCGAAATCATGTTCCGGTGCAAGCGTGAAATGCTTCCTGTGTTCAACAATGTTTTCAATGCGCCCGATGCGGTAGTAGAGCGGTTTCCAGTCGTCTTTATCACAGCGGTAAGCAATGAGGTAGAAGTAATAGTCGGAGAAAGTAATAGCGACCGGCATGATTCTTCTCGTTACAAGTTTCCTGTTGACCTTATAGTACGAGACGGATATCTCTTTCCTTTCATGGATGCATCTTGTCAGCTTCCAGAGCTGGTCGATGACGCTTTCGCAGTCACTTCCTACCGGGCTGTAGTGGAGCATTTCCTTTCCGATGATTTGATCCAGCATAGTTGCATCATGGCGGGACGTGAAGGTTTTCAGCTTATTGATGATGGTCTGTAGCTCCTCCTTGCTGAAAGCGCGGCATCCAATCATGGCTTTGATGATGGCGATGAGTTCCTTACTGAGGAGAATATTGTCGAACTCAATGGAATACGTCTTGGAGCTGCCGGAATATTTAAGGTCGGTAAAATTAGAGAGTTCCCTCTTATCATGGAGGAAATTACGGATTTCGCTGATATCACGGGTAATGCTCTTCGTTGAGACACCATAATCATCGGCCAGTTCCCTGACATTGATTTCTTCTCCTAATATCGTCCGGAGGAAAATCTCCAGCATACGATTTTTCTTGTTTTTCGCTCTCATCGGCCCGTCCGCCCTTCCTGCTGAAAAGAATAAAGCGCTGTATAAGTCACTAAAAACCTATCCAAATCTTTTTTAAGTATAGAGGAAGGACAAAGGGGTGTCTATCAAGAAAGGATTTATAGCGGGGTATATTTATCAAGAGACTATAAATGGGAAGTGTATATGAATATGGATAGTCCATTTTAAAAGCGGTGAAATAAAAAGCAGATAGACATCTTATGAGGATGAGTATCTGCTTTTTTCATCTAATGGCAGAGGCTTTTAGGGAGCTGATGAAGTCTTGCAGGGCTATTCATCAAACATGCCGCCAAGAAAACCAAGGATGGCTCCTACGACAGCACCGATGACCGGGCCGATAAAAGGAATCAGTTTTCCGATTTTTTGGCCTGCACTGGCACCGCTGGCAGCACCTGACAGGGCATTGGTTAAGGAACCTCTGACTTCTTGCTGAATTTCCCGATTGTAGTTTTCAAGGGAGTCATTTTTCTTCCATATTTCCGGATTCCTGTTCAAGCTGTCGGAAAGGAGAAATCTTTTACTGTCTGGCATGATTTTCAGCATTGTCAGGAGAAGCTTGGAAATATTGTAGTGATACAGTGCTGAATAGTAAATCGGATCCGTGGAGATACCGGTTGATTCTAGAATTCTCTGATGAATGGAAGAAACCTTATCATCAAGGAAATCAATAAGAGGTGTTTCAGGCTCTCTTTTTTCTTCATTCCAATGACGGCCTTTAAGAGCCAGGTCGCATTGGTTGATTGCGATAATCATACGCTTGGTATCCTGGATATAAGGGACAATGAGGTTCTCGAATACTTCATAGAAGGTTTTCATGTCTCTGTTAGAGCCGTCTACAAGGATGACGACTTCATCAATGACCAGATTTCCAGCGTTATCCTTTTCTTTCAGCGTATTGGCGATGTCTACGGCATACTTCTTGTCATTTTCCGGATTGTCGCCTAACCCTGGAGTATCCCAGAGAACCATATTGTCAATTTCATATTTTTGGATGACAGATGTTTCGGGATCGGCGCTGTAACCAACTTTTGCAACTTCTGTATCAAAAATCGCATTGATGGTGGAGCTTTTTCCAACGCCGGTTGCACCGACAAACATGATATTTAGTCTCTGCTTTTTGAGTAGATCGATCTTTTCAAGGATGAGGTCTCTGTCCGGAAGCGATTTTGCTAAGTCGGAAGAAAGCCTGTCCTCAAGGGTATCCAGTAAGTTATTTCCCATGAGAAGACCTCCTTAGGTCATGAGCCTTCGTCTTTCCGTAGGCATATGATCAATAATGAAATCAAAGACTGCTTTGACGTTCCAGCCATATTCTGCAGAATAGCAGACCGGCTTTAGGATTTTAACGCCTGTTGCTTCCAGAACTCTTTTCTGCACGGAAAGAGCCTGATCATCCAAGAATGAAAGCAGCGTTGCATCAGGCCGGTTGATAGAAGAATTCCAGTGCCGGCCTTTCATGGCAACATCAGCTTGATTGATGAGAACGAGAATCCTGTCTTTCTGAATGTTAGGAACGATGACCTCGTTCAACAGTGTATAGGTTGTTCCCATGTCACGGTTGGCGCCTTCAATGATGACAATGACCATATCAATGTAGCCATTATTTTCATCGCCATATGTTTTATATAAAAGATCGATCATCTTCTTCTTATGAATCTGATCGAGCCGGACACCATCTCCCAGTCCTGGAGTATCCCAAAGCTTGAACTGATTGTTCAATGTATAGCATCCGATATCCATCGTTTCCGGATCGACGCCATCGCCGACTTTGGCAACGGTCTTTTGGAAAAAAGAATTCAGAGTCGTGGATTTTCCGGCTCCGGTAACGCCTGTCACCATGACATCCAGCCAGTTAATGTTCATGCGTTTGAGATTTCTTTTGATATCATCAGTTCTGTATGTATTATAGGTAATTTGCTGCATTTTCCCAGTCAAGGGCCTCCTGAATTGAAGGATGTTTCTGCCATTCCATGTTCTTTGTCTACGAAGCATAGTTTACGATCCATTTCTTTTGAATTATATGAGGAGTGAGAAGTAATTTTATATGAGGTTCAAAAGAGATGATTAGAACAAGGAGAAAAGACCTGATATAAGTCCTCCAATGGCACCGGTAACAGCCCCTACGACTCCGCCGACCGCTGAACCGATGGCTCTGCCGACGCCTCCAAAGACTGACCCTATGGAGCCGCCGATATCAGCGCCTCTGGAGATGCAGCTGGTAAAGGTTTCTGCAAATTCTTCTATGACGCTCTTGCGGTAATCCTGCAGGTCATCGTTATCCTTCCACATCTCGGTCTGCTTATTGATATTGTCAATATAAACAAGCCTCTTTTCCTGTGGGGTGTTCTGAATGATATAGAAAAGCAGCTTAGCCAGGTTGTATGGATTGGTCTGGGGCAGGCCTTCTTCCTTAAAGCCGGCGCTGTAATAGATAGGATCTACATCAATACCGGTGCCTTCCTTGATACGCTTTTTGACGGAAGCCGCTTTCTCGTCAAGGAATTTTATGAGTACCGGATCCGGTTTATTTTCATCAGAATTTCAGTGTTTCCCCTTCATTGCCATATCTGCCTGATTGATGGCTACCAGGATACGATGCTGCGGATCTTTTCCTAGATTCGGAATGATGACTTCGTTGATCAATTCATAAGAGGTGCCGAGGTCTCTTGTGCTGCCGTCAAGAATGACAAGTACGAGGTCAATCAGGAGATCGCCATTTTCATCGCGTTCGTTCAGCTTTCTGATGATGTTTCTGGCATGATTGTTGTCTGCCTCCTTGCCGTCACCAAGACCTGGGCTGTCCCAGAGAACAAGATTGTCCAGCTCATAGCGCTCAATCGACATCGTTTCCGGATCAGGCGTTACACCGACTTTTGCGCGTTCCGTGTAATTTGTTGAATCAATATTGAACAGCGCATTAATGGTGGAGCTCTTTCCGCATCCTGTAGCTCCTGTGATCATAAGGTTGATCTTCTTATCTTTCAGATACAAATAATTTTTGAGCAATTTGTTACGCTCGGCTTCCGGAATCTTAGCCTTCATGATGTCCGATTTCATCGTATCAAAGAATTTGCTTTCCATAAGGACTACCTCCCAAGGTAATTAAATTTATTCCTTCCCAAGTGTGACCGTTCCCATTGCGGTCCGTAATGATTATTAAAGTGATATGTTTTTTTGAGTTCAACACCTTTCTGTCGTCATGAAATATTCCGTCTTTAGCACTGAAAACGGAATGCGTGAATGGGCTGCTGGGCACGGTTGTCAATTTGTTTGTACGGTTCTCTATTAAGAGAAGACATTTAATTGCTGACCGTATGTATTTATTGTATAAGTGGTATAGGACGATCTTATGTCCCTCTAAACCGAAAAATTAGATTCTTGTGACACTTTGTATCAAATTATTAAAGAAATGATTTATAACAAGATATCTGTTACACGAAGAAGCCTTGGAATACGATAAAAAAGAGGAGCTGAGATCGGGTGTGATTCAGTTCCTCTTTTTTCAGGACGTTCTTCCGCTATGGAATATATTTTCTATTTGTTTAAGGTCCTGGCCTGCCTTCTTATTCCTCTTCGTTCGTCCTGTGCTCATCAGCAAAGTCGACTACCTCGGCATCGGTATCTGTTTTGCAGTTTATGATGTGGCAGGTTTCTGAAGGGCGGGTATTGAAGTTGAAGAGGGCGCGTTTTCTTTTATATTCTTTTCCACTGTCTGCGTCCTGCGTGAATTGTCTGAAGAGACCGGTGAGGGCATGATGGATCTGGATGTATTCGTGACTGTTGATGAAGGTGCAGCCTTTTACGAAAAAACGATCGACGTCTAATGACAGGGCGATGCCATTCTGGAAGTTTTCGAATGTGCAGTTTTCAAAGGTTACTTCTGGAATTTCCAGGAACCGGAACATTCCTTTTTCGGATTGGAACTTGCAGTTGCTGAAGGTGACGCTTTCGTGGTCCTGAATGCTCCAGTCATCTTGCAGGGTGAGTTCTTCGTTTTCAAACTTCAGATGCTTATCACGGGAATGCAGTATATAGTAGGGTTTGCCGGTCTCTGTTTCTATTGCCGGCGTCCTTTCGGCTGCATTTATGGAACGAAGAAAGTTTCTTCTCCGTTCGATTTCATTTGATGGGGTTACGATTTTTTCAGGATCCATGGACAGGATGTTCCTGAGGGTTTTCATGGCTTCCCGTGTATAGGATGTGATGGTGTCACCGTTCAGAATGAATTCGAAGGCTTCTTTCAGGAAAAGGGATTTCGCCGGGGTCTGAACGATTTTGAGCAGGAAGTTCTGCGCCGATTCGAGGTCGAGTGGCTGATCGTCAAGAGAGTCGATTCCCCAAGTCTTGAGGCGCAGGTGCATCCAGGCAGCCTGAGTGTCTGATGGGGCCTGGCCTTTTGGAAGGAGACCGCAGATCATTCGGAGATAAGTCGGCCGAAGAGGCGGAGGGATGAGCTGATCAGAAAGATCCGGGTCCCTGAAATGAAGTGTGGTAATCGACCAGGTTCTAAGATTCTGGAATACATCTTCCGTTTGTTTTGTGGTGGGAATGATGTCGTTGGTTTCCATGTTGTTCTCCTTTTTTGAAATCGGGCCTTGCGTTTTCTGGCAGCCATTTCTTTTGAATGATAAAGGGTATGCTGCGAATCCGCCTTCCGAAAGCTTCTGCAGCAGCGTGTTGATTTATCTTTATTATAAAAAGTGGGCAGGACAATATATGTCCGTCTAAAATTTTGTTTCAGAGAAAATGGACATTGGCATTGGAGAGAAAAAGGCCTGCCGGAGCGGGCGCGGCAGGTCTTCTTGTCAGATTGGCGCTGACTTAAGCAGATATTGTGTTAGTTGACTGCATAATCTCCGTCTTTCCAGTTTCCGGAGTAAACGACATTTCCATTTTCATCATATTGCGTACCCTTGCCTTCATAATGGCCTTTTTTATTGAATTCACCATCATAAGTAAGGATATTATTGGCATTGTACTCTTTTCCTTTGAGATATCTGTTATCTTTGTATTCCCCATCGAATATTACACCATAAGGACCGTAATCTGTTCCATGACCATTCAAAGTATCTTTTTCAAAGTTTCCATAAGTGAAAGGAATAAGGGAAAATGCAGTTTCTACCTGCTCTTCAAATTCAGGAATAGCAGTGGGAACCATGTACGTGGAAGCAGCTTTTTTATAGAATTCTTCTTGAAGATCAAGAAGGTGTTCTTTGACTTCCTTATTCATGTTGCAAAGCTTATCAAGACCGCCTAAATCGTAGAGGTAATGCATGTGTTCCATTTCAGCAGAAGTTGGGACTTCTACTCTGGAATCTTTATGCTGGGCTTGGTATTCATGGATGTAATCAATGACTTGCTTGTGGTAATCATCAAGAAGCCGATTATATTCCTTGATTTGCTGACCGGTTGAATCTTCAAGCTCATGTTTCTTGCGTTCAGCTTCATTTGAAATAAATTTTGTACGAGCGTTGGCTTCGGCCAGCTGAAGAAGGTATTTTATATTTTCATAGTTGTAAGATATTCCTTCGCCATTTCTTTCATTATTTTTATAGTAGCCCTCGTAGCTCATATAATATCCTCTATAAACGGCTGGAGAGACTTTAAAGATGTCGGTCTTTTCAAATTGGAAAAGACCATGAAGCGGCATTCTTCCTGGAACGGAGTATTTACTATAATTGGGCAGAGAGAAGGAACCTTCCCGGATTTCCTGACCATATCCTTCCATCGAGCCATCTTTAAAATGGGCGATATAATAAGGATGATCTTTCCAGTATATGACTCCGATGCCATCAGGTTTGTTATTTTTTATTGGGCCTCTGTAGTAATTGAGACTGTCCTTTCGGGTGATTTGCCAGAATTTGTGTCCATCAACAGAATGCCATGCGATGTTGACTTTGTTATATTTAGCCGGATCAAAGTCAGCAAGTTCTTTTCGTTCTTTAGTAAATATATTGCCTAATTTTTCATTGGTATAGTAATAAGCGTATTTTCGATTCAGCGGATCTGTTTTATATAAATCCTTAAATTCCGCATATGGATTTGGCTCCGATTTGCTTTCTCTCGAGCTTGATTCCGAGCCGCATCCTGCAAAGAGCAGTGCCATGAGGCTGATAACGGCAAGGAGGATGACTGGCAGAAAATGACTTCTGCGGTTCATGCTGGTTTCCATAATAAACTCCTTTTTACAAATTCCCTTCGTTTTCTTATGTGAAGAGGAAGTCCCGATTTCCTCTTTTCACCAATATAGATTCTCCTTCTGCCAAAAGATCCCCGCTGGGCTGCTCTTCCCAAAGCGGCCTTGCGGAGATTCCAATGAGCTTTATTCTTTGTACTGTGCGTCCATGTCGGAGATTTCTTCCCGGATTTCATCGACGAATTCCGGCGGACCGAGGGCCTTGATTTTCCTGCCCTGGGAGAGGAGAAACATATTAATGCCTGTTCCAAATGTCTCAGCTTCGAGGATGGATGTCTTTCCATTCTGCTCGAGGACGCGGGCGGTGGGGATCCGGTCGAGGATGGCCTGGACGGAGTCGCCCGTGTAGGAGAATTTGATTTTCCTGAGTTTTCCCGGGAACATGAACTGGATCTTGTCACGGAGCTTGCCAACGTCGAAGTCATGCTCAGGCGCGAGCGTGAAGTGCGTCCGGTGCTCGGTGATATGCGTGATACGGTCGACGCGGAAGTAGAGGGGAGTCCAGTCTTCTGTGTCGCAGCGGTACGCGATGAGGTAGAAGTAGTAGTCGGAGAACGTGATGGCGATCGGCATGATGCGCCTTTCGACGGGTTCGCGGTCTACTTTGTAGTAGGAAATGGAAATTTCCTGCCTTTCCTTGATGCACCTCGTCAGTTTCCAGAGATTGTCGATGACACTTTCACAGTCGCGGCCGACCTCGTTGTAATGATAGACTTCCTTCGTAATGATCTGATCGAGCAATGCGCGGTCCTGATGTGAAGTGAAGGCCTTCAGTTTACTGATGAGCGTCAAAAGTTCTTCCTTGCTGAAAGCGCGGCATCCGATGAGTACTTTGATAATGGCGATGAGTTCCTTGCTGAGGAGCACATGGTCGAATTCCAGATGATATGTCTTTGAGCTGGCTGAATATCTTAGATCTTTGTAGTTGACGAGGTCCCTGTTATCTGATAAGAAGTTCTTGATTTCGCCGATGTCTCTGGAAATGCTCTTCCCTGACACTCCATATTCATCTGCTAAAGCCTTCGTATTGATATTCCCGCCGACCATTGCCCTGTAAAAGATCTCAAGCATACGATTTTTCTTGTCTTTGGCTTTTACCATACAGCGCAGCCCTCCTTCCCTGTAGTATTTTTATTCTGTATCTATTGTATGAATGGGGAGGGACAATAGTCTGTCCCTATAAAATCGAAGGTTCAGATTTCTGCATCAAATTAGCAATTTTATTCAATTTTCTTCAGGAAATCGGTATTTCAGCGCGAAAAAAGGCAGCGGCCGGGGATGGCTGCTGCCTTTTTTATAGGTATTCTTTTTACAAGCTGGTGACGACGGGGTTGTTCAGGTAGTCGTAGACGCGGCGTACTTCTTTTACATTTCTGGTATCGAGCATCTGCGGACGGGCGAGGTCGAGGGCGCGGATGGCGTTCATTTCTTCATCCGTAAGCTCGAAGTCCCAGATATCCAGGTTCTGTTCCATGCGTTCCTTGTGAACGGACTTTGGAATGATGATGATGCCGCGCTGGATATTCCAGCGGAGGATGACCTGCGCGGTGGTCTTGTGATGAGCTTCTGCGATGGAAGTAAGGACGGGATTCGTGAACATGCCGTTCATGCCTTCTGCAAACGGTGCCCATGCTTCCGGCTGGATGCCGTATTCTTTCATAAGGGCGAGTTCATCTTCTCTCTGATAGAAAGGATGGAGCTCGATCTGATTGATGGCCGGAACGATGTCGGTATTGAAGCAGAGGTCGACGATGCGGTCTGGCAGGAAATTGCAGACACCGATCGCGCGGATCCGGCCTTCTTTGTAAAGCTCCGACATAGCTCGCCAGGAACCGTAATAATCAGCAAAAGGCATATGGATGAGGTAAAGGTCGAGGTAGTCCGTGCCGAGTTTCTTGCAGGAACGCTCGAAGGCTTCCTTCGTCTTTTCGTAGCCCATTTCCTGCATGTAGGCTTTCGTCGTCAGAAAAATTTCTTCACGCGGAATGCCGCTTTCCTTGATGGCTTCGCCGACAGCTTCTTCATTTTCATAGCTGCTTGCTGTATCGAGCAGACGATAACCACAGTCCAGCGCATCTTTCACAGCCTGCTTGCAGGCATCCAGGTCCGTAACCTGAAAAACGCCGAACCCTTCCTGCGGCATCTCGACACCATTATTCAAAGTGATAGACGGGATTTTCATCATATTTCCTCCTTACTATGCTGTACGATTACTGTACGTTTTTTAGAATCTGTCAATAGTATAGCATGAAATAGGCGAAAAATGAAAGATGTTAGCAGGGGTTAAAGTGGGTTGAATATGGAATAGAGAGAGCCCACTATGACGGCACAAAAAAGCCATGAGCAAAGGCTGCATGGGGATGGGGTTCATTCATGGAATATGCATGATTATTATTGGCTATGTCAAATAGCGATCCCTTGTACTCCTTGTTGGTTTTTCGCCAGGATAATGAGTTCGTCTTCTTTATAAGGAAGGAGAATGATCAGGGAGAGGGGGCCGCCCCAAATATAGTAACCTCTTCTTTTTACAGGTGTTCCCAGCATCTTGGTCATGCCGGCTAAGCGCGTTTCAAATTGGTCTCCGCTGAATGGGATCTCTATCCCGAAGAGTTTGTTGTCTATGAAGATGGCACGAATGGTTACAGGTCCCTCAAAGTTCAAAGAGCCCTTAGCATCCGGGATCAGGACGGAATAGTGCGCAGCATCGTCATTGCGTCCCAGAAAAGTGGTTTTATGGGAAGACTGAATGTCTGAGATTGTTTCATCCCAATGAACATCGCCAAAACCATTTGGATCCTGAGAGTTGGTCATAGCACTGACAGTGGGAAGCGGGCTGAATGGAATATAATTTGAAACGAGGGGAGATGCGAAAAGGAGTATTCCTAAAAACAGTATGCGAAGTGATTTTTTCATAGGGATCTCCTTAGGAATAAAGAATGCGGTTTAATAGAGGTTTTCTGACTCAAATTTGAGATGAAAGTAGATATTATAGCATTTATAGAACATATAGTTAGCGGCATGGTAAGGATTTGAATTAAGCACGACAGATTGATTATAAAAAGGTCTCAGACTATTAACATATGTTCCGTCGAGAGTATAACAATTAATATCGGTCATGGTATATTTTATTCCGATGTTCTCGTTGAGTTGGCTCATAAATTTTTTAGCCATACTATTTGTGTCTGATTTATTTGGACTTTCTGCAACAATATTTTCCATTAGCTGTTTAGAGTTTCTATTGTAATCATAGAAACAGGTAATAGTAAATTCAAAAATACCATTCTTAGCATAATCAGGGCCATAGACTTTTGCTCGAATTGTATAGTAGGGGGGAGCATAACGGAGTGATTTTATAGAATAAGAATCTACATAACAAGCGTCAGTTTGCCCTTCAGCTACTTTTACATAGCGTTCGGGATTGTTTTGAAGATCAGAACGTGAAATAGCAAAGGTTGAAAATGGGATTAAGATAAGAGTGAATAGTAGTGTCAGTATCCTTTTCATCGAGAGCATCTCCTTTTAGCAATTATCTAAACTTATTCTATCACCATGACTAATTATTTGAGTATACAAATAATTTATATACGTATCTAGTATAAATGGCTATAGTGTTCGGGAAGGATAAGGAAACAAACGACCGCGAGGTGAGTGGAAAGATTAAAACCATACAACCTCGCGGCGCTCGCGGAAATCAACCCTAACCGCCACTTCGTGGCCCTTCTTCCCCGTCTGGGAAGGTTAACACCACTTATTTGCTTCGCAAAGGGAAAATAGGCAAACCGGCCTTCGGCCCTGAAAAGCAATCTTCTCATATCTTCCAAGAAAAAAGACCCTCGCGGGTCTTTTTCTGTGGTTGGATCCTTACGCTTCCTTTCATTCCACCATTTGTTCTGGCGGATTGTCCATGGGGGAGCGGAAGGGTTTGTATTTTTTGTTTTGTGTCGGGAGCTGGAGGCAGCTGGAGAATGTGGGGTCGGTTTTGAATTGGAGGTAGTGTTTGACGAAGTTGTTGTTTTCGAGGTCGGTGTCTTTGATCATGGATAGGCCGGCTTCGGTGATGTAGACCTGGATGCTTCTGGTTTTCTTGCAGGTATAGGCGTGCAGGAGGCCTGTGGCGAAGAGTTTTCTTAGTTCTTTTTGGAAGGATTCGGAGACGGTTTCGAATTCCCAGTTGTCTTTTCCGATGCGTTTTCTGCGGTAGAAGAGGAGGCCCATTTTGTTGCCTACGAAGATGTTCATGGTGTTGTTGATACAGAAGGGCTGTCTCAGGTTATTGAAATAGTAGATGGTGCGGAGGGTGAGGTAGTCGTATAGGGTGAAGGGACACCATGAGACTTTGTCCAGGGTTTCTCGTATATTTCTTAGGACTTCGCCCGTGATCGGCGCGTATATGTCGAAGGTTTTGCTTGAGTAATAGGGCGTGGTTTTGTGGTCGCTGAAGCGGAAGCTGTAGTACATGCCGTCTTTTCTTCGTATGAGGGCATAGGCGGAGGCGTATTGGCGGCCGCAATAGAGGAGTTCGAGTTTTTCGTCTTCGTATAGGATGGTTTGTAATTTTTCTTCGATTTCCTGGCGTTTGGCGATAAGTTCTTTTTGTACGGTTTTCATGATGGGTTCTCCTTTCGTTTGACAGTGGTTCATCGGTCTGGTTTGCTATCTTCATTATAAGGAAAAGGATGACAGGAACTGTCGAGAGGAGAGAGAGGGAAAAATTTTCTTTAAGGAGAGAAGGAGAAAATCATACAACCGGACTTTGTCCGAGGAAATCAACCCTCTTTGAAAACCATAAAACCAAGGCGAGCGCCTTGAGGAAATGCAACTCATCCGCCCGGCATCAGAATTTATGGCCGGGCACCTTCCCTTCCAGGGCAAGGTGAAAGGTCTTCCACTTTGGCGTTCACCGCTATTTTCGATTTCCCGCATCAAAAAAAGGACTCTTTCGAGTCCCTTTTTTGTTTCAGGTTGATTCTTTTATTCTCCCCAGATTTTATCTGCGTAGTCGCGGATGAGTCTGACTTTGGCCCATTGTTCTTCTTCGGTGAGGGCGTTGCCTTCTTCGGTGGAGGCGAAGCCGCACTGGGGGCTCAGGCAGAGCTGGTCTTTGGGGACGTACTGGGAGGCTTCTTCTACGCGTGCCTTGACGTCTTCAAATTTCTCGAGCTGCGGGAATTTGGAGGTGATGAGGCCGAGGACGACCTGCTGTTTCTGGATGTACTTCAGCGGTTCGAAGCCGCCTGCGCGGTCGGAGTCGTATTCGAGGAAGAATCCGTCGATGTTGCAGTGGCCGAAGAGGATTTCAGCGACCGGGTCGTATCCGCCGGAGGAGAACCAGGTGGATCTGAAGTTGCCGCGGCAGATGTGCATGGTGATTTTCATGTCAGCTGGTTTGGCTTCGAGGGCGAGGTTGATCATTTTCACGTAGTTCTTTTCGATCTTGTCGAGATCAAGGCCTCTTGCTTCGTAGGCTTTTCTCTTGTCAGGATCGCAGAATTCGCCCCAGGAGGTATCGTCGAACTGGAGGTAGCGGCAGCCTGCTTTGTAGAAGGTGCGGATGGCTTCCTGATAAGCGAGGGCAATGTCTCTGTAGAGGTCATCTTCGTTCTTGTAAAGGTCGATCGGCTGGTAGTTTTCTTCGCGGACGCAGCAGATGAGGTGGAGCATGCTCGGGGACGGGATGGTCATCTTGGCCATGGTGTCTCCTGCGACGCTCTTCAGGTATTCGAAGTCTTTGACGAAGGGGTGATCGCCGAAGCCGATTTTGCCGGTGATCTTCACGGTAGCGGCTTTGGGCTGGTGGCCTTTGAAATGGACGGACCATTCTTCGGCCTTGACCTTTTCTACTCCTTCAAGGTTTTCAAGGAAGTCCAGATGCCAGTAAGTGCGGCGGAATTCTCCGTCGGTCACGGCGTGGAGACCATTTTCGATTTCCTTGGCGACAAGTTTCTTGATTTCTTCGTCTTCGATTTGGCGAAGTTCGGAAGCTGTGATTTTGCCTGCTTCCAGATTGCGGCGCGCTTCATGAATGACTTGTGGACGCAGGAAGCTTCCTACGACGTCATTGCGGAACGGCGGTACGTTTCTTGTTCCCATATGGACACATCCTCTCAGTACTCGGAATCTATTGATTCGAAAAAACGGCAGATCGCGGGATTTCCCGCTGCCGGGTAATTCAAGTATAGCATTGAATGAGGATGGCTCTCAAGGAAATAGGGGGTATTCAAGGTTGGCATTTTCGCAATCTATTATGATTTTTATCGAAATAGAAACGATGCGTTTTTCTGACCCGCAAGTGACCGGCTATAGAAATTGACCATAAGTCATTGCAAGACAAATGCTTTTTTAGTATGCTGTAAGAAATAGTATGCTTAGTGACAGTGAGGAGGCATCATGGCTTTAACGAAGAAGGCGGAAAAGACGCGTTCAAGGCTCTTGGAATCCGCAAGACGGCTGATTAGTGAGAGAGGATTTGACCACGTGTCTGTAGAGGATATCACAAAAGACAGCGGCGTGGCGAAGGGTACATTCTACCACTATTTCGAATGCAAGGAAGAGGTCGTGGCGGAGCTTTCCTTCCAGTCAATCCAGACGATCATCAAGAAGGCGATCGATTATGACGGAGACGTCAGGGAACGCTGCCTTTACTACTTCATCGAGCTTTACAAGGATGCTTCCTGGTCAGGCGTGCGCCTGGTGCGCCGGTGGATGAAGGAAACGATGGAGGCGGAAACGCCGGATTCCCGGACGAGGGAATGCCTCGACGGCATCCGCAATACGGTCATGGATATCTTCGTCACCGGCCTTGGCAAGGGAAAAGGCGAGCTCCGCGCAGATGCCCCGCTCGATATGCTTTCCAAACTGCTGATGAGCCATTTCTTCGGCGTCCTGACGATCTGGTGCATGATGAATGGCGAATGGGACATCGTAGCTGATGCCGATGTCTATGCGAAGACGGATATAGACAACCTCCTCGGTGCTTATATTGAAGAATAAACAATTGAAAACGGACCCTGCTCTGGTGGAAACTCCAGAAACAGGGTCCGTTTTCGTTTTTGAAAGGTAGTTTGGAAAAAGAGTGATACGGAGAGACAGGAAATGTGGGAGCACCTGTCTCTCCAGGTCCGGCGTTCGGGAGTCCGGACCATGGGATGGATCCAGCCAGTTGATTCTTTCGGCCGTGTCCTGGGCGTGGGCGCGCCGGACAATTGGGAAGGCTTCTGCCTGCGGAAGGTGGTGCTGGCAGAGGTTAACGGCCTTCAAAATATTTGGCTGTGAAATGTATCAGCGAAAGAGAAGCGACCTGCGATATGGCGCCGCAGGCAGGTTCCAGGGAGGTGCTCCGGGGTATTCCGGATGATGCCTTATTCCTTTTAGGCTCCTTTGCTTTCGCCTGACTATAATATACATGGAATTTTTTTCATGAAATATAATAGATTTTAAAGTTTTTATGAAGTTTGAAATGAGTGTCAGGCGCAGGAGGAAAACGCATGAAAAAAGCCGAAAGAGACGGGATATTTTGTCTCTTTGCGGCTTCTTTTCATGAATTGGATGGTAGTGGAAATTCATGCACTTTCTGCCCGTTTCTTGTGAGCCGGACTTTGTGATTTCGCGCCCGGTTTTTTCTCCGTATACGTCATGAACTTTTCAGATGCCCAGGCGGTGAAATAACCGATCGCGGCGCCTCCGATGACGTCGCTCGGGTAGTGGACGCCTAGGTAAAGCCTCGAGAAGGCGATAAGCGTGGCGAGGGTGAGCGCAGGAATGCTGAATTTCTTCGGCATGTAATGGTAGAGGACGAAAGCAGCGGCAAAGGAAGCAGAGGAATGGCCGGATGGGAACGACCAGTCCGTCGGCTCATGGATGAGCGGCTGCAGGTCCGGATATGTGTCAAAGGGACGGGCTCTTTTGAAAATATGCTTCAGGATGCCGTTCGTCAGGATGAGGTTCATTGCCAGGGAAAGAAATGTGGCATACCCGACCTTCCTGTATTTCTTCGTGCAGATGAGGACGATGGCGAGGGCCAGCCAGATGAAGCCTGCATTTCCCAGGTCCGTCATGGATTCCAGGAAATCCGTCAGCTTCGGAGTGCGCATGAAGTCCTGAATCAGGTAAAGCGAGCCTATTTCAAAGTTATCAAAAGCAAACATCTGCCATCACCTCGTTTCATTATTTTAAGTATATCATGAGGTGCTTTCGGAAAACCTAATAAACGATAAAATTTTGTTTAAATATGGAAGGGTTTCCTGCATTGAAAAAAGGAGCTGTGAAGGTATCGTTTTCTTTCACAGTTCCTTTTTTCGGAGGGGTTGGAATTAATCATCTATGCGATAAAATGGTCACGCATGCTCGGCAGATTTCCTGCCGGGACGTTTGGCCATGATGGCGGTGACTTTGGTTCCTGTGTCTTTGCTGAAGAAGCCGGTGATCTTTTCAGAGAGCCATGCGGAGAAGTATCCGACGAATACGCCGGCGAAGACGTCGGTGGGATAGTGGACGCCGAGGTAAAGTCTCGAGAAGGAGATGAGCGCGGCGAGGATGAACATGACGATGGCAAATTTCTTCGGCAGGTAATGGTAGAGGACGAATGCAGCAGCGAAGGAGGCTGATGCATGGCCGGACGGGAAGGACCAGTCGGCCGGGCGGTGGATCAGGACCTGGAGGCCGCCGTAAGTGTCGAAGGGACGGGGACGCTGGACCAGGTGCTTCAGGATGCCGTTGGCAAGGATGACATTGATGACAAGCGCGAGGATTGTTGTGAGTCCTGCTTTTCTGTATTTCCTGATGGTCATCAGGAGAACGGCAAGGGCGATCCAGACATAGCCGTTATTCCCCAGGTCCGTCATGAATTCCAGAAAGCTCGTCAGGATAGGCGAGCGGAGGGAGTCCTGAATCAAGTACAGAGCTCCTATATCAAAATTGTTCAGTGCAAATATGGTAATCACCTCGATGAAATAAAGATACCATGAGGTGATTGACTGAATGCAAACAATTCCTAAAATTTTCTTTAATTCAGGCAATGAAATGTTTAAGCGCTTCAGGTAATGAGATTTCTATTCCGTCCATTTCAATACGTAATATTACGTGTTATAATATTGATAGTGAGGAAACTTATATGAAAACATCGGAGCTAATAAAACTTTTAAAAAAGGCAGGTTGCCGCTTGGAACGCAGTGGGGCTAATCATGACATATGGTATAGTCCGATAACAAATAAAAAATTTGAAGTGCCTCGCCATGGTGCGAAAGAATTAAAGACGGGGCTAGCATATGGAATTCTTAAGCAAGCCGGACTTAAATAATGGTTCCGGATAGGAGGTGTCTTTTATGAAATATAATTATCCAGCTGTTTTTCATGCTGAGCCGGAGGGCGGGTATACGATTTCCTTTCCGGATATAGAGGGCTGTCTTTCTCAGGGAGAAACGATTCAGGAATGCTGTGAGATGGCAGAGGATGCACTGACATTGATGCTTTGGGATATGGAAGAAAATCACATTCCAGCACCATCTCCGACGCCAATCAATGAGGTGCATAAAGAAAGCAAAGATGATATCGTCACTTTGGTCAAAGCGGATACACTGGCGTATCGGAGGAAGTACGATACAAAAGCCATCAAGAAGACGCTGAGCATCCCGCAGTGGCTTGATACGATGGCGCAGGAAAAAGGCGTCAATTTCTCAAACGTCCTCCAGCAGGCACTGATTAAAGAATTAAATATCCGGTAAGGCGGATATTTGCGTTCGTTGATCCTTTGATCAAATCTACGAACACAAAAAAGGGCTGTGATAAATGATTATCCATTTACCACAGCCCTTTTTAGTTTTGCTTTTCTTACCACCCGCTCTTTTTCCAGAAGGAAGGGATGAAGATGGCAAGGAGTGTGACGGATTCGAGTCTGCCGAAGAGCATGGAGAGGCAGACGATGAATTTGCTGAAGTCGGGGAGTGCCGAGTAGGTGCAGGTGGCTCCGAACTGGCCGAAGGCCGGACCTGCGTTGGACATGGTGGAGAAGGCGACTCCGATGGCGTCCATGAAGGCGACTCCGTCCATCATCAGGCATGCGGCCCAGAGTGTGGCAAGGGCCATGTAGATGAAGAAGAAGCAGAGGACGCGGAATATGGTGTCCTGGGAGTATCTTTCGTGGGATACGGTGACGTGGAGGACGGCTCTCGGGTGGATGTGGAGCTTCAGAATCGAGGTGAAGCTCTTCACGAGGAGGATGAGGCGGATGACTTTCAGACCGCCTGCGGTAGAACCTCCGCAGCCGCCCACGATAATAATGAGCAGGATGATGAATTTCGCAAAGGACGGCCACTGGTCGAAGTCCGCAGAAACGAAGCCTGTCGTCGAGGAGAGGGAGGCGGACTGGAAGAAGGTTTCACGAAGTGCTTCCACGAATCCGTAATTTCCCTGAAGGACTAAGGAAATCGTCATGAGGACTGTCGCCGCGAGGACGATGCCGATGTAGGTGCGGAATTCCATATCGCCCGTGATGGCGGAAAGGCCGTGTTTCCTTGCTTCGACGTAAATCCCGAAGTTGGCGCTCGAGATGATCATGAAGAAAGCGATGACGAGCTCAAGGACGGGGTTGTTGTAGTAAGCGATGCTGGCATCCTTCGTGGAGAAGCCGCCGGTCGCAATCGTCGAGAACGACGTGTCTATCGCATCAAGGAAGGTGAGGCCGCAGAGCATGTAGGCTAGAGCGGCGGCAATCGTGAAGATGAGGTAGACGGTGAAGAGGGCAGAGGCTGTCTCCTTGATCCTTGGAAGGGCTTTCGAGGAGGTGGGGCCGGTGCTTTCCGCATTGACCATCTTCGCACTGCCGCGCCCGATCTGCGGGAAGATGGCGACGAAGATGACGATGATGCCCAGGCCACCCAGCCAGTGCGTCATGGCGCGGAAGAAGAGGATGCTCTGCGGGACGGCGCCAAGGTCGTCGATGACGGTCGCGCCGGTGCCGGTGAGGCCGGAAATGCTTTCGACAAGGCCGTCCAGGGGGCCCAGTGTTCCGCTGAATATATAAGGCAGTGCGAAGAGGAGCGAGACGAAGAGCCAGGAGAGCGCGGTGATGGCCGTGCCTTCTCTGGGCGTCAGGCTGTTTTCCTGCGCGACGCCTCTTTTCTTGAGAACCACGCTTGCAAGACCCGCGACTACCATGGAGAAGATGAAGGCGAGGATCGGGCCTCCCATGATGAGGGAAATGGCCAGAGGCAGCGCCATCATGGCTCCGCTGACGAGCATGATGCGGGAGAGCATGGTGTAAATGACTTTAAGATTCATTGCTTAATCCCCGCCTTTGAAGAAGGAAAGGACGTCGGAGGCCTGGTCGGCTTCGACGATGACGATGGCCCTGTCTCCGGCATGGAGAGCGGAGCGGCCGTCCGGGATGAAGGCTTTGCCGTCACGGACATAAGTCCCGATGAGGCAGCCCTTCGGAAGCTCGACGTCCATCAGGCGGCGTCCGTCGAGCGGAGATCCTTCCTGCACGATGACTTCGACAGCCTGGACGCGCGCACCTTCGAGGAGGCTGACGCGTTCGATAGAGCCGCTTCGTACGAAGGAGAGGACTTCGCCGGCAGCCAGAAGCCTGGTCGCAAGGACGATGTCGACGCCGACCTGCTGCATGAGGGCGACGTACTCCGTGCGGACGACGCGGACGATGGTCTGGCGGGCACCGAGGTGCTTGGCCAGAAGTGCCATCATCATATTCAGACGCTCGTCGCTTGTGATGCAGATGACGATATCCGCATCCTCGACGCCTTCCTGCTTCAGCAGGTCGATGTCGGTCCCGTCACCGTAAAGGACGATGCCCTTCTTCAGACGGGAAGCGACGAGACGGCAGTGATCCCTGTCGTTATCAATGACTTTGACGGAAATGCCCTGCTCTTCCAGCATGGGGGCGAGAATCTGTCCCGTGCGGCCGGCCCCGATGATGAGAGCGCGGCGGATGCGGTGCTGGTAATTGGCGGCCCCGACATTCTGCGGAAGTTCGGTGACAGTTTCCGGATTTCCCAGGAAATAGACGTTATCGAGCGGCAGCAGCACATCATCGCCGTGAGGGATGATCATCCTGTGGTCGCGGAAAATCATGGCGATCAGGACAGACTGCGGCAGATGCAGATCTTTCAGCGGGATATGGAGAAGCGGGGAACGCGGTCCCAGTTTCGTTTCCATGAGGCGTACCTTGCCCTCTGCGAAGTCTTCGACATTCAGTGCTGAAGGCGTCATCAGGATGCGGTTGATTTCACGCGCGGTGATGAGCTCAGGACTCAAGAGAAGGTCGATGTCGAAATTTTCCCTGATATAGGACGGCGGTTCGGCGAGGAACTTCGGGTCCCTGATACGCGCGATGGTATGGGGGATGCCGTTCTTCTTGGCGAGGATGCAGGCGATGATATTCACTTCATCGATGGCGGTGACGGCGACGACGATATCCGTGCCTTTCATATCTTCGTCACGCATGAAAGACGGGCTCGTGCCGTCGGCATGGATCGTCAGTACGTCCAGCGCGTCGCGGATCGCATCCAGCTTCGATTCATCCGAATCGACGACGACGACGTCATACTGCTCGTTTGAAAGAAATTCCGCGATAATATAGCCCAGATGCCCCGCTCCGATAATAGCGATACGCATATAATTTGACTCCTTATGGCAGCCATTCTGGCTTGCTTTCTTATGGAAATGGAGGAGAAAGTCCCCTTAAATATTACTCCTTATTATACTACGAGCATACAATACTCTACTATGAGGTATGATAAACGGGCAGGAAAAATCCCCGTCGTGCGGGCGGCGGGGATTTTCCGGACTCTCCTTGGGTAAGAGTCCTATTTTGAATTGCCGGCGGATGGAGGGGATTTTTCCTTACTGTGTCACTACGATTCATTCAAGAGGCATATTTTCATACTACGATCAAATGAAAAAATCTTGAGAAGAACGAAAGCAGTGAAAACAATTAGAAGTACCGCAAATATTGGGGTATATGTGCAGACATTAGTAAGGGTCCGCCGGCCAAGTGCAGGAGACAGAGGGCTCTGCCTTTGCCTCTACCCACAGTATAGGCAGAATCGAAAACTGAGTCAAATGCAAAAAAGAAATAATGTTCTACATATTGAAAACATTTAATCATAGGTGCAGGAGAGGCTGCGGAAGAGAAAACAGGGGAAAACCGGCGAAAAATCCCTGCTTCACAGGAGCGCGGCGGTCCCTAAATAAATGGGAAGGGGTATCGAATTTGACGATTCCGCAAATGCGCGGGCGCCGTATTTCGGGATACTTTTTTCGGGAAAGGAAATTTTTCCATCCCTTTGCGGGTTTTTCAAAAATTATTTCCGTGCTACAATGATAAGACAAAATGAAAGAAGGGAGATCATGGCAAATTTATCCAGTCACGGCGTGCTGCTCGTCGCCGCGGGCTCCATTCTCTGGGGCTCCAGCGGCATCGCAGGACAGTATATTCTGCAGGGACAGGGCATATCTCCGGAGTGGCTGACATTCTTCCGCCTCTTCGTTGCCGGATCGATCCTCCTTCTTATTTCCCACCTGATGGGGAAGGACATTGTTTCCGTCTGGAAGAGCCCGGGCGAGAGGGCAAGGCTTCTCATCTTCGGCTGCCTCGGCATGCTGGGGACGCAGTACTGCTACTTCGCCTGCATCAAGCTCAGCAACGCAGCGGCCGCGACGGTCCTCGAATACATCATGCCGGTCCTCATCATCATGTGGTACTGCATGCGTGAAAAACGGCTTCCGCGGGGAAAGGAAGTCTTCTGCGCGGTCTTTGCCATCGTTGGTACGGTTCTCATCGCGACAGCCGGCGACCTGACATCTCTGGCGCTTCCTCCCGAAGCACTCTTCTGGGGCCTTCTTTCCGCTCTGGCCTGCGCGCTTTACACGATTTCCCCGGTCGGCCTCATCCTGAAATACAGTGCGCCCGTCGTCGTCGGCTGGGGCATGTTCCTCGGATCCCTTGTCCTTATGCCCGTGACGCTCATGACCACCTTCACCGGCGTCGTCGATACAAATACACTTTTGGCATTTGCCTACGTCGTCGTTTTCGGCACCATCCTTTCCTTCGTCTTCTACCTGGGCGGCGTCGCCTACGTCTCCCCGACAAGAGGAAGCATCATCTCGGCGCTCGAACCGGTTTCCTCCGTCATCTTTTCCTTCCTCCTCTTCAGCATGACATTCGGCATGTACGAGCTGGCAGGCATGGCGCTCATCATCATCGCGACTGTCGCCGCCGGCATCAAGTAGAGCTCTGAAACTATCTTCCCTGGTTTCGGGCTCTTTTTCATGCAGGAATGAGTCAAACAGGAGGTTATCAATTTCTTAAAAAATGCGGGAAAATATAGAAATAAACTAAGAGCCGCGGGCTCTTTTCCGTGCTATGATTAAGATGACATAGAGTGCAATCGGGATGCGGCAAACGCATCCTGGAAGGAGGCAGTGCGATGTACGGAGCAGCTTTGGGCGATATGATCGGCGCGCCTTATGAGTTCGACCGGGGCGAAAAGACGAAGGATTTCCCGCTTTTTACCGCGGAGTCGACCTACACCGATGATACCGTTATGACAGTCGCCGTGGCGGAAGCCCTGATGGATTCAGAAGGAGAAAGCGACAAGGAGATCCAGAAATGCATCGCCGAGACGATGCTGCGCTGGGGCCGGAAGTACCCCAAGGCAGGCTACAGCGCGCAGTATCTTCGCTGGCTCTTCAAGGATCACAAGCCCCTCGACGTCGATACCGTCGATGCGGCCATGAGCATCTCCTGCATCGGCTGGCTCTATGACACGATCGACGAGACAAGGAAAATGGCACGTCTCTCCGCCATGACGACGCACGTCAATCCGGACAGCATCCGCGGCGCTGACGCCGTCGCCTCCGTCGTCTACATGGCAAGGACAGGCTCGACGAAAGAGGAAATCAAGGACTACATCCAGAGGATTTTCGGCTATGACCTGAGCCGCAGCTGCGCAGAAATCCGCAAAACTTACGAGCACCAGGAATCCTGCAGGGAAACGGTTCCCCAAGCCATCACGGCATTCCTCGAATCCAGAAATTTTGAAGACGCTATCCGCACCGTCATTTCCTTAGGCGGCAATACCGACTCCACCGGAGCGATGACAGGTGCTATGGCATCGGCCTATTACATCATTCCCGTCGACCTCATTGCCGAATGCCGCCACCGCCTTCCCGAGGACATGCTCGAAGTCGTCGACCGCTTCGAGACACTTCTTGCACAGAAAAGAAGGAAATCCGCCGGACATGGCAGAGTCTTCCAGAAAATCACAAGGTACCTCGACGACCTGGACCGCCTGGGCGTAGGCACATGGGCCATCGCTGCCAGGAAAAAAGACGAGGATGCAGAAATCGAAGCATCCTACTCCGCTGCCGGCCAGAGCTTCATGAGGACTATCCAAGACTTCAAAGATGCCCATCCTGAACTGAAACTCGATGACTTCCGCGACATCCTCTGGGAATCCCACATCACATGGAGCGCGAAATCCATGAGCGAAGCCGAAGTCGGAAACCTCGACTCCCGCACCATCATGGCCCTTCTCGTCGCGGCTGTGGAAGCAGAGAAATCCTACGGCGGAAGCCTCACCGAATTCATGCGGAATGGCTCCGTCCGCCGCTGGCTCATCCGCCTCAAGAAACTCGACGACGACGGCCTCGGCGAAATCCAGGCGCCGAGAGTCATCCCCGAAAAGGAAATGGCAAGCCACGTCAACCACAAAGTACGCCTCTACCTATGGACAGGCGAAGATATCGCCGGCTTCTTCGGCGCTTACGTCAGCACAGAAGAAAGAGTAGGAAAAGGTGCCATCCTCTTCCGTCAGGACGGCCACGCAGGATACAGAGAAATCCGGGAAGACACCATCAAGAGAATCGAAGATCTGGAAGTGTAGGGAATATAAAAAGAGGCTGCAGGAATGTGCAATCATTTCTGCAGCCTCTTTTTGCGGTGGGATAAGATTAAAAGAATATCTAATGCAAGTGTACGGAGTCATAGGAAAACGGAAAACCATACAACCAGCCTTCGGCTGTCGGTAATCAACCCTATCCACCGCACGCGGTTCCCCTTCCCCGTCTGGGAAGGCAAGTGTTAGCGGCGCTCTCGAGAATGCACGCTCCTCGGCAGACTCACCACGGTGAGTCTGCGGGATCGGTGCTGGTGTATTCGTTGAGGGAGGCGATGGTTTCCATTTCCTTATCCGTCAGGGAGAAGTCCCAGATGTCCATGTTGCTCTGGATGTGGGCGGGATTCCTGCCTTTGGGAATGGTGATGAAGCCTTTCTGGATTTCCCAGCGGAGGGTGACCTGCGCGGCGGTCTTTCCATGGGATTTGGCGATTTCTTCAAGGACGGGATCCTTGGCAGCTCTTCCTTCGGCCAGAGGGGAATAGCATTCGATGGCGATGTTTCTTTCACTGTCTGCCTTGACGTTCCCGATCTGCTGGCGGTAGGGATGGAGCTCAATCTGATTGACGACGGGCGGGAGATGGCCGTGGATGAGGAGGTCGTCGATCTGGCGCGGGTTGAAGTTCGATACGCCGAGGTGCTTGATGAGGCCTTTGGCCGCGTATTCTTCCAGGACGTCCCACGTTTCTCTGTGATACTTCTCATTCGCTGCCGGCCAGTGGAGGCGCATGAGGTCGATCCAGCCGATGTCGAGCCTCTCAAGGCTCTTTTCAATCCACTGGCTCTGCGGGCGCTGGCTCATTTCACTCGGCGTGATTTTCGTTGTGACAAAGAGATCTTCCCTGTCGATGCCGCTCTTCCGGATGCCGCGGCCGACGGCTTCTTCATTGCCGTACATGGATGCAGTATCAATGAGACGATAGCCTGCTTTGATGGCTGTGTCCACAGCGTCTTCGGCATCGTCCCTGAGTGTCCATGTGCCAAAACCAAGCTGCGGGATCATCCCGCCGTCTGAAAGTGTGATGTAAGGTACCTTTGATTCGTTCATGAGAGCCTCCTTCAGTAATCATTTCTTTTATTATAAAAAGTGAAAGCAGACTTCAGTCAAGAGGAAAAGGAAAAAGGGGCTATACAAATGGATGCGTATTTCTACAGTCCCTTTTTCTATTGGAATATTCCATTAAAAGATTATCTAACACTTATATGCTTTGAGTTTATCTGAAAACCAAAAGGATGCTTCGCCTTTTCATAAACTGCACCTCTATCGCCCAGCATCAGAAAAATGATAGGCTGGGCACTTTCTCCTACGGAGACAGCTCGGCGATGAGAAACAAAAGAAATAAGCTCTTATTTGTTTTAAACTTATATAGCTGCCGCTCGTGGTAATCAACCCTTTTGAAAACCATAAAACCAAGGCTAGCGCCTTGAGGAAATGCAACTCATCCGTCGCCTCCGGCGACACCTTCCCTTCCAGGGCAAGGTCAAGGGCGCCCTTCCCCGTCTGGGAAGGCAAGTATTAGCGGCGCTCGGGGAAATGCGTATTCCTCGTCGGTTCTTACCACGGGCAGTTTTCGGGATCGTTCAGGGGATTGCAGCGTTTGTTTTCGTTGAGGGCGGTGATGGCTTTCATTTCTTCATCGGTCAGCTCGAAGTCGAAGATGTCCATGTTCTGTTGGATATGGACAGGGTTCCTGAATTTCGGGATGGTGATGAGACCTCTCTGGATTTCCCATCTGAGGGTGATCTGGGCGTTGTTCTTCTTGTGTGCTTCAGCGATTTTCGTGATGACGGGGTCTTTCATGACACGGCCCTGGGCGAGCGGGGACCAGCATTCTACGGCGACGCCTCTGTCATGGCATGCTTTGATGTTGGACTGCTGCGTGTTGTAAGGATGAATTTCCAGCTGGTCGACGACGGGACGGATCTTGGCGTAGGCGAGGAGGTCGTCTAAGTGATGCGGATGGAAATTGGAAACGCCGATGTGTTTGACGAGGCCCTTGTCGACGTATTCTTCCATCGTTTCCCAGGTTTCCTTATTGTGGTCGTCGATGGACCAGTGGATGAGCAGGAGGTCGATGTAGCCGCAGTCGAGTTTTTTGAGGCTTTCATCGATCCACTGTTTCTGCGGCGGATGACGCATGGCGTCCGGGGAAATCTTCGTGGTGAGGAAGATGTCTTCTCTCGGGATGCCGCTTTCGCGGATACCTTTGCCGACGAATTCTTCATTGCCATAGAGCTCTGCTGTATCGATCGAGCGGCAGCCGGCAGCAAGTGCCATCTTGACGACGTCGACAGCGTCTTCCTTCAGCGTCCATGTCCCGCAACCGAGCTGCGGGATTTTTCCGCCATCAGAAAGTGTGATATATGGGACTTTTGATTCAGTCATAATAATTCCTCCTTCTTGGTTGTAATATTGTAATAGCTTTTGTATTTATTATAGACCAAATTGAGAGGGATGGGGAAAGAATAGAAACTTGGCGAGGATGAGAAAACCGTACAACCTCGCTTCGCTCGACGAACTACAACTCATCCGTCGGCTCCGCCGACACCTTCCCTGAAGGGCAAGGTCAACACCATTAAACCAAGGCGTCGCCTTGTGGCAAATAAAAACCGTACAACCTCGCGATGCTCGTGGGAACTACATCTCATCCGAGAAATTTTTAAAAAGCAAAAATTTCCCACCTTTGGTATGATTCAACAAGAAAGACAGAATAATATCATAAATATATTAGGAGGTCATTCTTATGCCATGTAAAACCAAAGCGTCCCCGGAGGAAATGTTAGACCAGATTGCTTCATATCTCTATCAGGGTGTTACGATTACCCAGGCAGCTGAAAATCTTCATATGAGCCGCATAACATTCAGGAAATGGGTCCTCCGGTATAAAGAGGAGGGCTTTAAGGGATTGCGGCCCAGGCAGCATTTGTCTTACTACTCCAATCAGATGAAGATCCAGGCCGTAAAGGAATATCTTAAAGGCGGTGTTTCCATGCTTTCCGTCTGTGCCAAATACAGAATTTCCGGCACACTCTCCCTTAAAACATGGATTGAGGCGTATAATGAGCATAAGTTGACAGACCTCGTTTCTGAAGGAGGAGATCCTATGGGCAAACGCCAGCAATCGGTCAAGGAAGAGCGAGTCAGAATCGTTCAGGAGTGCATCGCCAGTGGATGCGATTATAACAAGATAGCCAAGAAGTACAACATGTCCTACCAAACGCTCTACACATGGGTAAAAAAGTTCAAGGAAATGGGCGAAGTTGGTCTTGAGGATTACAGAGGAAAGCCGATCAGGCTCCAAACGCCCCGGACCGAAGAAGAACAGCTGCGTCAGGAGAATGCCAGACTTCTTGAAGAACAGAAGGATCTTATAGCAGAGATTGCCCTGCTAAAAAAAAAAGATGGAGATAGAGGAAAGGTTGCGTTCCTCGAAGGATTCAGCCTTACTCACCTTCTCAGAGATTTTAAAGCCATAAAAGAAGTCCATGAAGAAACCAACATCTCCATAGAAAGTCTCTGCCAACTCTCAAAGGTCTCCCGGGCAGCTTATTACGGATGGCTGAATCATATTAAGAGCGGCCGTGAACTGCTGAGAGAAAAGGTCGCACAGGAGGTCATGAAAACCCATCAGGAATATCCGGATATGGGATACCGCCGGATTAACGATTGGATCAAGAAGGATGACAACATCAATATAAATGTAAGCGACAGTCTGGTTCTTCGTATCATGCGGATACTTAATATTAAGTCCGTGATCAAGTACAAGACCGATGGTTGCACTCGTAACGCAAAGGATCCAAAGTACATTTTTGAAAACCTGCTGAACCGTGACTTTGATGCCGGCGTGTCCAATGCAAGATGGATGACGGATGTCACTGAATTCAAGTACACAACTGCTGATGGAGTTTTGCACAAGTTATATTTAAGCGCGATTATTGACGGCCATGATCGCCGGATTGTCTCTTATGTCATCGGCGACAGGAACAATACTGCACTGGCTTTTGAGACAATGGAAAAGGCACTTAAAGAGAATCCTGGAGAACATCCAATGATTCATACCGACCGCGGATTCCAGTATACAAGCAACGGATTCCATAAGATTGTTGAAAAAGCAGGACTGGTTCACAGCATGTCCCGTGTAGGCTGCTGTGCAGACAACGGTCTGATGGAAGGGTTCTGGGGAATGCTGAAGCGCGAACGTTACTACACACGTAAATTCACCAGCCGTAAAGCAGTGGTAAGCATGATCAACGGCTACATCTACTTCTACAACAACAAACGCATTCAGCGCAAATTACATCTTTTAGCTCCAATGGAAGTATTCAACGCAGCTCCAATGGCTGCATGATTAAGATTAAAGTACGATTAGATTTTTTATGATATTTATTTGTCTGTATTAACAAATCCGCACCACCTTCTCCTCCCGGAGCAAGGTTAAGACCGGCCTACGGCCCTGAAAATCAAGACTCAGTACATCACAGTTAATAATATCGGTTCGCAACGATGCAGAAGGTTTTGACTTGCCTCACTTGGGAAGGCGAGTATTTCGCCCCGCTCGAAGAAGTCATCTTTTTTTCCTGCATCAAAAAACCGGAAGCTCGATGGCTTCCGGTGCGTTTTATTTCTGGTCGACTTTGGGTGGTGTTTGTTCGCCTTTGTAGGGATGGGCTTCTGCGTCCATTTCGAACTGCCACATGCGGGTGGGGACGACGTCGCCTTTTTCGTCGCAGGTGTAGCGGATGGACTGGGGGATGTTGCGGCCGGCGGAGAGGGGGCTGGTGAAGCCTCTTCCGATGACGTCGGTGGTGTTCATGAGGAAGACGAAGGCGTGCGGGTCGATGTCTTCTACGAGATGGCGGACGCGGGTGACCTGGGTGAGGTCGACGATGGCGAAGATGATTTTCTTGTCAGCGCCGGAGAATGCGCCCTGGCCGTAGAGGAGGGTCGCGCCGTGGTGGATGGTGCGCAGGATGGCGTCAGAGATTTCAAGCGGCTTGTCGGAGACGATGAAGGCTGCTTTTCTCTGAGCAAAACCGAGGACGATACGGCTGGCGAGGTTCGCATTGATATACATGCCGATCAGGGTGCAGATGGCTGGTTCCAGAGCGAAGATCCATGCACTGGCCATGACGATGATGAAATTCAGTGCGAAGACGACGTAGCCGATTTCCAGATTGTAGTACTTCTTGATGATGGCACCGATGACATCGAGGCCGCCGGTGTTGCTGTTGTAACGGTAAAGGATACCCATGGCGACGCCGATAACGACACCGCCGGAGATGGCAGCGACGATCGGGTCCTTGACGACATGGTAGTCAGCCAGGAAGGCCGTGAGGTCGATGAAAAGGGAGAGGAGAACGGTCCCGAGTATCGTGATGATGGTGTAAAATTTCCCCATGAATTTCAGGGAAAGGCCAAGGATTGGGAGGTTCAGAACAAGGTTCGTGACGCCGATCGGTATGCCGGTCAGGTAGTATATGATCATGGCGATACCTGTCAGCCCGCCAGCCAGGAACTGGTGCGGGACGAAGAAGGCATTGACGCCGACGGAATAAATGAAAGTGCCTAAAATCGTAATCGCTATAATGAAAGCGAGACGTTTCCAGAAGAGCGGTGTGCGGTATTCGGACATCGAAAGAGATGCCATTTTGGTTCCTTTCTGCAGGGCGCAAGAAACGCGGGCCATAGTCAACAAAAGCAGCCCGCGGAATTACATTCATCTCATTATAACAGAACTTGTCAATAGTGGTAATTTTATTTCGAGCAGGATGCAGGGAAATAAGGAAATCGGACCAAAGCGCGGGATTTTCGGCTGGCCTGACAGCCCCATTGGAAAAAGGACTGTGGCAAAATGTGCAATCATATCGTCACAGTCCCTTTGTGTTAGTATATTCGATTAGCGGATTATCTAACACAGGTGCATTGGGGTTAGATGAAAAGAGAAAACCATACAACCAAGGCTTTGCCTTGGGGAAATTAACCTCCTCAGGCGCATGCGCGCCAGCTTGGTATGATTCAACAAGAAAGACAGAATAATATCATAAATATATTAGGAGGTCATTCTTATGCCATGTAAAACCAAAGCGTCCCCGGAGGAAATGTTAGACCAGATTGCTTCATATCTCTATCAGGGTGTTACGATTACCCAGGCAGCTGAAAATCTTCATATGAGCCGCATAACATTCAGGAAATGGGTCCTCCGGTATAAAGAGGAGGGCTTTAAGGGATTGCGGCCCAGGCAGCATTTGTCTTACTACTCCAATCAGATGAAGATCCAGGCCGTAAAGGAATATCTTAAAGGCGGTGTTTCCATGCTTTCCGTCTGTGCCAAATACAGAATTTCCGGCACACTCTCCCTTAAAACATGGATTGAGGCGTATAATGAGCATAAGTTGACAGACCTCGTTTCTGAAGGAGGAGATCTTATGGGCAAACGCCAGCAATCGGTGAAGGAAGAGCGAGTCAGAATCGTTCAGGAGTGCATCGCCAGTGGATGCGATTACAACAAGATAGCCAAGAAGTACAACATGTCCTACCAAACGCTCTACACATGGGTAAAAAAGTTCAAGGAAATGGGCGAAGTTGGTCTTGAGGATTACAGAGGAAAGCCGATCAGGCTCCAAACGCCCCGGACCGAAGAAGAACGGCTGCGTCAGGAGAATGCCAGACTTCTTGAAGAACAGAAGGATCTTATAGCAGAGATTGCCCTGCTAAAAAAAAAGATGGAGATAGAGGAAAGGTTGCGTTCCTCGAAGGATTCAGCCTCACTCACCTTCTCAGAGATTTTAAAGCCATAAAAGAAGTCCATGAAGAAACCAACATCTCCATAGAAAGTCTCTGCCGACTCTCAAAGGTCTCCCGGGCAGCTTATTACGGATGGCTGAATCATATTAAGAGCGGCCGTGAACTGCTGAGAGAAAAGGTCGCACAGGAGGTCGTGAAAATCCATCAGGAATATCCGGATATGGGATACCGCCGGATGAACGATTGGATCAAGAAATATAGCGAGAGTCACCTCAGTGTAAGTGACAGTCTGGTTCTTCGTGTCAGGCGGATACTTAATATTAAGTCCGTGATCAAGTACAAGACCGATGGCTGCACCCGTAACGCAAAGGATCCAAAGTACATTTTTGAAAACCTGCTGAACCGTGACTTTGATGCCGGCGTATCCAATGCAAGGTGGATGACGGATGTCACTGAATTCAAGTACACAACTGCTGATGGAGTTTTGCACAAGTTATATTTAAGCGCGATTATTGACGGCCACGATCGTCGGATTATCTCTTATGTCATCGGCGACAGAAACAATACTGCACTGGCTTTTGAGACAATGGAAAAGGCACTTAAAGAGAATCCTGGAGCACATCCAATGATTCATACTGACCGCGGATTCCAGTATACAAGCAACGGATTCCATAAGATCGTTGAAAAAGCAGGACTGGTTCACAGCATGTCCCGCGTAGGCTGCTGTGCAGACAACGGTCTGATGGAAGGGTTCTGGGGAATGCTGAAGCGCGAACGTTACTACACACGTAAATTCACCAGCCGCAAAGCAGTGGTAAGCATGATCAACGGCTACATCTACTTCTACAACAACAAACGCATTCAGCGTAAATTACATCTTTTAGCTCCAATGGAAGTATTCAACGCAGCTCCAATGGCTGCATGATTAAGATTAAAGTACGATTAGATTTTTTATGATATTTATTTGTCTGTATTAACAAATCCGCACCAGCTCCCCCTACGGGGCAAGCTCCGACACCCTTAAACCGAACTTCGTTCGAGGAAAGGCAGAGTTTTACTGGATTTTGCCACAGCCCTTTCTCGTGATTCGTATTATTCTTTTGCTGTGACTTCTTTGACCCAGGCGATGAAGTTGCCGGTCGAATTGCCGGTGCGTTCTGCCATGGTGTGCTTTTGGTTCCAGACGGTGGTGAAGAGGACGTCTTTTACGTCCTTTCTTTGCTTCAGGCCGAGGTAAAGGTTGAGCTCGGTATTGAGAGCCGTGTCACCCTGGAAGAGGCCGGTATTGATGCGCCAGTGGTTGGCAAGGACGGACGGCTTTTCTTCGTCATTTGGAACGAGGATGAATGTCATCGGATCGTACATGATCTGGCGGATGATGGAGGGGACGCCGAGGCTGTCGACGTTGTCCATTTCATCATAGTAAGATTTTCTGATGTTGTCATTGTAGTCAGAGTAAGCGCTGTAGCGGTCCTTGTTGTGTTCCATGAGCCAGGACATGCCGCCGTCGAAGTGCATGGCGCTGATCTTGCCATTGCCGAAGAGAAGGTTTTCCGCCTGGGAGAGCGTGGTGCTGTCGAAGGCGCCGATGCCCTTGGATGCTTTCTTGAGACGGGACGTGAAAGCGCCGATGGATGTGATCTTGGCCGTATTCGTCTTGGCGTCATAGGTGATCCATGGGTCATCGCCGTTCAGGCTGTCGATGTAGTCCTGCGGAGTCTGGTAGGTATGAGGCTCGGTCGGTGTATCCTTCGGGAATGGCATGCCGCCCGGGACCATGGAGGTCGGGCGTTGCTGCGGGCCCTGCCCGGGGAAGCCGCCGTCCATATGGAAATCGCTGCCGCCCAAGGTGAGCGGGAATTGATTGTCTGAGAGGAAATGGTTGAGCGATGTTTCAATGACACCTTTCATGTAGTCATAGTACGTGCCGCTCGCATTGATGCCGTTTCCGTCCCAGCCCTGATGGAGGGTGAGGAGATTTCCATTTTCATCCTTGAGCTGCATGTTGTTCAGGTAAGCGGCATAATTTCTTGCCATGTCCTGGGAAATCGCGCGGGTCCATGTGCCGTAGGCTCTCTCGCCGTCGTTCGCATACTGGCCCATCATCCATTCATAGGAGAAATCGGCCTGCGTGAGGTTCGTGATCGGGCACCATGCCTGCGCGCCGTCGATGGCATCGCTCAGAGGCTTTCCCTTCGCATCGGTCATGAGGGCGCCGATGGAAGAAAGATACGGACCGAAGAAATCACTGTCGCCGGTCGCGCCCATGAGCGCACTCTGCGCGCCGCCGCCGCTGTGGCCGAAGGTGAAGATGCGGTTCTTGCTGCCCGGGATGAGACTGTCATTGTAGCGAAGGTATCTGACAGCGGCTTTGAGGTCCGTGACGCCCCAGGGAGCGCCGCCGACGAATTCCGTACCGTTCGGGTTCGTGCCGTTTTCTCTTCCGCGGCATCCTGCAAAGACATAGACGAAACCTTCGGAAAGGTACGTATTGAGTCCGTCAGGATAGTAAGCGGAGGGCGCCTTCTGCGCGGCATATCCGCCCGTATTGACCGGCATGACGATCGGCGCGGTCCTGGCTGTGTAGTTTCCGACCTTTGCCTTGTCATTGATGATGGCTGTGTACGTGCCGTCCTGATTCTTCGTGCCCTTCATGTAAGCGCCCGGTACGTAGACAGCGAGCTGCTCGTATTCCGTGGCAGCCGGCTTTGTGCAGTAGACGAGGCCGATCTGGTAGTAAATATCATTCTTCTCATCGTAATTCCACTTGGCGGGGTTCACTTTGATCGATTCAGCCGTGAGCGGAGCCTCGGCCGTTTCTTTGGAGTCTGCCTTGTCTGTCTTTGGAGCCGTCTGTACAAAGGCAGCTGTGGTCTTGAAGACCTGTGCTGCTGAAGGCGTCTCATCAGCAGCAGATGCGAAGGATACGGGAGCGAGGCCCATCAGCACAGCGGCTGAAAGGGCGAGCCATTTCTTGGATACCATATTATTCCTCCTTAACAAAAGAGCCGCGGATCGTCTTCCAATCCGCGGCATTTCATTCTCTCTGAATCATTTCTGATTGTTTTTATTATAGGAGTTTGAAGGGGAAAAATCAAACGACGGACCTAGAATTTGCTCCAGTCGTGGTTGTAGATATCCCAGTGCTTCTGCTTCTTCAGGTAAGCGATGCTTTCATCGATATCCGCAAGGAGCTGGTCCTTGTCTCTCGGCAGTGTGGCTGCGAGGCGGATGTAGTTGGAAACGTGGTTGCTTCTGAAAATCATGTGTTCCGTTTCCGGAAGGTCAAGGTGCTCGATGATGACCTTCAGCTCTTCCATGAGTCCGGCCGGGGTGAGCGGTGTGAACTCGCCGCGTTCGAACTGGTCCTTCAGTTCGCTTCCGCGGTAGAGCATGAGGGAGAGTGCGGAAAGGTGGGTCGGTTTGATTTCATTGATGGCTTTTGCGGTGGCCAGGGCATGTCTTTCACTGCCCGGAACGCCTGCGATGCCAAGGATGATCATGATGGAAAGCTGCATGCCGGCCGCACGTACGCGTTTGCCGACTTCGATGGACTGCGGGCCGTCGACGCCTTTGCGGATATCGCGCAGGGTCTGGGTATCGCCGGATTCCATGCCGTAGTAGAGGATCTGCAGGCCTGCTTCACGAAGCTGGGTCAGTTCTTCCACGGACTTTCTGAGGATATCTCCAGGAGCTGCATACGATGCGACTCTTTCCAGGTTCGGGAAATATTTCTTGAGCGTATTCAGGATTTTCAGAAGACGTTCGGTTTCGAGAACAAGCGCATCGCCGTCAGCGAGGAATACGCGGCGGACACCGTCGCGGTCGACGGAGTAAGCCATGGCGATCTGGCGCATGATTTCTTCATCGGTAAGTTTTTCAAACTGGACGCCGCGGTACATGTTGCAGTAAGTGCAGTGGTTGTGCGCGCATCCACGAGTCACGCGGAGAATGAAGCTTTCTGCTTCACTCGGCGGACGGTAAACTGGGGTTTCGTAGTCGTCAAAAAATAATCCTGGCATACGATCATTTCCTTTCAAAGTGGGACATTTTTAATGATACTGTTTTGCAAAATAGTTACATACAGTTTTAATAATCACTATTATACATAATTCCCTTGAAAAATACAACAACAAATTTAAATGTTTAAATATTAATAATTCAAAGGAATGGTATAATGAGTAGGGAAGATAGATCACTATAAAATGAAGAAAGAAAATGCCGGAAATGGCAGGAAAAGAGGTAATCATGATCACGGAAACAGCGCGCGCGAAAATCAATCTGACGCTTTGGGTCGGGAGGAAGAGGCCGGACGGCTACCACTCGATCGATTCCGTCATGCACAGCATATCGCTCTCAGATGAAATTACACTGGAGAAATCGAATGAGATCCTCCTGACAGTCCTCGAAGGCGATGCGCCGGCAGGACAGGAAAACCTCATGGTCCGCGCCGCTGAAGCATTCTTTGCCGTGACAGAACTAGAAGGAGGCGTCTTCCTGACGCTGAAGAAACGCATCCCTTCAGGAGCCGGCATGGGAGGGGGCTCTGCGGATGCAGCCGCCGTCCTTCGCGGGCTTTCCAAAGCCTATGACCATCCGCTCAGCAAGGAAGATCTCCTCAAGGTCGCAGCCAGGATCGGTGCCGACGTTCCCTTCTGCGTAGAAGGAGGAGCATCCCGCTGTCAGGGCATCGGGGAAATCCTGACGCCGGCCAGAGCCTGGGAAGGCCTCCCGCTCGTCATCGCCATGCCGCCGCTCTTCATGCCGACCGGTCCTGCCTACCAGAAGCTCGATGAAAGAAAAGAACTCAGCATCGACAAGACAGAAGACTGCCTCAAAGCACTCGAAAAAAGAGACTGGGAAGGCCTCGCCGATTCCCTCTCCAACGACTTCGAGCTCGGCCTCTTCCCGAATTCTCCGGGACTCCTCTCGGCAGCCCGCTACGTCCAGAGCTTCGACTGCCCCACCGTCATGACAGGCTCAGGCTCTGCCTTCTACCTCATTCCCGAAAGCCACGAAGAAGGACAGTGGATCGTCGAACAGATCCACGAAGAAAAACCAGACTGGTTCGCCCAGACAGCAGAAACCGTTGGAAGACATGAATTATAAAAGAAGACATGAATTATAAAAATAGAAATCTCCCTTTGGGTCCAGGAAATTTGGACTCCAAAGGGAGATTTTTTGATGCTCTCAATTTTCAGATGGCTGCGGATTTGCCAAAGAGGGCGCGGCTGTGATGAATTCATCCGCGTGGGGGAGTTTATCCTTGGCGAAGAGATGCTTCTCCGTTCCTGCTTCGACAGCCTTTTGGTAATACTCGCATTTGTAATTGATGACGTCGAGGATTTTCTTCCATTCCTCGATCTGCTTTTCCATTTCCTCCTTGCGGCGAAGGAAAAGTTCGAGACGTTTCTGAAGCGTGCTGTCGCCTTCGTGGACCCATTCGGAGAACTGGCGGATTTCCTCGATGGAAAGCCCTGCGCCCTTGAGGCACTGGACGATCTGGAGAGAGGCGAGGTCGACGTCGGAGAAGCGGCGGTATCCAGACTCGGTCCTTTCGAGGAAGGGGAGAAGGCCTTCCTTGTCATAATAACGGAGCGTCGTCGCCGGGATGCGCGTCATTTTGGAAACTTGCTGGATGGTATATGACATATTTCCTCCTATTTTTTTGAAAATGCTATTGACCTTAGAGTTAAGTCTAATGTTACACTCTACTCGTAAAAGAAGCAAGGTATGGAATTCAACCACAGGAGGAATCAAGATGAATAAGAAAATGATGAAACGCGCTCTTACGCTCGCTGCATTCGGACTTCTCATGGCTGGCGGCATGATGAATGCCTCTGCTATGGACCGCGCGCCCGTAGTACCATCTAAAGCGCCGGCTGAAACGATCGACGCTTCGAAGCTTTTGAACGCATGGGACAAGACATTTCCTGAAGATGCAAGGGTGAGCCATAAGAAAGTGACCTTCCACAACAGATACGGCATCACTCTTGTCGGCGACCTTTATACGCCAAAGGACATGAAACCGGGTGAAAAGCTGGATGCCATTGCCGTGGCCGGCCCGTACGGCGCCGTGAAGGAACAGGTTTCCGGACGCTATGCACAGGAACTGGCGGCCCGCGGTTTCCTGACACTCGCCTTCGACCCGTCTTACACAGGGGAATCTGGCGGACAGCCGAGAAACACCACATCCCCGGACATTGATACCGAAGATTTCCTGGCAGCTGTCGATTACCTGTCCAACAGGCCCGACGTCGATCCGCAGAAAATCGGCGTTCTCGGCATCTGCGGCTGGGGCGGCTTTGCCATCAATGCGGCATCCATGGACCTAAGAATCAAAGCAACCGTGACATCCACCATGTACGACATGAGCCGCGTCATCGCCAACGGCTACTTCGACTACGATAAGACGCCGGAACAGATCAAAGCAGAAAGAAAGGCCCTTCGTGAAATGGTCAGCGCGCAGAGAACGCTCGACTACAAGAACGGCACCTACAAAATGGCAGGCGGCGTCCCGGAAACCGTCACTCCGGACATGCCTGAATTCGTCAGAAACTACCACGACTTCTACCAGACAAAGAGAGGCTACAGCCCGAGATCTTTCGGCTCCACCACAGGCGCAACACTGAGCTCCCTCCCGGACTTCGCCGGCATGCCGATCAATATCTACGCCGATGAAATCGAGACACCGGTCCTCCTCATCCATGGAGAAAAAGCCCATTCCCGCTACTTCAGCGAAGACATCTACAAGAAGATGAAAGGAAATAACAAAGAACTCCTCATCATTCCTGGCGCCGTCCACACCGACCTCTACGATCATATGGACGTCATCCCGTTCGCCAGGATTGCAGAATTCTTCAAGACAAACTTGAAATAAGGGAATAATAGAAGGAAAAGGGGCTGTGACAAAGCCCACCCAAATGCTGCTTCTTCCTTTTTTCGAGCGCAGCGAGGTTTAAGGGTGTTTGACCTTGCCTCGTAGAGGAAGGTGGCGCCGAAGGCGACGAATGAAGTTCATTTCCTTCGAGCGGAGCGAGGCTTTGAGGTTTTCAGATAGACCGAATAAATACATTTGTTAGTATCCTTTAATGGAATATTCCAACACAAAAGGAGCTGTAGCAAAATGATTGAACATTTTGTCACAGCTCCTTTCTTTTTATTCCTTATTTAATATAAGCGGTAGCTTTGAGGAGGAACATGTTGTCCATCTTCTTGCCGCCCATGTCCTGGGCGTTGAAGCCGTAGTTGGCTTCGATGATGAGGCCTTTCATTGGAACGTAGGCTGCTTTAGCGAGGAAGAATTTCGCGCCGCCGTAGTTTCTGTTCGGGTTGTCAGTGCCATCGAGGACGGCGTCCATCTTGTCGGCAAAGTAAGCCGGGACGTTGCTTCTGCCTCTCCAGCTGCTGTAGACGTGGCCCATGTACTGGTCGGTGATGTCATTGGTGGATCCGCCGAAGTAGGTGCCTGCCTGGCTGTAGATGTAGTCAAGGCCGATAGAGTAGGACTTGGCTTTCAGTACGTCAGCAGTGCCGTAAGCGACGCCGTAGTTGAAGGAGTACGGACGCTCGTTGTTCAGCGGAAGTTTCTTCATATTCTTGACGTATTCAGCGTGGACGTTCCACATCGGAGTGACGTAGTACTGTCCTGCAAGGCCGTATGCCTGAGCAATATTGGAAACAGGACCAAGGGCTCTCATGCCATAAATATGGAATTCATAATGCTGCGGTTTCTTGTAGATGTAGGACGCGTAAGCAATCGGCACATCTTCATCTTCGCCCCATGCCATCTGGACTTTATCGCCCATCGGGTAGAGTGTGAATGCATCTTGTTCGTTAGCGGTGACCACAAGATCATCTGCCATGGATGCCAGGTCAGAGCCACTGGCAACAATCATATCTTTAACTTTTTGAGCGGTGGCCGCACGGATTGCTGGATTGTCACTTGAAAGACCTTTGTTTTTTCCATTGAGTACTTCTATAGTGTTTGTTTCGGTACTTGCTGCGACAGCTTTTGCCTGAGCATCACTATAACCAGCCGCAAGAGCCTGACTGTATGCCTGTGCAGAGGCTAACTTTCCCACAAGGCTGGCTACTGTAGAATTTGAAATTCCAAATCCATGCATCATTGGCGCCGTGTAGTCGACGTTGATGTTTGTTGCGCGGCCGTATGCGAGCGTGAAGTGGCCGCCTTCTCTGTAATCACCAAGGGTAAGGAATGCGCCCTTGAATTCGCCATCATAGGTGTAGCCAGTGACGCCCATCTTGACGGGGAACTGGCCGATACCGATGAGGTTCTTGGATGGTCCGAACGGAAGGCCTGTTGTATCCTGCTTCGGTCCGAACTGGTAGGTCGTCCATAAGCGGTTCAGATGGACTTCACCTTCGCCGTAGCCATTATTCTGATAGCGGGAGCCATCAGAGTTATAGCTGTACTTGTTGACACTGTACACATCATTTCCAGAGAAACCGAGGAAGGTTTCGAGCTGTCCGTAAACGGTGCTTCTGTCATTGACAGTGGTGATCGTATTCAGGCGGACGCGGGCGCTGAGCTCATTGTCCTTTTCCGTATGGCCTTTGAAAATGTTGCCATAGCGGTCGACATCCTGAATGCGGAGTTCAGTGATGAGTTCTGTGTGTCCGGTCTTCTTTTCAAGTTCCGTGACGCGGACGCCAAGGTTGGCGAGATCGTCTCTATACGATTGAGCGAGCTTGTCGACGGTAGCCTGCTGATCAGCAGTCAGGCTGTCCTTTCTTGCGACAAGGCGCGCAATGATCTGTGCAACTTCATAACGGGAAATATTCTTTTCCCCGCGGAACGTGCCGTCCGGATATCCTTCGACGACGTTTTCAGCGGACAACTTGGAAACTGCCTGGTAAGCCCAGGAGTTTGTATCGACGTCCGTGAACGGATTGGCTGCCTGTACATGGAACGCGGCGCACGTAAATACGACGGCTGCCGCGGCTTTCAGTAGACGGTGCTTCATAAAATTCCCCTCTTTTCCAGGGGCTTCCCTCCCAGTGGAAACTCCCTTATCAATCCTTCCCAGGATTAATTTTTATACAAAATACTCACTTTGAGTGATAAAATGCTTCTGAAACTAAAACAATATACATTTTATTTTAGAAGGGTGTCAATAGCAGTTAACAGCAGGTGCTAAAACTTTGACTCATAGTCAAGGCATGAAAAAACCGCAGAAAATCGAACTTTTCTGCGGGGAAAATATACGTGAAGCATGAGATTTTATTATTATAAATAATAGTTTATAGAGACTTATAGATGAAGATATTATCTGTTTTTGAGTAATTCTGTTTGAATTAAGCGGGCACTTTTTAAAACACAGAAAGCGATGACGCAGCCGGCGCCGCAGGAAATGGAGAAGAGGGATACATAGAAGAGAGCACCCTTCGAAGAACCCATGAGAAGAGCGGCAACCGGATAGGAAACCAGCCCGCCGATAATCGAAGTCCCGACGAATTCACCAAGCACAGCGCACCAGAGCTTCTGCGTCTTGCTGTAAAGATAACCCGAAAGGAAAGCGCCGATCATAGAGCCCGGGAAAGCCAGAAGACTGCCCGTGCCAAGAATATTCCGGATCAAAGCCGTCCCGAACGCAGCCGACGTACTGAACCTTGTCCCGCAAAGCACCGCGAGGAAAATGTTAATCATATGCTGCAAAGGAAAAGCCCTTGTCACACCCAGAGGGAAAGAAAAAAGCGGAGAAAGCAGCACACCCGCCGCTACCAGGAGCGCCGAGAAAATCCACTTCCGAAGAGAATCCTGTCTATCCATAACTCCTCCTTGAAGGAAAAAATTCCTGAAATCTTGATTCATTAATAGAATAATATATTTTACCTATTATAGAATCATGCAGGAACAATTTGCAAATGAAGAACAATCAAAACAGAAAAGAAAATAGTGATTGAAAACGGGGAGCGATGAGATGCATTATAATCAACGCGAAAAGCTGTCCCCGTTAGGGGAAGGAGTATGGTAGGGATGGGGTTACATAAGGTTTCAAACAAATAAGAGCTGAGTTCTTTCTTTTATTCCTTACGAAGCTGTCCCCGTCAGGGGAAAGTGGACCGTATACCGATTGACTCTATACTAATATCAGTATAGAGTCAATTGTTTTGTACGGGCCGAAAGAGGTGAAGTTTAAGTAAAGTACTTCCTTTTGCGATGAAAGGGGTTCATTTTTATTAGTAGCGTGAGCACTCGTTTTCCCTGACAGGAAAGCACTTTCCCTTTGTCACCCGGCTTTATCATCTTCCACCAAAAAATCTCCACGATTCCTTTTCAGGACTTCGTGGAGATTTCCTTTTTATTTCCTTATGCAGTCTTTCCTTTAGACGGTGCCATGTGGGCAATGATGAGGCCTACGATGTAGCCGGCGGCGCAGAAGGTGACCCATGCGAGGCCGTAGTGTGCGAACGGAAGGTTCGACATGACGTTGTCGAGGGTGGTGATCTGGAGGCCTGCGGTGTGGATGCCGTCGTAGAGGGACGGGATCAGGGTAAAGAGGGTAACGCAGGCATAGACAGCTCTGTGGCCGTGGAAGAGTTTATCTGTGAATGTGAGGATCATGAGGGAAATCGTCAGCGGATAGAGGAACATCAGGACCGGAATAGCGGCATGGATGATGGTGGTCAGGCCGAAGAGTGCGACGCAGAAGGAAGCGACTGCGAAGACGGTTACCCAGATTTTGTAAGAGAGGACCGGAATCAGGCGGCCGAAGTATTCAGCGCATGCCGTGATGAGGCCGACGCTTGTTGTGAGGCAGGCGAGGAGGACGATGATGCCCATGACAAGACTGCCGTAAGAACCGAAGTAATGAAGTGCAACGCCTACGAGGACTTCAGCACCGTTTTCCAGGTGTCCCAGTTCAGAGACGGAGGATGCGCCGATGAAGCAGAGGAATACGTAAATGATGCTAAGGCAGAGGCCTGCGATGAGGCCGGAACGAAGGGTCATGAATGCGATTTCTTCATTCGTTGTGGCACCGTACTGGCGGACGGAATTGACGACGATGATGCCGAATACGAAAGCGGCGAGGGCGTCCATGGTGCCGTAGCCGTCAAGGAATCCCTGGGAAAGAGCTTTCATCGGATCGATGTAGTCCTTCGAAGCGGCCTGCCAGGGTCCGATTGGAGCGATGGCTGCGCAGATGAAGAGCAGGGCAAGGAATGCCAGAAGAACCGGAGTGATGACTTTGCCGATACGGTCGACCAGTTTCGACGGGGTGACGGAGAGCCACCAGGAAACGGCGAAGAAGACGAAAGCGAAGCCATAGAGTGCCATCTGACGGTTTTCTTCCGAGAAGAGCGGAGCGAAGGCGATTTCAAAAGATGTCGTAGCCGTACGGGGGATAGCGAAGGCAGGCCCGATGGTCAGGTACAGGGCGACGGTGAAGAAAATGGCGTACGGTGTGCAGATACGGGAAGCCAGTTTCTGCAGGTCGTCTCCGGAGTAACCGATTGCCGCAATGCCAAGAATCGGAAGACCCACGCCCGTGATCAGAAAGCCGATTGTAGCGGGAATCGTTTCCACACCTGAATTCTGCCCCATGAATACCGGGAAAATCAGGTTGCCGGCGCCGAAGAACAGCGCGAACAGCATCAGCCCGATGGCAATGAAGGAATTCTTAGATTTCTCCATAATAACATCTCCTTTTCCGAAGGTTTCGCCTTCTACTTCCGGTGGGTACGAAAAAGCCCTGCCGGAAAAACTCCGACAGGGCACATATGCTGTGAGGTACCACCTTGTCCAATTACTCAATTCGCTGCTAACGGGGCTTCCGCCTTTCCCTGCCTCCAAATGGAGTACGAAAAAGGAACTCACGGGTGACGCGGCTGATTCAACTTCAGCGATTTGCACCATCCATCGCCTCTCTGAGAAGATCCCCAGCCTGATTCCTATCCTTGTCTCTAATGATTTAGAGATATTCTAGCATGAGAAAATGAGAATGTCAAAGGAAATATCGTATATATTTTAGAAAAATTTTAGAAATCTGAAAGAGTATATACTTAATGGGATTCTGCTGTGGCAGGTGCCTTGTCTGCAGCTTTGTGCCAGATGAATCCGAGGACGAAGCCTGTGATGAAGAAGAGCGTCCATGCCATGTCGTATTCAGCAAGCGGCAGGGAATGCATGAACTGATCCATAGCCGGAGTCGTGAGCTTCAGCATCTTCAGTCCGTCATAGAGAGCCGGAACAAAGGTGAAAGCCGTTGCCAGCGCATAGACCTTCTGGCTTCCTCCGAAACGCTTGTCGAGGAATGTCAGGATGATCAGGGAAACAGCCAGCGGGTACAGGAAAAGCAGTACCGGGATGGCGCCCTTGATGATGGCAGAAAGGCCGAAGAGCGCGATCAGGAAAGAGAAACCTGCAAAGAGGGCAGCCCATGTCTGACGATGCAGCATCGGGAAGAGCTGATGGAAATAAGCAGCGCAGGAAGCAATCAGGCCGATCGAAGTCGTGAGGCATGCCAGGATGACGATAAGTCCCAGAAGGACTGCACCGGAAGTGCCGAAGTAGTAAGCAGAAGCGCCGGAAAGAACCGGAGCGCCCGTTTCCATATGGCCCAGAACACTGACAGAATCAGCGCCCAGAACGACCAGGGATGCATAGATGACGAACATGAAGAATGTAGAAATGAGGCCGGACTTCATAGCAGAACGAGCCACTTCCTCATTTGTCTTCACGCCGAAGAAACGAATCGATTCCACGACAATGACGCCGAAGACAAGACCAGCCAGGCAGTCCATCGTGTTGTAACCTTCAACCAGTGCATTCGTGAAAGCCTTCACCGGAGCCGAATAAGCAGCGGAAGGTTCCATCCACGGCCCCATCGGGAAGAGGATAGAAGAGCCGATCAGAATGAAGAGGAAAAGAAGCAGCATCGGCGTGATGACCTTGCCGATACGCGGAACAAGCTTGGAAGGAGTGACAGCCAGCCACCAGGACAGAAGGAAGAAAATGAAAACGAAGACATAAAGTCCGATCGTTTTCTGTGCATCCGTCAGGAATGGGGCTGCTGCAATTTCAAAAGAAACCGTAGCCGTACGGGGAATCGCAAAGAACGGTCCGATCGTCAGGTACAGAAGAGAGCTGAACAGCACACCGTACACCGGATGGACACGCGAAGCCAGCTCCCTAAGACCTGCGCCCGAATAACAAATCGCAAGCACAGCCGCAAAAGGAAGGCCGACACCCGTAATCAGGAAGCCGATCGTAGCCCAGGGCGTATTCCAGCCAGCATTCTGGCCTAAGAATACCGGGAAGATCAGATTCCCTGCGCCGAAAAACAGCGCGAAAAGCATGAGCCCGATCGAGATAAACTCGCGGGAAGATTCCTGTGATGATTTTTTCATAAGCGATACCCCATCTTTACTGCAGAGTGAAACGTATTTTATGCTATTTTATCATAGATTAAAGAAATGTAAATCGAAAAAGAGTATAAAACAGTAAATTATATGATTAAAATAAATAAAGAAATGTTATCAAAAAGCAATGAACCCATAAAAAATCCTTATTTTAGAAGAGAGGGAGAGAGAGGAACAGGGCCGCTAGGCCGGTCTTGACCTTGCCCTGGAAGGGAAGGTGGCGGCGGAGCCGACGGATGAGTTGCATTTCCGCGGACGAAGTCCGGTAGTATGGTTCTAATTTTCCTCAATTTCACTCTCTCTTTCCCCATTTCCATCCTCCCTGCTGACGAGAAACACTCCACATGTTAAAATAAAGGGTAAATGCATGATTGAAAGATACAGGAGACAAAGGAAGATGGAAGAAACTTTAACGGAACGTTTGAGACGGATGGCGGACAGGGTGATCTCGGAAAGACCCTCTGACCGCGTCCTGAATTTTACACTGGACGACCAGAAGTACTGGATCAAAAGAAAGCTGGGGAACGGAAGAAACCAGCTCGTGAAGTACTCTGTCGAAAAAGAATTTTATTATGAAATCGCCCGCATGACGATTGCCGGGAGAAATAATCCTGACCTCGTTCCGGAGATTGAAGTCCTGACACCGAATTACATGGTGACGAAGGACGGCGGTCCTACCGTGAAGAACTGGCTCGACTCGGACAAGTCCGAAGCAGAGAAGGAACTCATCCTGGAAGAGGCCGGCGCTGCGCTTGCCTCTCTCCACAAGAACGGCATCGTTCATGGCCGTCCGGCCCTCCGCGATATTACGTGGAACGACGGAGTCATCCATTTCCTTGACTGGGAAAACCGCATGTACTCCCAGGATCTTGCCACGCAGAAAGCACTCGATTTCCTTCTTCTTCTGCAGGGCATCTACCGCGAAAATTATCCTGAAGCCCGCGAAAGAGCAGCCGCTCTCGAAAGGGGCTACGTCAAAAACGGCGGCGAAGAAACGAGAGAGGAAGCGCGCCGTTTTCTGATGAAACATTCCATCGTCGGATCCCTGACACGCCAGCTCGCGCCCTTCAAGATGAAGGACATCGAATCCGTCAGAAAAATTTATGACCATCTTCTGACCTGACAGGCCTCCTGCTATTGCCCGCAGGGCCCGCGCCTTATATACTTAAAGATAGAAACAGATAACAATAACCGTCCCTTCCGGCACTTTCCCGGGAGGACAGGGGAGTGAACATAATGAACTTCTGGGAGCAGGAGCAGGAAAAACTCAAGCTTTGGTGGGAAGGTGTCTCGAAGCGCGAAATCGGGACGTACTTTTTTGGTACCATTTTTCTCCTGTTCCTCGTTTTCATTTACTATTTTGCCCTCGGAATCACCGGCCTTTTCGAATGGTACCGTTTCCAGAGGAGCATGGGGGAATGCTTCATTCTCCTTTTCCTGACACAATTTATGACAAGGAAGAGCCTTCTCCATCCGTTCTGGCGGATCGGCTACATTCCTTTCTTTTCATGGATACTCATATTTCCTTACGTACTCCTGCACGCGGTGAACGGACTGAAGGATGCCTCCTTCAACCACCTGAGCCCGTACTTCCTGACGGCGATCGCGATCCTGCTCCTGATCTTCTTCATCATGAACGTCATCTGCCGCGTCGTCATGGGGCGGAAACTGGCGGTCCTCATCTGCCTCATCGCCGTGTGTTTCTTTTCCTTCAGCGCCTTCATTTTTCTCACGCATTACGCATACATGGGAATCATGATGACGCCCAGGGAAATGTTCTTCGCGCTGTACAGTCCGGGCAAGTGGTTCTCCCACGTCGTCCTGACGCACATCGGAGGATTGAATCTCATCCTGATGAACCTCGGGATCCTGGCTTTCGTCATCCTCTATGCCCGCTGGATTTACCAGAGCGCGTACGAGCTGGACAAGAAATGGATCAGGAAGGACACCGCGTCCTATTCCGCCATTCACAGGACACTCCAGTTTCTCGTATTCTTCGGCTGCGCATGGCTCCTCATCCGCTGGGTGAGTGAATGCTTCCCGCTCCACGACTACGAACAGGCAAGGCAGTACCAGGAGTATTTCGATATCATCAGGAATACGCCGCTCTAAGGCAGCGCATCCCGTTAGGGGTTATCGGAGGTGATGCCTTTTGTATAAGAAATCAGATAAAGCAGAGCTGACCGTCAGGGATAAGATGCAACTTATCCTCGACATCGGACAGCTTATGATGGAAAACGGGGCCAGCAGCAAGCGTGTCGTCAGAGACATGCTCCGCGCCGCCGCTTACCTTGGCATTTACTGGGAAAACGTCCAGATCCACATCACATACAGCACCATCATGATCAATGTGGACGACGGCGTCACGTCGGAAACCATGTTCCGCAAATGCTACAAGCACGGCGTCAACATGATGACGACGCTTCTTGCCAACCAGCTCAGCTGGGACGCACTGAAGAGCAATGAATCCTATCTCATCTACCGGAATCAGATGATGACCATCCAGCAGATGGCAAGGAAGAGGCTCTATCCCCAGTGGCTGACACTCTTCTGCATCGGCATGGCATCCAGCGCCTTCTGCCTCCTCTTTGGCGGACACTGGTACGAAGCCCTCTATACCTTCATCGCCGCCGTCGTGGGCGCCTACGTCAAGACACTCTGCGAACGATTCGGCGTCAATATTTACATCGGCATCGCTGCCAGCGCTTTCTTTGCGACCGCGACAGCCTACCTCACACTCTACATACCAGGGCCGCCCTGCTCGTGGCTGCCCGTCGTCGCCTGTGCGCTGACACTCATACCAGGCGTCCCGCTGATCAACTGCGTCGACGACTTCCTGTCGAACTACCTGAACTCAGGCATGACGCGATTCACGCAGACCATCCTGGTCATGACTGCCATGACATTCGGCCTCTCCGCCGTCGCCGTCATGACAAGCGTCCCGAACTTCACCGGCGTCCGCATCGCGCCTGAAAGCCTCTATATCGCGCAGGCCCTCGCCGCCGCCATGGCAGCCGCCGGCTTCTGCGTCATGTTCAACATCCCGAAACGATACATACCGCTCGCATGCTTAGGTGCCATCATTACCGTCGACATGAGAAACATCCTCATGATCGACTTCGGAACAGGCATGGCCACCGCCTCCTTCATCGGAGCCGCCACACTGTCCCTCTTCCTCTTGATTGTCGCACGCAACCTGCATGCCCCGGTATTCGTCCTGACCACACCGGCCATCATCCCATTGATCCCCGGCGTCCTCCTCTACCGCTTCCTCTTCGCCGTCATCCGTATCCATACACTGACCACGGATGAATTCATGTTCGCCATGCAAAACGGCGTCGAAGCCGCCCTCGTCATCCTGGGCATAGCCTTAGGAGCCACACTCCCCGACGTCATAGCCCACCAGTTCATCGACCGCTCCAAGAGAGAACGCTTGAGAAAAATCCTCGAAGAAAGAGATGGACAGGAAGCCGTCATCGAAGACGCCGCCAACCTCGACCACGCAAGCGAGAGAAGATAAAAATTAGTGAAATAAAAAAACTGTGAAATCAGGATTCCTGATTTCACAGTTTTTATTATGATTCTATTTTTCGTTCACCATGCAGCGTGCGGACATTGTCCTTCGTCCTGTCATAGGCTGGATTTCCAAGCGTGAGATTCGGCTCATTAATCGGAAGACTTTGGATACCCATGATTTCCGTCATGAAATTATAAACAAGATCATTGGTCCAGTAATCATTTTCCTGACCCTTCAGCGTTTCAAATAAGGCAGGATTGGCAGACCGGTAAGAATCAGAGAAATGAACAACAAATGGGATGCGGCTCATCTGATTCGTGAACTTTGTACTTTCATGGCCTTTTCCAAGATCAGGTTCCTCACCATGGTCAGAAAAATACACAAGCCCTTGGAAATGAGGATTGTCCTTGACCAGATCATAAATCCTGCTCAGAACAAAGTCCGTATAAAGGACCGCATTGTCATACTCATCTCGCTTCGTACCGGCCTCGTCAAATTTCTGATATACAGCAGGATAACGGTCTGCATAGGTCGTATGCTCTCCCATTAAATGAAAGACAACTAACGCATTGTCCACATTTTTAAGATCAGGTGTCTTTATTGGCAATTCCTCATCAAGATAAGCTGTCTTTATGTTCGTGCCGACTTCACCATTCAGCCATACCTGATGCTTGGCCGTGGAAGCAATTTCTGCAACCGGCGTATCCCATGCACCATAACGTTCCTGGTTGCTGATCCAGTAAGTATCGAATCCGGCTGCATTGGCGATTTCAATCAGCGAATACGCTTTAGCCAGCGGCACCTGATTGTACTGATTCTTTTCACTCAAAGCATATGTCAGTACAGGAACCGTATGAGTATGGTTCGAATACGGATTTTTGAAAAGGAGAGTTCCCGGCTCCTTGGCAAACTGAGTCAGCCAGGGCGTCGTTTCACGCTGGTAACCGTAAGCAGACATATGGTTCCTCGTTTCGGATTCCCCGATGACAAGGACATAAATGCCTTTATGACTGGGCAGGACAGGGAGAGTACCTAACGCATTGAGCCGCTGAATACGCTTTTCCTTATTTTGCGCAAACATCGTATAACTCTTAACCGAATCACGGACAGAAAGGACGATATGAGCCGGTTCATATTCTTTGGCTGCATAGGTTGTTTTTAAACCAAGCGCAAGCAGGACAATCATCGGAAGAATACCAAGCCATCCGTGCGGCGTCGAGGCAAAAGAAGGACGGTCCGTCACGCATACTGTGTATGCTGCTTTGAAAATCAGGACGGAAATAAGAAGGAAAGCGGCAACGGCTAATCCTATGTAGAAAGGATTCTGGCTCATCAGATAAGCAATGGCCTCATCCTTATTTGTCTGGTAAATCGTCATGACGATATCCGGACGCAGGTAGTGCTGACTTAATGCAAAATAACCCCAGAGAACCAAGTTCGGCACTGCAAGAATTGCCAGGCTGATAAAAAGCCACGCACTGGATATGATACGGCCAGCCTTTATCTTTCCCGTAAGGGCAGCGGCATTCTCTATGCAAAGCCATACAAGGAGAATCGATCCCCAGATCGTACTCGCCAGAGAAATGTTCCCAAGGAATTCTCCTCCGCCTACCGCAACATGATCGATCAGCTTGATGATAAGTCCGGCAGACAGGAACAGCATCATGCCTGCGTAAATGGCAAGGAATCTTTTCCTGTAATTCCAAAAATGCCCGGCAAGAGCGAAAATGACACCTCCGGATAAAATCCCTTTTAGTCCATGGAGATAAAGCCCTTCCTTTAAAAGAGAAACAAGACAGATGTTGATACACGCGTAAAGCGCCACAAATAAAGCGGCCTTCCCAAAATCCGCTTTTCTGCGACTAATAAATTGAACCATTATGCATACTCCCTGTGCATATAATTTTATGCAGTATATGTATACCTTCCCAATTGCATACATACACTGTATATAAATAGTACAATTATACAATATTTGTACAGTACTGGATATCGTAGCACTACGTTTGGTTATTGTCAATTTGCCAATAACGCAAAAGATACGGGGCAATATAAGTAGATGTATTCATATTGAAATAAATGTAGCATTTCTATTATATGAAAGTACTGTGACAATCCAGTGTCCGGCTCAATTTGAAGTGGAGTTTTTTGTATAGATTTATATGCAAAAATTGATATTAAAGAAAAAACGCCAGCGAAAGCTGGCGGGGAGAATTTTGCTGCGTTTATTTCTTTGCTCTTTCTTTTTTAGCTTCTTTACGGAGTGCATGATGCTGAGATTTCTGGCGGAACCTTTCAAATGTATTTTTCCAACGATCCAGTTTCTGATGGAAACGTAAAGAGCGGAGAGCAGCGGAAGAGCCCGGAGCAAAAACGGCTTCATCCCAAATGTCTGGATGCTCTGTAAGAAAAGCACAGATGGTAATCGGTTTCTTTAGTCGATTCAGCTCTTCTTGGATTTGCCCGATGCTTGATGGACTTCCGTTCATTTCCCAGGATACATCATCATCCGAGCCATAAGTCCATGCAGAAATCTTGGGCTTTTCACCAGGCCAAACGGTCCAGTCATAAGCAAAGTTTCCATCGGCAAGAATATGGATCATTGAAGCAGTATCTTCTTCTTCATAGAGTTCAAGTTCTGTGAGACCAGGAGTGGATCCTTCTGCTTCATTGATGGTAAATTCCACCCAGTCTACAGATTTCTGCACTTCGATGGAAAAGTCATTAGGGAGGCCGTTCTTTCGGAATGGTCCTGTGCGGAATTCATATCCTGTACTGAACCGAAGCGTACCGTCAAGGATGCGGCTTTCCGTATCAATGTTCCCATAGAGAACCGCTTCGCGGATGGTCACCGGATGGGTAAATGTAAGGCGGCAGGTTTTTACTTTGTCATCTTCGGGAGGTGCCCAGAGGCAGTCATCCATCGGCATGGCGGGCTTTGCCATGTCTGAACTGCCCAGAAGGAGAAAGTCATTCAGATACTTGATATTTCCAGAGGATGCTGAAACAGCAGCCTGCATGGAGAGATTATCCGTGCGGCGTTTCCAGAAGACCTGATCACCATTGGCGATCTTAGCGGCATATCGGTAGCCTTTTTGTGATACGTGACAGCAAAAAGCCTTATGAATGAGGTTATCAGAAAGAAGAGGCCTTCTGCATTCCTCGGGAACAGGAAGCCTGATTCTCTCATCCCATGCATAGGCAGGATTTGACGTTTCCCAGGAAGGTTCGGGAAGATTATCCCGTGCGAAAACGGTGGACAGCATGTGAGGCGCATAGAAATCCGGTACGGATTCAAAAGCGGTCTTATAAGCAAATCCTTTGAAAATGACAGGGAAATATTCATTTCCCGGGCGCTGAAGGATCCGTCCCATAGCTGTCTCGAAGGCAGCCGAACAGGCACGATGATCCGGATGGACGTCATAATCAATGCAGAGAATGGCATCCGGCTTATGAGCAAGGACGACATCTTCCATATCCTGAATCATGCCTTCCCGCGTGAAAGGACGGTGGAATCCATGTGCTGCCATACAGAAATCAGGAGCAGCTTTTGTCCCGTACGTTTCATGGCGGCCGCGAACGGTAATTGGTTCATTTAGACCGTATATGTAAGGGTCAGATTCCCCATAACGCCCTCCATCCGGATAGCCAAGGAATATGACATCATCCTCCTTGACGCCTAATGTTTTCAGTGCCTTTACAGCTTCTCTCCTCCGGATATCTGGCGTATATAAATCATCGCCCCATGTGGAGAAAACGCAGATAACGTGAACCCCTTCCAGAATGGCGCCGTGAATCGTTGATCCGGCAACGTTGATTTCATCATCCTCATGAGGGATGACGACCATCAATGTCTTTCCTCTGAAGATGGATGTATATGAAAATGAACTGTCAGCCATATGAACCTCCTGATGAAGGAAAGATATAATCTTCCCATGGTGATTTAATTATAGCAAAGGCGGGGATAAATGAAACAAAAAAACGAACGAACCCGGAAAGGCTCGTCCGTTTTTTATTTCACTTTATATCGTGCAGGGATGGATCATTTGCTACAATCCATTTTCCATTTACTGCCAAAGCCTGATCTGCGTTTAAAGAATAAAGAGGGGAGGTGAGATCATACGTGGGAGAATAGTCATTATTTGGTGCTTGGATAAGACCACACATGGTATCAAAGAGAAGATCATTGGTAAAAATCTTTTCTCTGTTATTACGAAGTGCTTTGGCCGTATTCGGAAAAGCAGTTTCATACTCAGGGGATAAATAGAAAAATAAAGGAATGTGCAGCATAGACCATGTGACGTGCCCTTCACCGTGACCATATTTCATATCTTCTCCATGATCGGAAAGATAAGCCATGGCTGTCATATGAAGATTTTCTTTCGAGTAGTTGAAGATATTTTTGAGAACATAATCTGTATAATCTACAGTTGTTGCATAATCATTCTCCGTTTCATCAGCGCCGGGAAGAGACAGATAGGGCCAGTCGTCAGGAATGCGGCTGTCGTATTTAGCATGGCTGCCCATGAGATGAAGGACTATAAAATGATTGCCGTTTCTCGGTACTTTTTTAAGGAGAGAAATGAGATCAATATCAGCTCCTTCGGCATGTGTAGTCCATAACGTATGATCAGCACCGGATGAAACGAGATCCACACTAGGGTTGCCGGCTCCCAACTGACGGTGATTGCTGATTCACCAGGTGTCGTAACCTGCTTTCTTAGCAACATCAAGCAGTGTGACAACCTGACCAATTTCTTTTTCGTTATACTGATTAATACCGGTCAAAGCCATGGAGAGTGCGCCAGCAGTTGCTGGGAAATTGGTATAAGCATGGTTAAAGAGATAAAAATCTTTATTTTCTTTTTCAGAGGTAAGCCAGGGCGTCGTATCAACAGGAAGAGAAGGGGTGAATGCAGTCATTAAGTCGCTTGTCTCGCTCTCTCCGATGACTAAAAGAACAGTGCCTGGAACACGGGATGCAAGAGTATTATTTATGCCATTTGCTAAGACCAGCTTAGCGGCATTGATAGTGTGTAATTTTTTTGCATCACGAATGCTGTGGATGTATGCCTGCGACAATTGGTAGTCAAGAACAGGAAACGAACGTGGAATCCAATGACGAACATTGATGATCCCAGCTGCAAAAAGAAGAACAGAAAGGGCAATGATCCATTTTGGCCATTTCGCGGATGACATTCCACCGTTTTTTATGTTGCGGACAAGAAGTGTAATCGTTGGCACAAATAAAACAAGAAGGAGAATAACACCGAGGCAAAGTGTCTTCACGCTGATAAAGGATTTGAGAAATCCAATCGCTTCAGAAAGATGAGTCTGTACAAAAGGAAGAAAATCAGCCGTAGCAAACGTACTGCCATAAATGAGGAAGTATGAGAAATATATCAAAGCGCAAATGATTTGGAATGTTGTGATGAGAAAGGTGCCTATGGCAATCAGGATGGATAAAGGGCGTCTTGCTTTTTGCTGCCAGAATGCAGTAATGACAGAAATGCTCAAGAATCCCAGTGCTTCCATAACATATGGATTTAAAAGATGACGGAAATCCGGGTCACGATTTCCGCTTCCAGTACCGATTACATAAGGGAAAACAAGCATTAAAGCAAGAAATCCGGGGTATGCCGCATGCCAGAGACGCCCGCGAATATCCTGACCACAAGTTAGTTCCAGCAAAAATATAGTTACGAAAGTTAATAAAGCATCCCTTAAACTGAGGTTCCATTCCCACAGAAATTTAATTCCGGTGAATGCAAACCAGCCCCAAAGGACTGCTGTAAAAATAATGGAAACTAAACAATACCACGCAGCATCTTTTTTAGTTATATTTCGAACAGATAGGATTTCGCCTATATCTTTTTTCAGCATTCAGATTCCTCCTTAAGATATACGCATTTATCATACCACATTACATAGAAATGAATCTTCATAAGTGAAAGATTTGAAGTGCGGAAAACGCAATATGCTTTAGGCGCCGTATATTCTCATGGAAAAAGGAAGATTCTCTATGTATAATATAAATAGGTATTTTTTACTTTAAACGGATTTTGTGAGTCATAAAGCAACAGTAATTTTGATGTAATGACAACTACTGCTGTGTTCATATACAATATGAATGCTTGAGAAAGCATTTTATATTGTATGCTTTCTCATATGATTAAGGAGTTTAATTAACTTATGGAAAATGTACTTCTTCATGCTGTGAAAGATACGGTCTTTATTGGCGGAGAGCCTGAGAAAGATGCCTTTCATATTGCGCTGACCGGGACAGCAGACTATATTCCGCATATGGGTGTTGTGGCTTTGACGGTGCGTGAGCATAATAAGGATCTCCCGCTTTGTTTTCATTTCTTTGTGAATCAGCTTGTGGATGAAGAGAAAAAGCATTTGGAGGAAATGGCGTTGATTACAGGATGCCCTGTGCAGGTTCATCTGATCGATGACAGAGCATTCAAGACTCTGCTTCTTTCAGATGGCAATCCTGCTTTCTTCTATCGTTTCCTGGTAGCACCGACACTGGCGCCTTTGACAGATCGTGGGCTTTACCTGGATGGGGATATGATGTGCCGAGGATCGCTTCGTTACCTGAAAGAACTCGACTTTGGAGATAAGATTGTTGTCGTCGTATCGGACAGAAATGAAAAAGCACAGATGAAACGCATGCATACAAGTCGTTATTTCAATGCAGGTATGATGCTGATGAACCTCGGTCCGTGGATGGAGCAGGGCTGCTTTGATGACATTGTCCGCCGTGCGCAGGAAAATGTAAAGCGTGTAGGCAACCGTCTTTCTCATCATGATCAGGATATCCATAATGAGATGCTGGATGGTAAGTGTCTCTATATTGAAAAGAAATATAACTACCTCTACAACTTGGATCGCCAGTCATTGTTCAAGAAACAGCCAGTGAATGAAGATTATAAGAATCAGGTCATCATTCATTTTGCCGGGCATGCTAAGCCATGGCACAGTTGGGTCCAGGGATGGCCGGTTGTGAAAGAATATGCTGCTATCCAGAAATCTTCGCCCTGGAAAGACGTACCTCTTGTTCCTCCGAAGGGGACAAAGAACCTTCATCAGGCAGCAAGAACAGCACGCATGAATGGCCAGTATGGTGCTATGATTGGTTGGTATTTGAAGTATTTTGCCGCAAAACTGTAATGGCGGAGTTCCTTCGGACAAACCGTTGATTGTTAGGGGATTTAAAGTAATTTCTTGGATTTAGACTTCTACGAGATCTAAATTGTCTAATTCATAAAAGTATAAAAATCTCAATGGGGGCGTAGGAGAGGAGAATTTATGGAAACGGATTTGGTGTCAATCATTGTTCCTGTCTATGATGCAGAACAGTTTCTTGACCGCTGTATAGAAAGCGCGCTCCACCAGACATATCAAAATCTTGAAATCGTCTTGGTGGATGATGGTTCACCGGATCGTTGCGGGGATATATGTGATCGACATGCCAAGGAAGACAATAGGATTGTTGTCATTCATCAGGAAAATGCAGGGCCGTCGGCTGCAAGAAATACTGGTCTGGATGCTGCAAAGGGTGACTTTATTTATTTTCTCGATTCAGATGACTATATAGATCTAAATACGATTTCTGTTTTGGTCGACACTGCCAAGAATGAAGATGCCGATATTGTTATTTCCGGCCATTATCGGGTGGAATCTAGTGGGGAAATTCGTGATGACGCTGCGGTCTGGCCAGAGATTCATTCAACTGAAGAAGCGAGACTGGCTGTGCTTAGAAATAAAATTCCCAATTTTGTCTGCAGCAAGCTCTTCCGTAGCTGGATTTGGAATGATTTACGATTTCCTGTTGGTGTTGTTATGGAGGACATGTATGTCATAGGTAAGGCAATGTATATTGCCAATAAGGTTGTTGTCAGAAAGAATCCGCTCTATTACTACAGTCATGAAAATGCGGGGAGTATTACTAGTATTTCGGGTACTGGATATCTGAAAATACGTTATGGTAAGTACTTAGCCTGGAGAGAACATGAAAAACTCGCACTCCTTTATGCCCCGAAATATGCTGAAGAGTGTGCAGCTAAGGCTTTGCATGCAGCGATTCGTTCCTATTATTTGAATGAAAGATTTCCTATTCTAACAGAGGTTCAAATTCAGGATATTCATGACTATGTGATCGGTCATAAAGATATACCTATGAGTTTTATTATGAATTTGATGAAAAATATGATCCTGAATAACAGTGCATTTATAACTATTTTCGGCGGAATTCAGGGGAAACTCGTTGAGTGGCAGTGCAGACGACGCGAGGCAAGAATCAGGAGTCATCCCAAAGTGGTAAAATAAGTAATCAATATAGACGAAAAGGGAGAGCGGGACATGAATGATGTCAGCATGGATAAACAGAGGTATTTAATTAAAGCATCAGGAGTTGCTGCGGCACTTTTTGCGGGAATCGCTGAGAATGGTTTTAGTGCCTCTTATTTCTCATATGCTTTGGCTGCTTTTCTTCTTTTCCTCTTTTATGATTTATATATGTCAAGACCCATTGACCGCAGCTTCCTTCCAGATGTTCGTTCAGCTAAATGGCTGTTTACTGGTATCGTTATTTTTTATGGAGTTCTTCTGATTTCTGCTTTTCTCCATGGTACCAAAGGAAGCGTTAATACGGTTCTATGGCAGTTTAATCTGACGATACCGTTTTTTCTGATGCTTTTCTGGCGTGCTCGTTATGATATTGATAAGGGATTTTTATGTGGTATGGCCGCAGGGGCTCTTGTCAACTGCATCTGGGCCTTTGTTCAGTTTCACGCTGACCCCAATGTACCAGCCATGGCCGGTTATGCACAGCAAAATCATTTAGGCACAGGTATTAATCTCATGTGGCCTTTCGTACTGTACATGATGTATAGGACGCAGGATACAAAGAAAAAAGTCATGTGGGCTGTTTTGCTTGTGTTGATGGCGGGAGCTCTTTACACTTCTAAATCAAGAGGTGCGGTGTTAGCTCTTTCGGGTGGCTTGATATTGACCGGCATCACTCTCATAGCAGCTTTGCGCGGAAAATTTAATTTAGGCCTGATTTTTAAAGGGCTTGCTGTTATTGCACTTGTTACTGCTGTATGTGCCGGCGGATTTTTGTATTTATCACATGATAAGAAAACAGGCCTTGATCCAGAGAGGGTCGGCGGAGAACGCCTTATGATGCTGGAAGCCAGCTGGGAGATGTGGAATGATCATAAGCTGACTGGTGTAGGTCCTGGCAAGTGGGGAGAGTATTATTACAGTCCCAAGTATCATCCGAAAGACGGGCATGAAAAAGGACATACCATGCCGCATGATATGCCTATGCTTTTCCTGACGGAAGATGGCATATTTGGCGTGGCAGCATACTTTGCATTTCTGCTTTTGACATATGGATACTTGTATAGAGCTATTCGTACCTCTCAGAATAAGGCCCTTGCATCCGCAATGATGCTTTCTTTTTTGATATTTACACTGCATGGTCTGGTGGATACGACAATTATTAATAAAATACCGGGCCGTATGTACTATATGATTCTCGGATGGTATGCAGGATATATTGCTTATGAGAGTTACCGCCAAAGGAGATTGATCTGATGGAGAGCAACGGAAATACGAAAATTTCGCTTATCGTACCAGTCTATCAGGCAGAGGAGTACTTGGCACGCTGTTTTGACAGTATTTTGAATCAGACATATAAAGATTTTGAGGTTATTGTCATTGATGACGGGTCAGAAGACAGGTCTCCTGAAATTTGTGATGCATATGCGAGAAGAGATTCCCGATTTCATGTATTCCATCAGAAAAACGGCGGTGTAAGTGTTGCAAGAAAAGCTGGCTTTGAAAAATCTTCCGGAGATATTCTTTATTGGATTGATGCGGATGATTATATTAGTCCAGATCTACTAGAAAAAACGTATTTTCTTTTTGAAGAAGAAAATGCAGATATAGTTGTATATGATATTGCAGATGATAATAATGGCAAAATCAGGAAGGTTCACTTTACTGAATCAGATTTAAGGGGATGGCAGCGCCGGGCTGTTCAGGCAGATTGCTCTGTCCTTTGGATGTTTGCATCTAGAAGGAGTCTGTGGAAAGGTCTAAAAATTCCTGTTGAATTAACACATTCCGGAGAAGACGGATACTTATCACTGCATCTCTTTTACAGGGCCAGAAATATTGTACATGGCTGTGGAGGAATGTATTATCAGGATGTAGCAAATGAAGCATCTTCAACGCATCGTGTTACGTCGCGTAAGTTTTGGGGAAGTTTCTGGATGTGGAAGGAAAGAGCCATGATTGCCAAATGCCGCTTCCCGGAAATATTTTCCTATTGTTGCTTAAATGCGTCTAAAGCAGCAATTAAAAGTTATTGTATCTCTGTCGTTCTGCGTGATCTTGAGGATAAGAGAAAACAAGGACTTTTCCGCTGGCTTTCCCATATGGAGAATCATCCTGCGAGCATCAGCCCAAGAGACAAAATTCTGCGTTATGCAATCGTTCATCGCAAGGAATGGATTTGCCGCTTGTATGCGCGCCATAAGTTGAAATAAAGTGGAGCTGAATTTAATGAAAATTGTGCTGGGACGTGTTCATCAGATGCGTGGCTTGAACGGCGGCATGGAAAATGTCTGTGCCAGAATGGCTAATGAAATGATTAAACGCGGCCATGATGTTACGGTTATCTCTGATGATCCCGATGGCGGAATGATGTATTTCCAATATGATGAAAGTACTCATTTTGTGAATTTAGCGGATTATGGAGAAGAAAAGGCGCCTGTCAGGCAGGCCCTTTTTAAAGTGATGCGTGAACTTGCCAGGCCGGTAAGCAAGGGAGCTGCTATGAGCTGGAAGAACCGTGGGCGTGCACTTCGCATGAGAGGGTCCATCCAACGCGCACTGGAAGAAGCAAATCCTGATGTTATCGTTTCTTTTGAGGCCTCTTCCAGTGCACTTTTCCTGGATGCTATGGGAAAGAATCATCTCCCTCTTGTGACTATGTTCCATTTCCCGACCGCTATGGCGGTGAATTGGGATGATCCGCAGGAAAGACAGGCTCTCTTAGACAGTGATGTAGTTCAGGTCTTGATGAATGCAGATATCGATAGTTTAAAGAAAAGGCTGCCGAAGGCTCGGGCTTTTCGTATTCCCAATGCTGTTCCGCAATATAGCAAGGAAGCAGACCCCGGGAAAGAAAGAACGCGACACACGATTATTGATGTTGCCCGTTTAACCAGGGAGCAGAAACAGCCTCATGTTTTAATTACAGCATTCAGCCTGCTTGCAAAAGAATTTCCTGATTGGGACTTGGAATTCTGGGGAGTTGATCCCGGTGATGGATCTTATCAAAAGTATCTTAGTGATCTCGTAGGGAAATTAGGATTAAACGATCGGGTTTTCTTCCGTGGTGTAACGACGGATGTTCTTTCTGTTTATCTGAATTCAGATATTTTTGCTATTCCCAGTTCATTTGAAGGATTTGGCCTTGCCATGACAGAAGCAATGAGTGCAGGCCTCCCGGCAGTTGGTTTTAAAAGCTGTGATGCAGTGAATGAAATCATTCGGGATGAAGTATCAGGATTTTTGACAGATGATGGGCCGGAGGCCTATGCGGAAGCCCTTAGAAAACTGATGGCAGACCCGATGCTTAGGAAGAAAATGGGTCATGCGGCAAAATTGGAAATGGAAGAATTTTCTCCTGAAAGAGTATGGGATGAGTGGGAGAAACTTCTTTCCAAGCTGGTTCAAAATAAAAAACAATAATTTCACCGCCCTTCACGGGCGGTTTTTTATTTCCTTGCTACTCTTTTCTCCTCATCCCCCAAATCTTTATTCTGCTATGCATCGGCTTCATGGAGTTTATAATCTTTATGATTATTTTCTATTTGAATATTGATACAGCATTTTGGATAATATAGGAAAATTACGTGATTGATCCGTGTCTTTCCGATGGAGGGAAGGGCTGGTATCAATAAAGAGCTGGCCGGCTGCGGAAGGTCTGGCGGTTCTGTTTATGTTTCTTGACGAGCTCCGTGGAAGGGAGCTGGCAGCGGGAAGGCTGCGTCGGGTTTCGTGCGGGGAGGAGGTATAGGTTTTTTCAGGCGGGCGCCAGTCAACGTGCCGCCTTTTTGTTGTGCTCAAAAACCGGCGAGGCCGGTGTGTTGTGGGAAAGGTTGGTCCATGATGGAAGGTACAATGGAAGATTACAAGGGCAGTGGATTAGGAAGGAAAAGGAAAGGTTTCATGCTCCTGGAGCTCATCATCGTCGTGGCGATCGTGGGGATTTTGTCGGCGGTGGCTATGCCGGATATCCTTGGCATGACGAATGATGCGAAGGCGGCTCGTATTCAGGCGGATTTGTCGGCGATCGGAACGGCGTCAGAGATGTATTACGTGAAGAATGGCGAGTACCCGACGGCGCTTTCGCAGCTGGTGGATACAACGGGAGCGAATGGGTATCTGAAGAAAATGCCGGAGCCGCCGGATAAGAGTGTGACATACACGATGGGCTCGAAAGGTGAAGTGACGGCTGTTTTCAATTCTGTGACGTACTCGTCTTTCGGAACGACGAGCACAAGTACACAGCAGTCGTAAGAGGTTCCCATGAGAAGCGGAGGGGAAGACCGGTTATTGTGGGAGGATGTCTGGCAGGGCGGGAGAGGATTCCTTCTGCTCGTGATTTCGTGCGCCCTGTATGCGGGTCTTCTTTTCATGACGGAGGGGAAGGCCCGTTTTCTGCTGCCATTTTTGCTCTTCTTCCCTGCACTGGAGGACAGGCGGACGGGGTATATTTCGGACGGCTGGAGTGCGCTTCTTCTTCTCTGCGGCCTCCTGACTTCGTATGAGGCGGGGATGATTTACTTTGCTATCCTTTCAGCGGCGCTTGCGGGCGGCGTTTTCTTTGTGCTTCGCCTGGCGTCCGGCGGAGGCGCGGGGGAGGGAGATATATTTCTGGCCGCTGCGATTGCATCCTGGCTTTCTCCGGTGGGAACGCTCGGTTTCCTCTGGGCGGCGTCGGCTTCGTGCGCGCTCTTTTCCCTGCCTCTTTTGATTTCGGGAAGGAGGTCGCTTGATGACGGGATCCGTTTCGCGCCGTTCCTTGCTGCCGGAGGGATCGCGGCTTTCTTCTTCGAGGAAACGGGGCTTACGCTTCTGGCGGCATCGTGGCTTTGTTCTCGCTGAAGCGCTCATTGTACTTCTGATCGTTTCGCTGGGGATGGCGATGGCGGTTCCCTCGCTGTCTGACTGGCAGGAGGAGCGGCAGCTCGATCTGGCAGCGGAAGAGCTGGCCTCGGCTATCCGTGAGGCACAGACGGAGGCAAGGAGTGAGACGTCTCGGTATGGAAATGTCGTGGCGCGGACGTACTTTTTCTGCGCACAGGACGGCGACCACGTCTCTTATTTCACAAGAAAGGGCACGACGACGATCCGTCCGAAAGGCTCGTTCCCTGAAAACATCCGCGGGACGGGCAATCTGAACCTGACGCTTCGGAAGGACGGCTATGCCGGGGAGAGCAGCAAGTATTCAATGTATTTGAGGACGAAGGACGGAAAGTATGCGCGCCAGATCGTGGTGGCGGCGTACACGGGGCGTGTCCGGATCGTGAGGGACGCATGAGGAGAGAGGGCTTTCTTCTGGTGTGGGCGGCCGCGGCGCTGGCGATTGTCATGACGCTTGGCGCGGGCGTTTTTCTCTCGGTGTCCGTGGCGGCAAAGCAGGAGGCAGAAAGGGAAATTTCCCTTGATGAAACGCTGATTGCCCAGGATGCCATGGAGCAGATGAAGGCCAGCGTGCGCCTGGGTGAGCCCGTTTCCATGCCTGAAGAAATCGTGAGAAATGGCAGGACGTATACGGTCGAGATGAGTGAGGAGCCCGTCTATGTCGAAGCTGTCCCGATGAAGCGGATGAAGGCGGAGGTCTCGGATGCGTCCGGGAAGTCCGTTTCATTTTCTGTCCTGATGGAGGATCCGCAATGAAACGAAAAGGATTTCTTCTTCTGGAAGCTCTGATTTCCCTCTTCATCCTGACCTCGCTCGCGCTTTCCATCTTCCCTCTGGCCACGGAGACGGCACGGGTGATCGACAGTCTTGCAAAGCGCGGACGGCTTTCGAGCGAGGCGCTCTCTGTTTCCGACTACATGACGGAAAAGATCAGGAACGGCAGGCGGATGGCACAGGTCCCGGTCTCCGGCGACCGGTACACGTACTACGACCTGAACGAAAGGGACGTCGAGGCGCGGTATACGTTTTATATCGACAGGGAAAAGCTGAAGCTTCTTCTCTACAACGGCCTTTCGGAACCGGTGACAGGCGAGAAGACGGGAACGGGCGAGACGATCATTTTCTCGCCGTCTGAGGAGGATCCGGTGTTTTCTCAGGAAATGGGCGCGCTGCGTCTTCATTTCCTGATGGAGCATAAGAACGGGATCGACCAGGTGGACTGTGAGACGTCGGTCATTCCTTATGCGGATTTGTATAAGAAGGGGCAGCCATATGTCTAGGAGGAAGGGGACGCTTTCAATCATCCTGATTCTCCTCTTCTCGGCACTCCTTTCGGCATCGACGGCGCTCGTCCTTTTCCTCACGAGGGGCAGCGCGGCAGCGGTGTCGCATGAAGAGGGGCTCCGCTCGGTCTATGCGGCAGAGAGCGGGGCGAACTGGGCTCTTTCGCGCCTTTCCTCGGGCGCAGGCGGAAGCACGTCGCTCACGCTGGAAGAGGGAGACCGGACGATTCTTGTGAGGATCACGGATGACGGGGAGAGCGGCAGGATCAAGGTCCGCTCGGAAAATGAAAAGGGGGATCACCGCCGGTTCCTGACGATTGATTTCTCTTCGGAAACGGTGGATGGAAAGCGCATTTTGACGGTGGAGGATATTTCAAGTGTTCCATTTTGATACCTCAGTTCTTACGAAGGAAGCGCTGCTCATGCGGGCAAGGCGCTTCTTTTCGGGTACGAAGAAAACGATTCTCCTCCCGATGGCAGGCAGCCTTTACGGCGCTGACATGCAGGAAGGGAAGTTCCTCCATTTCGCTTCCGTCCCTTTTCCCCACGACAAGGAGCCGGAAAAGATTGCCAAAGCTCTGGAAGCGCTCGCAGAGAAAGGCATCCGCGGGAAATCCCTGATGCTCATTGCGACGGGACGTGATCTCCGGACGAAGGTGCTGCATCTTCCGGAAATGGATGAGGATGAAATGCACGAGTCGCTTTCCTGGGAAGAGGACAGGATATTCCCGGGCGATGAGCCGCTCCGGACCGGTCTTCGCGTCCTTTCGCACACGCCGCAGGCCTGGCACATCCTCTTTTCTTCTGTTTATGAAATCACGGTCACGCGTTGGATAGAAGGCGCGCGTCTGGCCAAGAAATGCCTCGTTTCGCTCCTCCCTGTGACGGATATCCCGCTTGCAGAGGGGCCTTACGGTGTCTGTTTTGCAGCAAAATCGACGGCGCAGCTTTTCTTCTACCACGGCGAAAAGGTCAGAAGCCTCAAGGCCAGGCAAAGCGAGAGGGACAAGATACGACGCTTCTTCCTGAGGGAGGCAGATGGCATGGAAGGGGAAGTGCCATGCTTCCTCGTGCCGCTTTTTTCCTGCACGGAAGAAGAACTGGCTTACTGGAAGGCATCCCTGCTCGCCGCGATTTCGGGCGGAGAAGTTCCCGAGGAAAATCCGGACATCGTAGAGGAAGAGGAGGACGCTTTCTCGGCGGTGCTTGCCTACGAGGATGCGCCTGACACCAGGGATTTCTCGGAAGAAGAAGCGTCTGCCAATCTCAAAGTGATGATTCCTGCCGAGGAAGAGGGATTTCTTCATGAAACGGCATTTCGTCTCCTCATGGGCGCGGAAAAGGCAGGGACGGTCATTCCTTCCGGCGCGGTGCGGAGGCTCTTCACGGAAGAGAACCGCGGCCTTCGCATGGCGCAGGGAGCGGCGGTGATATCGTTCCTTTTCTGCCTGACGGGCCTTGGAATGTTCGTCTCTGCCGAGAAGGATTTCCTCCATGAAAAAGAGCTTTCCATTTCCCTCTCGCCGGTCAGGAAGGAAATGGAAGCGTATGAGAAGGAGCAGCATGAAGCGCGGGCACTCGAAGGCATGCTGCGGAAGCTGGAGAAGGAAAACATGCACTGGGAGCAGAAGCTCGCGTACCTTGGCGAATCGATGCCAAGCGGCGTCGTCTTAAGGGAAATCGCCGAGGAGAGCGGGGAAGTGCGTCTCGAAGGGACGGCGCAGACACCTGAGGCCGTCGGGATTCTACGTGATGTCGTCGCCTCTTCCTGGGGCGGGGAGACGAGAATCGGGAAGCGGAAGGGAAATCCGCTGACGAAGCTCACGGATTTCACAATCATCTGGACGAGGGCGGATGAAACGCCGAAGACGGATGCGCCCAGAAAAGCAGTCAGAAGGACGGTGAAGAAATGAAGCTCGAACCAATCCTGCATGATACGAAGTACAAGAGAGGGTACCTCGCGCTCGCCTTTCTTCTCGCCCTGACGGGCTGCTTTTTCGTCGAGCGTTCCTGGGACAAGCAAGAGTCGGCCGGCCTCATGGCGGCAGAGAACCAGAAAGCGCTCCATTTCAGGGCGCCGGAAGAGGGGACGTACCTGCCCTTTCTGACAGAGCTTTTCGGGAAAGCAAGCGCGCCGGAGCTTGCTGAAGCGCTCGAGGAGAGCGGCGTCATCGTGACGAATATCTCGGAAAGTGAAGGAACTATCGACGAAAACGGAAAATTTCAAAAAATACGTGTACAAGGTACCGGAAGCTTTGCCCAAATTGTCCGCGGCTTTGATATAATAAAAGGCAAAGAGAGATGGAATGCGATGGATCTCAAATCATTGAAAAGAGAGGGAGGACAGTTGTCCTTCGACGCGGAGATCCGTACCTTCCAAAGCCGAGGTACCTATGAAAAAGAGAAATATAGTTCTGATCGGTCCCATGGGGACAGGAAAGAGCCGCGCGGCGAGGATTCTCGCTGACGGCCTGGACTGGCAGCTGGCCGATACGGACCGCATGATGGAAAAGGACACGGGGATGCGCATCGCCGAGTACTACCAGAGTGCGGGGCCGGATGCGTTCACTGCCAAGGAAAAGGAAATCATCAACAGAGTGCGCTTCTACCATGAAGCGGTGATTGCGATGGGCGGAAATTATCCCATGACGGAGGAGAAGTTTCATCTCCTCTCCGAGCATGGCGTCGTCATCCTGCTCTATGCGAAACCATTCCGCCTGGCCGAGCGCGTGAGGCGCCGCATCGGAAAACGCCCGACGATGGACTACTCCGATGTGGACGGATACGTCCGTCAGATGCTGAGGAAATGGACAAAATGGAGAGACAGGGTCGATCTTGTCATCAATACGACGAACTGCCATCCGGAACAGACAGCGCTCATGATTGCGCGCTACATTGACAAGCACAATATAGGATTTGCAGCACGGCGGGGACCGGGGTATCCCGGCCGTGAGGAACACACCGAGAAGAGAGCGCGGAACGGCCGGCCCTCTTCCCATGGGAGAAGATCCCAGTAGTCGGCCGCAGGGAGGGATTTTCATGAAAAGACTAGCTGTACTCACAAGCGGCGGAGATGCGCCGGGCATGAATGCGGCCGTACGGGCGGTCGTAAGGACAGCCCTGGCGCTTGGATGCCAGATTTATGGAATATACAGAGGCTATGCAGGACTTCTGGACGATGATTTCGTCCGCATGGAATCCTCCTCCGTGAGCGGCGTCGTCCTCCATGGCGGCACCATGCTGAAAACGGCCAGATGCAAGGAATTTCTGGAAGAAGAAAACCAGATCAAAGCGGCAGAAACGCTGAAGCGCAGAGGCATCGACGGCCTCGTCGTCGTAGGCGGAGACGGCTCCATCAAAGGCGCCGAAGTCCTTTCGAAACTGGGCATTTCGACTGTCACCATTCCGGGCACCATCGACAACGACATGCACGGCACCGATGAAACTATCGGCCACGATACCGCGGTGAATGCTGTCGTATCCGCTGTCAGCCGCATCCGCGACACCGCCAGCGCCCACAACCGCGCTGCCATCGTCGAAGTCATGGGACGCTTTGCAGGAAACATTGCCTTAGACTCCGGTCTTGCCTGCGGCGCCGAATACATCCTCGTCCCCGAAGTTCCCTTCAGCCGCGAGAAACTCGCCAGAAGCCTCAAACGCCAGATGGAAGAGGGCAGGACGAACAGCATCATCATCTGCGCAGAAGGCGCCGACGACGGAAGAGCCCTCGGCGAATGGCTCAAAGAAAGAACCGATATCGACATCTGCACCACCATCCTTGGCTTCATCCAGCGAGGCGGCCAGCCAAGCGCCAAAGACGCCATCCTGGGATCCACCCTGGGAGCCGCAGCCGTCAAAGCACTCCTTGATGGAGAAACCGCCGCCCTTGTCAGCATGTGGGAGGGCAAAGTCACAAAAGTATCCTATGAAGATGCGAAACATATAAAGAAACCCTTCAACCAGAAACTCTACGATCTCGCAGAAATGCTTGGCGCAGCCCAGGTAGAAGGAAACATAAGAGAATCAGGACTGTAAGAAAAGGAAGAAGGAGCTGTGGCGAAGTGATTGCACATTTTGCCACAGCTCCTTTTTCTATTGGAATATTCCATTAAAGGATTATCTAGCAAATGTATTTATTGTTTCTGTCTGAAAACCACAAAACCTCGCTTCGCTCGAGAACTACATCTCATTCCCCGGCTTCGCCGGGACCTTTGGTATGATTCAACAAGAAAGACAGAATAATATCATAAATATATTAGGAGGTCATTCTTATGCCATGTAAAACCAAAGCGTCCCCGGAGGAAATGTTAGACCAGATTGCTTCATATCTCTATCAGGGTGTTACGATTACCCAGGCAGCTGAAAATCTTCATATGAGCCGCATAACATTCAGGAAATGGGTCCTCCGGTATAAAGAGGAGGGCTTTAAGGGATTGCGGCCCAGGCAGCATTTGTCTTACTACTCCAATCAGATGAAGATCCAGGCCGTAAAGGAATATCTTAAAGGCGGTGTTTCCATGCTTTCCGTCTGTGCCAAATACAGAATTTCCGGCACACTCTCCCTTAAAACATGGATTGAGGCGTATAATGAGCATAAGTTGACAGACCTCGTTTCTGAAGGAGGAGATCTTATGGGCAAACGCCAGCAATCGGTCAAGGAAGAGCGAGTCAGAATCGTTCAGGAGTGCATCGCCAGTGGATGCGATTATAACAAGATAGCCAAGAAGTACAACATGTCCTACCAAACGCTCTACACATGGGTAAAAAAGTTCAAGGAAATGGGCGAAGTTGGTCTTGAGGATTACAGAGGAAAGCCGATCAGGCTCCAAACGCCCCGGACCGAAGAAGAACAGCTGCGTCAGGAGAATGCCAGACTTCTTGAAGAACAGAAGGATCTTATAGCAGAGATTGCCCTGCTAAAAAAAAAGATGGAGATAGAGGAAAGGTTGCGTTCCTCGAAGGATTCAGCCTTACTCACCTTCTCAGAGATTTTAAAGCCATAAAAGAAGTCCATGAAGAAACCAACATCTCCATAGAAAGTCTCTGCCGACTCTCAAAGGTCTCCCGGGCAGCTTATTACGGATGGCTGAATCATATTAAGAGCGGCCGTGAACTGCTGAGAGAAAAGGTCGCACAGGAGGTCATGAAAACCCATCAGGAATATCCGGATATGGGATACCGCCGGATTAACGATTGGATCAAGAAGGATGACAACATCAATATAAATGTAAGCGACAGTCTGGTTCTTCGTATCATGCGGATACTTAATATTAAGTCCGTGATCAAGTACAAGACCGATGGTTGCACTCGTAACGCAAAGGATCCAAAGTACATTTTTGAAAACCTGCTGAACCGTGACTTTGATGCCGGCGTGTCCAATGCAAGATGGATGACGGATGTCACTGAATTCAAGTACACAACTGCTGATGGAGTTTTGCACAAGTTATATTTAAGCGCGATTATTGACGGCCATGATCGCCGGATTGTCTCTTATGTCATCGGCGACAGGAACAATACTGCACTGGCTTTTGAGACAATGGAAAAGGCACTTAAAGAGAATCCTGGAGAACATCCAATGATTCATACCGACCGCGGATTCCAGTATACAAGCAACGGATTCCATAAGATTGTTGAAAAAGCAGGACTGGTTCACAGCATGTCCCGTGTAGGCTGCTGTGCAGACAACGGTCTGATGGAAGGGTTCTGGGGAATGCTGAAGCGCGAACGTTACTACACACGTAAATTCACCAGCCGTAAAGCAGTGGTAAGCATGATCAACGGCTACATCTACTTCTACAACAACAAACGCATTCAGCGCAAATTACATCTTTTAGCTCCAATGGAAGTATTCAACGCAGCTCCAATGGCTGCATGATTAAGATTAAAGTACGATTAGATTTTTTATGATATTTATTTGTCTGTATTAACAAATCCGCACCACCTTCTCCTTCGGAGCAAGGTTAACACCCTTAAACCTCGCTTCGCTCGAGAAAAGGGAAAAGCAGCGTTTTAACGAATTTTGCCACAGCTCCTTTTTGATTGGCAGAATAACTTATAACATTTGTGGATAAGATGGGGGTGAACCCCTTTTCGACTGGCTGGTTCTCCGCTTGCGAAGCAAGGAAGTGGTTTTGACCTTCCCAGACGGGGAAGAATGCCTTTGACCTTACCCTGGAAGGGAAGGTGCCCGACCTCAAATTCTGATGTCGGGCGGATGAGTTGCATTTCCTCAGCCTTTAGGCTGGTTTTGCGGTTTTTCTCCGCATTCCCCACGCAAAAAGAGCACACGAAAGCAGGCTGGCTTTATGTGCTCTTTTTTTGTTTATGTTCTGTTATTCTTCGATTTCAGCGGTTTCCGGGAATGCTGCCAGGAATTCTTCCATGGCTTTGCTTAAGCGGTGGCCCTTCTGGCAGAAGAAGGTCTTTCCGATCGGTACGTCTGGCATGGCGAGCGGGCGGAAGGTGAGGGTTTCTGTCGGATAGATGTCGCCTTCGTCCCTGACGACGATGCCGAATGCCATTTTGCTTTCAGCGGCGTCCATGGCAGAGGAACGTGTGTCGACGGAGAAGAGGATTCTCGGGACGATGTTGTGGGAGCGGAAGAGTTTCTTGATGATTTCTTCGGTGCTTCTGCTGACGGCGAGCGGCTGTCCGGCGAGCATGTCGGGCGTGATGGTCTCGTTTTCTTCGAGAAGCGGGCTTCCCTTCGGGCCTGCGATCATGATCTGGCATTCTTCTTTTCTGAGGATCTTGAAGAAGGATGGATCAGGGAGCGGCGCATTGGCGATGCCTATTTCAGAGACGCCGGTGCGGATATCGTCGACGAGCGTGGTGTGATAGGATTCGCGGATGCGGAAGCAGAGGTCCGGGTATTTCTCATGGAACTGCGGAATGATTTTCTGGAACAGGAAAGGCGCGTACGACGGGAAGACGCTGATGCGCAGGGTTCCTGTGAGGCCTGCTGTGAGCGCTTCGATTTCCGCGTGCGTTGTCTGGTCTGTCTCATAAATCTGTTTTGCCTGGCGATAGAAGATCCATCCGGCTTCCGTGAGTTTCAAACTGTGCCGGCCTCTTCTTGGGTCGACGAGCGCAGCCCCGTATTCTTTTTCCATCAGCTGGAGCTGACGGGTCAGTGCAGGCTGTGCGACATGGATCTGGCGCGATGCCTTATTGAGGCCCCCCGCCTCGACGATCGCAATGAAATTTTTGTAAAATTCCAGATTCAAGTGAATTCCCCCCTATTCTATTGGTAAAAAAAGAACTTATACGAATACGCGATTCCGCTTATTCGAAAAATAATGAACATATAACAATCGAGATGTTTAATTATGCTGAATCGTTATAAGTGAAATTCATTATCTTTATTTGAATTATATGACAAGATGGGCTATGCTGTAAACAGAATTTCAGTGCAAATTTGTATAAATCTTGGGTTAGTTATTGAAAATTTAGAAAATTTGAGGTATTTGGGGATATGGATGCGATTCTGCAGGGGTTGTCAGGTATTTTTGAAGTAGCTGTGATTGCGGGTCTGGGGTTCTTTTTGAGCCGGATGGGTTTCTTTTGGGAGTCCGCCGGGAAAGATCTGACGAAATTCACGATGTCAGTGGCACTGCCGCCTCTGATGATTTATTCTTTATACTCGAATTTCACGCATGATCAGCTGATCGAAACAGCGCCGGACATGCTTCTTCCTTTTGCCTCGATTTTCGTGGCGTACCTCGCCGGCCGCGTCCTGGCCAAGGTGCTGAATATCACGAAGGGCCGCCGCGGCGTCTTCACCTGCACCTGCTGCATTGCGAATGCCATCTTCATCGGCCTTCCTGTCAATATGGCGCTCTTCGGCGAAGCGAGCGTGCCTTCCTGCATGCTGTACTATATCGCAAATACCGCGATGTTCTGGTTCCTTGGCGCGTACCTCATCGTCAAGGATGCCGGCGGTGATCATAAGTTCACTGTGAAGGAAATGCTCATGAAGCTGCGTACGCCGCCGCTCATGGGATTCATCACAGGCGTTCTCCTCATTCTCCTCAATATTCCGCTGCCGCATTTCCTTTTGACGGCATGCCATTACGTAGGAAATATCGCAACGCCGATGGCCCTCATCGTCATCGGGATCCAGATGGCGCATATTCCGTTCTCCGCGATCCGTCTCGACCGCGATCTTGTGGGCGCGATGTTTGGACGTTTCGTCCTTTCACCGCTCTGCCTTTTCATCCTGCTGCCGTTCATTCCGGTCAGCGCGATGTCCGCGAAGGTCTTCCTCATGCAGGCAGGCATGCCGGCTATGACGAACATGACGATTCTCGCCAATTCCGTCGGCGCCGATGCCGATTACTCGACGATGATCAACTGCGTCTCCCTGATGCTGGGGATCTTCTTCATTCCTTTTTATATGTACCTCCTCTCCTGAGGATATACATAAATAATCCCTTCCTCCCGATGGAATCTCTTCCCGGATTCCATCGGGATTTTTACTGCGCAGGGCCGGCCGGAAAGGGCGCTCGCGCTCCCCGCCCGTGGTATAATAATCTTTAGAATGTATAAATAAAATAAAGGAAATTTTGGATACAGGAGGGATTTCTATGAAGAAAAGTTTCAAGCCCGCATCATGGATTTATCCGCAGCCGGCGCTCGTCATCGCTTCCCAGGACAAAGCAGGGGAGACTGATGCCATGGTTGCTGCCTGGGGCGGCATCTATGACACGAACAAGATCGGCTTCATGCTCGACCATAATCACAAGACGACGGACAACATCCTGGAAACCGGCGCCTTCACCGTCAGTATGGCGACCGTGAAGACGATGGCAGAAGCTGACTACTTCGGCACCGTTAGCGGCCACAAGGTAAAAGGGAAAATCGAGAAAGCAGGCTTCCATGCCGTCAAGAGCGAGCATGTGGACGCTCCTGTCATTGAAGAATTCCCGCTCACATTCGAATGCAAGGTCGTGAAGACCACACAGGAAGGCGAAGACTGGTACATCGTAGGAGAAATCGTCAACATCCTGGCCGACGAATCCGTCCTGACTGGCGGCAAGCTCGACCCATCTCTCATCGAACCTCTGACATTCGACCCCGTCCACGGCACCTACATCCGCTTAGGCGACGTCGCAGGCCGCGCATGGAAAGAAGGAGCCAAATTTACCAAAGAATAATTGCATAAAGAGGGAGGGATTGCGGTAGAATGCTGACTCACCTTCCCAGACGGGGAAGGTGCCCGAAGGGCGGATAGGGTTGATTACCACGGACGAAGTCCGGTTGTATGGTTTTTCCATCCGTTCTTTATCTGGGCAGACCAGCCCTTCTTATTTTTATCAGATTTTTGTTAGGACTGAATTTGTCTATTTCCTCGATAGATAAATTTCAGAGAAAAGGCGGCTGTGGCAGGATGATCGCGCATTTTGCTGCAGCTTATCTTTTACTAGAAATAGAAATGGAGTATATATGACGGAACTGGCAAGAGAATCCTGGAAGAAAGCGCTGTCCTTCCTTCTCGTCCTTGTGGCGGTCTTCATGATGGCGGGCTGCGGGAATACGCAGTCGCTTTCTTTCAAGACACCGGCTGGCGAGAAGCTGGAGGTCAAGCTCGACACGAAGGATGATTACTCGATGGAGTATACGAGCGATTCGCTCATCGTTCATCAGGCGAAGAAGGTCATGCTGACCTGTGCATTTCTCACGAAAGCACAGAAGGCGCAGCTCCTAGACCGCGTGAATGAGATGGGCGTCACAGACATTTACAAGCAGGACGGCGAGACGTTCAGCTACGGCATGGCAGGGCCGCAGGGACTGGTCAATTACTACATCGAGCCGATCGGAAATGACACGTATCTCTATGCAGCGACGTACCTGCCGTATGATGCGCTGACAGAGGCCGTTTCCCGTCTGCATTTTGAGGTAGCAAAATCATGAAGATCATCGTGAGTGCCTGTCTCCTTGGCGTTCCCTGCCGTTACAAGGGAGGCGCGAATACGGATGAAGGCGTCATTTCCTTCGTGGAAGGGATGGACGTCATCCCTGTCTGCCCCGAGGTCGCTGCCGGCATGCCGGTCCCGCGTCCGCCCGTGGAAATCCGAGGCGGCCGTATCGTGCGGAAAGACGGAACGGATATGGATGAAATCTACAGAGCCGGCGCAAGAAGAATCATGGAAGAAATCAAGGGTGAAGACATCGCCTTTGCCATCCTGAAAGCAAGAAGCCCGACCTGCGGCGTGCATGAAGTCTATGACGGCACATTTTCCGGGACAAGGGTGCCCGGAGAAGGCGTTTTTGCAGCGATGCTGAAGGAGGCCGGAATCCCCGTCTATGATGAGGAGGATCTGGCAGCAGGACGGATTCCGATGGATGTAGAAAGTGAGGGAAGAAATGCTGATCGGAGGAATTGAGGCCGGCGGGACGAAAATCGTCTGCGGAGCGGCAGAGGTGACGGAGGAAGGCATCCATATCCTGGACCGGATGCGCTTCCCGACGAGGCGCCCGGAAGAGGCAGTCAGGAAAGCGGCGGACTATTTCAAAGATTTCCCGATCAAAGCATTGGGCGTTGCCTGCTTCGGGCCGCTGGATCTCCGGAAGGACTCTGCGACTTACGGCCATATCATGGCGACACCGAAGAAGGGCTGGGAGCATTTCGATCTTCTGGGGCCTCTTGAAAAGGAAATCGGCGTGCCGGCCGTGCTCGATACGGATGTGAACGGTGCTGCGCTCGGCGAAGGCGCATACGGCGCAGGAAAGGGGAAATCCGTCGTCGCTTACATCACCGTCGGAACCGGCATCGGAGTCGGACTTTCCATCGGCGGCAAGCCTCTCCACGGCCTCGTCCATCCAGAAGGCGGCCACATGCCAGTCGTCCGCGCGCCGGGGGATACGTATGAAGGCTGCTGCGCCTTCCACAGGGATTCCTTCCTGCCAGCCGGATGCCTCGAAGGGTATGCCGCAGGACCCGCCATCGAAAAACGGTGGGGTGAAAAAGGAGAGAACCTGGGAAACCGCAGCGAAGTCTGGGAGATGGAAGCGTTCTATCTCTCGCAGGGCGTATCGCAGATCGCGCTTCTCTGCTCGCCGGATATCATCATCCTGGGAGGCGGCGTCATGCACCAGGCATCCCTCTTCCCGATGGTCAGGGAAAGAGTGAAGAACCAGATGCACGGCTACGTCCATGCGCCGATCCTTGACGGAGATCTTTCGGATTACATCGTCCCGCCCGCTTTGGGAGACGATGCAGGACTTGCCGGTGCCTGCCGCATAGGCTATGATTTATTGAAATCTTGAGGAATCGGAAATAAAAGGGAGGAAAGTTGAGCAAAATTCATTCTGCTGCGCTTTCCTCCTTTGCAATTTCCCTGAAAAACATATATACTATAGATAAATATAAATAATTCATAAAAATATTATTTCGAGATCATGCAAATAAATTCTATTTAGAGATATTTATTAATAGAGATGTTATAAATATTTAGCATATCTAATTCCTTAAATATTCTATAAGGAAGGGCACGGTACGTTAACCGGAAATGCGGAAGGGCCTTTTGTCCCCATTTTTCCGCGTCTCCAAGGTTTTTCGCGGATGACGGATTCCCGCGGAAAGGGTATGCGAGGTGTATTGGCAGCGATCATAACCTATACAAAAACGATATAATTCGATATACTTATAAAGGCAAAGAGCTGTCATGGAACGGAAGAGTCCGGACATTATAAAGACGCGGCAAGGGAAGGCCTGACGTCATTTTAGAAGAATAGGAAAGTGAAGAGCGATGGGAGAATTAGCATATCCGGGTAATCATATTCCGGATGCGTTCAGAAGTGTTCTGGACGAACTCCCGGGTGGTGTGCTTGTGTATCGGGGGACCCGGGAAAAGGAAATCCTTTATGCAAGCAAGGGCGTCATTCAGATGCTGGAGTGCAAAGATGCGCATGAATTTATCAATTACACTTTCGGCTCATTCCGTCATTTCGTGTATATCGATGATGTAGGCCGCGTGGAACGCGAGATCGAAGAACAGATGCGTTCCGGCAAGGACCTCTATGATTACGTGAATTACAGAGTGAGAACCATCACGGGAAAAATTGTGTACGTGGAAAACTTCGGACGCAGGGTGAAACTGCCCGGCGAAGGAGATGTTTTCTGCGCCTTTGTCATGGACTCTCGTGTCAAGGATCTGACGAGGGACATTGATTCGCTGACGGGATTCCCCGGACAGAAGCGATTCCTGGAACATGCGGGCAATGAACTCAAGCACCGCAGCTTCGATACCGAAGCACCCGAGACGGCAATCCTCTATTTCAATATCAAGAATTTCAAAATGTTCAACGTGCAGTACGGCGGCAAGGAAGGCGACCAGCTGCTGCGTGATGTGGCGGATATACTGAAGGAAGTATTCCCGCATGATTACATCGCGCGTTTTGCTGACGACCATTTCGTCGTACTGACTGACTATGTGGATCTGAGGTTGAGAGCCCGCGAGGTCTATCAGAAGCTTGTGAGCCTCAGAAGCGGCGTACGCCTCGATGCGAAATTCGGCGTGTACCATGTCACCGATTTCAATGTCAATCCGGAGCTTGCCTGCGATCTGGCCAAGCTTGCCTGCGACAGCATCCGCGACTGCCTCGATGTCCATATCCTTGAATATACCGATGAAGTCTGGAATCTGTCCGAACTCAGGAATTATGCTGTCTACCATATTGATGAAGCATTGAAGAACGGATACATCAAGGTCTACTACCAGCCTGTCATGCGTTCCCTTTCCGGCACGCTCTGTGGCCTCGAGGCGCTGGCCCGCTGGGAAGATCCCGAGAAAGGCTTCATTTCGACCGGTATCTTCATCCCGGCCCTCGAAGACAGCCGTCAGATCAGCAAGCTCGATATGTACATGATCGAGCACGTATGCCAGAACTACAGAGAACGCGTCGACCGCGGAGAACCGGTCGTACCCGTTTCCTTCAACCTTTCCCGCATTGACTTCTTCACCTGCGAAGTGCTTGAGGAACTGAACCGCATCACCGACAAGTACCGCGTCCCGCACTACATGCTGAACGTGGAAATCACTGAAAGCGTCTTCGTCCATGACTTCCGTAAGATCAGCGAAGAAATCGACAACTTCCATAAAGCGGGCTTCCAGGTCTGGATGGACGACTTCGGCAGCGGATATTCCTCGCTGAACGTCCTCAAAGACTACAGCTTCGATGAACTGAAGATCGATATGGAATTCCTGGCGCACTTCACCGAAAAAGCGAAGAGCGTCATCGAAAGCACCGTCTGCATGGCCAAGAAAATCGGCGTGCAGACACTCGCTGAAGGCGTCGAAACGAAAGAGCAGCTCGATTTCCTGAAGAGCATTGGATGCGAAAAAATCCAGGGCTACTACTTCGGAAAACCGATGCCCTATGACCACGTCGTCGAACGCATCAAGGAACAGCACTGGACCACGGAAACAAGAGAAATGGCGAAGTACTACGATGCAGCAGGAAGAGAAGATTTCCTGACGAACCGTCCGTTTGCCCTCCTGGAAGACGACGGAACGAAATTCAAATACCTCTTCGTCAATAATGAATTCATGAAATCCCTTGCGACCGCCGGGACGACCTCTACAGGCATGTCCGAGCATACCATCAACGACAATGCCTCGCCGCTTTCCCATCTTTTCAGAAATTTCGCCAATGAAATCGCAGAATCCGGGAAAGAGCAGGTCCTCACCTACACATCCAGGAACCAGTACATGCGCCTCCGCTGCAAGACCATCGCCTCCTGCGGGAATAAGCACATTCACAGGGCTGAACTTATCAACGTCACATTTAACAGTGACCAGCGCCAGCAGGACATGCTCGACGGCCTTGTCAGAAATATCTACTACCTCTACAATACCGTTTTCATCATCAACTTTGACGAAAACTCCTGCAACCCGATCGTCGCCTCCGCCAGCTCCTGGGAATTCCTCCATCAGAAGACCTACGGCCTCGAAGAAGTCCGCATAAGCTACGCAAGACAGAACATCCACCCGGACGATCAGGAACGCTTCCTCGAATTCGTCCGCCTCGATAACATGGAGCAGCGCATTGAAGACAGCCCCGAAGGCATGATCGCCAACTACTTCAGAACCAAAGGCGCCGACGGCAACTTCACCTGGGACGTCCATACCATCATCTCCATCCCGAAGACCAATGGCAAAGTATTCCTCTACACCGCGAAACTCTCGCCCCTGGACGACGAGACCCTCCGCAAACACGTCCTCAAGGAATACATGAAAGCGGATAAACCAGCACTGAAAACAGCCGAAAACAAAGCAGAATAAAAAATAAAAAGAAGGACTGTGGTAAATGGGAAACCATTCATCACAGCCCTTTTTGCGTGGGGAGATGGGCGATAGGAGCGGTGTATTTCTGCGAGCACCGCTAATACTCGCCTCGCCTTCCTAAACGGGGAAGAAGGGCCGTAGGCCGGTTTTGACCTTGCCCTGGGAAGGGAAGGTGTAAACGGATACAGCATTTCCCAGGCCGAAGGCTGGTTTTAGGGTTTCCCAAAGGTGCAGTTAATATAAAAATGCCGGCAAGGTTGATTACCACTGGGGCTTGTTCGTTTCCATCATTAAATGATCCATCTTAAATGTAGCAGCGAGCATTCGCTATCCGGTATGAAGTTATCGTGAAATTATATATCATTCTCATGATATAATCAGAATATACTCATTGAAATATCATTTAATTTTCATGGAGGCCATATGCAAAGAGTGTATAACACTTCATTTCTGAGCCGGACCTGCATTCTGATTGCGGCCCTGCTCGTTTCACTGGTCCTTTCCCTCCGGTTTGGTTCCGTGGGGTTGTCATCGGGAGATGTCATACGGACGGTGGCAGATATGGGTTCAGGGAATGCATCCCTGTCGACTATCATTCTGGATATCCGGCTGCCCCGGAGTATTTTCGCGGCCGTCTGCGGCATGGGGCTGTCTCTTTCGGGGATGGCGCTTCAGACGATCACCCGCAATGATTTGTCAGATCCTTATGTTCTTGGTGTATCGTCCGGCGCCAGTACAGGCGCGGTATCTGTGATCGTTTTGGGCTGGTTCGCCTTCCTCGGGAGCTGGAGTGTGACAGGAGCTGCATTTCTGGGCGCTGCGCTGACTACGGCGCTTGTGATTTTCCTGTCATCCCGCTTCAGCGATCCATCCCGTTTAGTGCTCATAGGTATGGGCATATCGGCATTCTTTGCCGCAGTCACGATGCTGATTGTTTATTATGCACCCCACGAAAGCCAGGTGAGAAGCGCTATGTTCTGGCTGATGGGAAGTCTTTCCGGGATCCAGTGGGAGGACATACCGGCCGTGCTGACTGTATTTCCTGCTGCTTTTCTTCTCTGGTTCTTCCGCTATGATCTCGATGTCCTTCTTCTGGGAGAGTCGGAAGCAGGGCACCTTGGCATGGACATCAAGAAATTCCGTCTGATGGTGATTCTGCTTTCCTCGATCCTTGTGGCAGTGCTTGTCGCCAAAGCGGGAGTTATCGGCTTCATCGGCCTGATTGTTCCGCATATGGCTAGGAAACTGGCCGGTGCAGAGCATGGGAAATTAATCATCATGACCTCGCTCCTCGGGGCACTTGTCATGGTCTGGGCAGATGTTCTGGCAAGAAGCATGGCCGCTCCGTCTGAAATTCCAGTAGGCGTATTGACATCGCTGATGGGCGCTCCGCTCTTCCTGCATATTATCCTGAGAAAGGGGAAAAATCATGATTGAGATCAGACATTTGTCCTTTCAGAGGGGCAGCTGAAGCATCCTGAAGGATATAACGATTTCCGTTGGTGAAGGTGTCACCGGCATCATCGGACCCAATGGCTGCGGGAAAACGACGCTTCTTTCGCATATTTCCAGACGGCTTCCCAGCAAAAACAGAATCTTTATCGATGGACGTCCTATAGAAACGATCGACCGCCGGGAGTATGCCCGCAAAGTGGCTGTCATGCGCCAGAATGAAGACTCGATGGCAGATGAGCTGACGGCAGGATATCTTGTCCTGACAGGAAGATACCCCTATAAGAAGCTCGGGATGGGGTATACGGAAAAGGATCGCGCCATTGCCTCGGAAATGATGAAGAAGCAGGGCGTGTATGACCTGAGGTATAAAGAACTTGGCCAGCTGTCCGGCGGAGAGTGCCAGCGCGTATGGCTGGCCAAAGCTATGGCGCAGGAGCCGGAAATCCTTCTTCTGGATGAACCGACGAACCATCTGGACGTCAAGTACAGGCTCCACCTGATGGAAGAGCTGCCGGATTTCCCGGGCACAGTCATGATCGTGCTGCACGATATTTCACTGGCGCTCCGGTACTGCAGCCATCTCGTCATCATGAAAGAGGGAAAAATCGTAGCGAGTGGCAAGACAGAAGAGACAGCCAGCCGGGAAATCCTGGAGGATGTATTCGAAGTTCCTTTCTATACGGTCAATGGAAAAGACGGAGAATTCTTCTGCTGCTAAGAATAAATTGGCAATCAAAAAAGGCTGTGGACGTCATGTCACAGCCTTTTTGATTGGGAGGGTTCTTCTATTTCGTATTGTGGATTTCTGATGCAATGCGGGTCAATGCATCGACAGTCCTGACACCAGGCGTGATTTCGGAGAGCTTCACGCGGACGAAATGATTTTCCTTGACAGCGTTCACATTCTGCAGGATCGGATTTGCTTTGATCTTTTCTACCTTCTGATCAAAGTCGTCCGTATTGCGGATGCTGTTGCCATAATCAACGATGATGAAGTAATCCGGATTTGCCTTGACTACATTTTCCCAGCTCGTCTTAGCCCATGTCTTGTCGACACCTTGGCCGCTCATGACATTTTCTGCGCCGACCAGTTCCAGCACGTTGGTGGTATAGCCTTCAAATACGGTGAACGGATCGCCGTCTTCAGAGTCGTAAACAAAGACTTTGACCTTTGGCAGATCTTTGAGCTTGGCCTGTACTTCGGACAGTTTCTTTTTCTGGGAATCGATCCATGCGTTGGCACGGTCTTCTACACCAAAAATTTCGCCATACATATGCATATCCTCGAAATTCATGTCCAGTGTTGCGTTTGTGGACTGCATAGACTGGGGAACGTAAATCGGGATACCCTGGGAAATAATCTTTTCAGCAGGGATGCCTCTCTTTGTGAAGGGGACTTCCCATCCGGTCACGAAATCCGGTTTGACAGCCATTAACTGTTCATAGGACGGCCATTTATTGGAGAGAACCGGTACTTTATCGTATGCTGCCTGCAAAGGTTTGTAGATTTCTTCTTCCTTGAAAGCAGTGCCGGCCATATCGTTTTCGACACCCAGGGTAAGAAGCATCTCTGTCGTCGCCTGGGACATGGAAACCGCATGTTTTGGTACGGAGGTGACTCTCATCGTTTCCTTTTTGCCGTCCAGAGTCTCTGTCCATGAGACACTGGAACTGGAGATGGAGCTGGCAGCCCCATTCTTTTCCCCGCCGCATCCTGAAAATGCCAGACAGGCGGTGACTGCCATGGCTAGTGCTGCGATTCTTACGTGTTTAGAATAACCCATATTCCCTCCTCATTGGAAATAATGTCGGTCTAGTCATTGGATTGTTATAAAATTCCAATTTTTATGTTATAAATATCAAATACTTTTCTAATTATATAATATTTGAACTTTAAGGTAAAGATTAACAAAAGAGAATTATTATCAAAAAGGCGAATCATAAGGAGTGAGTTATTTTAAATCCTTCTAATTCCCACATCGTTCCATGCCAATCATGCGTTTTTGTCAAATCAAATTTGTGATTGGCTCTTTTTTTTCATATAATAGACGTATGCGCTCTAAGGCGGGATGCCTTAGACAACTGAAAGAGGATGCGGGAATCTTCTTTCGGGATTTCTTATGGTCAAAGCTCAGCGGATCTTCTGGAAATCTGTCTGAGAAGGAGGAATGTCGAAAGTATGAAAATGGGGTATAAAGGGACAGACCGGATGATCGCCGGGATTGTTTTTGGCGTGATTATGTTCTGGCTTTTCGCACAGGCCATCGTGAATGTCGGACCTGCTGTGCAGGCGGATCTTGGGATTCCGCTGGATACGCTGAATATTGCGGTCAGCCTGACGGCTCTTTTCTCGGGGCTCTTCATCGTGGCCGCCGGAGGTCTGGCGGATAAGATCGGAAGGAAGAAGATTGCTTACCTGGGATTTGTCCTGAGTATCATCGGCTCGTCCTGTCTCGTCCTTTCGCAGGGCGCAGTGCTCCTCATCGCAGGCCGCATTATCCAGGGCCTGTCGGCCGCATGCATCATGCCTTCGACCATTGCTCTCATGAATGCCTATTTCGAAGGAAAAGCCCGTCAGAGAGCCCTGAGCTTCTGGTCCATCGGCTCCTGGGGAGGCGGCGGCATCGCATCGTTTGCGGGCGGTGCCATTGCATCCAGCTTCGGCTGGCGCGGCATCTTTGTCTTTTCCATCATCTTCGCCGTCCTTGGCATGATACTCCTCTGGGCGACGCCGGAAAGCAAAAGAGATTCTGACGAACCCTTCCATTTCGACTTTGCAGGCCTCTCCATCTTCATCGTGACCATGGTCGCACTGAATATATTCATCAACTTCGGCGCTGCCTTTGGCTGGACGAGCGGAAGGACACTCGGCCTTCTTGCCACCATCCTGATCGGCTTTGCCGCATTCGTGAAAGTGGAAAGAAATAAACACAACGCACTCCTCGATTTCAAACTTTTCAGGAGCAAGCCCTATGCCGGCGCCGCTGCGTCGAACTTCCTCCTGAATGCCGTTGCAGGCACGCTGATCGTCGCCAATACCTATGCGCAGGTAGGCCGCGGTTTCACCGCCTTCCAGTCCGGCATGCTCTCCCTCGGCTACCTTGTCGCCGTCCTTGCCATGATCCGCGTCGGAGAAAAGATCCTCCAGAGAGTCGGTGCCAGAAAACCGATGCAGTGGGGCGCCTCCATCACGACAGCCGGCATCGCCATGATGGGACTGACATTCCTCCCGGACCTCACCTATACCGTCGTCGTATTCGTAGGCTTCTGCCTCTTCGGATTTGGCCTCGGCATCTACGCGACCCCGTCCACCGACACCTCCGTCTCCAATGCACCGTCCGACAAAGTCGGCCAGGCAGCCGGCGTCTATAAGATGGCAAGCTCCCTGGGAGGCGCCTTCGGCGTAGCCATCTCCGCCGCCGTTTACGGAGCCTTCGCCGAAAGCACCAACCTCGCCGCCGCAGCTACCGCCGGCATCCTCGTCAACGTCGCCTTCGGACTCCTCGCCATCCTCGCCATCGTCACCCTGATTCCAAGAGGCATCGGAAGAACAGAAGACGAAATGGAAGAAACAGAAATGGCAGTATCAGAATCGTATAACCAGTAAAATCCATAGTAAATCAAAGGAGCTGGGGCTGTGACAAAATGGTTAATCATTTTGCCACAGCCTCTTTTTCTATTGGAATATTCCATTAAAGGATTATCTAACAAATGTATTTATTGGTTCTGTCTGAAAACCACAAAGGACGCTACGCTCGAAAACTACTGTATTCCCGGTCTCCGACCGGACCTTTGGTATGATTCAACAAGAAAGACAGAATAATATCATAAATATATTAGGAGGTCATTCTTATGCCATGTAAAACCAAAGCGTCCCCGGAGGAAATGTTAGACCAGATTGCTTCATATCTCTATCAGGGTGTTACGATTACCCAGGCAGCTGAAAATCTTCATATGAGCCGCATAACATTCAGGAAATGGGTCCTCCGGTATAAAGAGGAGGGCTTTAAGGGATTGCGGCCCAGGCAGCATTTGTCTTACTACTCCAATCAGATGAAGATCCAGGCCGTAAAGGAATATCTTAAAGGCGGTGTTTCCATGCTTTCCGTCTGTGCCAAATACAGAATTTCCGGCACACTCTCCCTTAAAACATGGATTGAGGCGTATAATGAGCATAAGTTGACAGACCTCGTTTCTGAAGGAGGAGATCTTATGGGCAAACGCCAGCAATCGGTCAAGGAAGAGCGAGTCAGAATCGTTCAGGAGTGCATCGCCAGTGGATGCGATTATAACAAGATAGCCAAGAAGTACAACATGTCCTACCAAACGCTCTACACATGGGTAAAAAAGTTCAAGGAAATGGGCGAAGTTGGTCTTGAGGATTACAGAGGAAAGCCGATCAGGCTCCAAACGCCCCGGACCGAAGAAGAACAGCTGCGTCAGGAGAATGCCAGACTTCTTGAAGAACAGAAGGATCTTATAGCAGAGATTGCCCTGCTAAAAAAAAAAGATGGAGATAGAGGAAAGGTTGCGTTCCTCGAAGGATTCAGCCTTACTCACCTTCTCAGAGATTTTAAAGCCATAAAAGAAGTCCATGAAGAAACCAACATCTCCATAGAAAGTCTCTGCCGACTCTCAAAGGTCTCCCGGGCAGCTTATTACGGATGGCTGAATCATATTAAGAGCGGCCGTGAACTGCTGAGAGAAAAGGTCGCACAGGAGGTCATGAAAACCCATCAGGAATATCCGGATATGGGATACCGCCGGATTAACGATTGGATCAAGAAGGATGACAACATCAATATAAATGTAAGCGACAGTCTGGTTCTTCGTATCATGCGGATACTTAATATTAAGTCCGTGATCAAGTACAAGACCGATGGTTGCACTCGTAACGCAAAGGATCCAAAGTACATTTTTGAAAACCTGCTGAACCGTGACTTTGATGCCGGCGTGTCCAATGCAAGATGGATGACGGATGTCACTGAATTCAAGTACACAACTGCTGATGGAGTTTTGCACAAGTTATATTTAAGCGCGATTATTGACGGCCATGATCGCCGGATTGTCTCTTATGTCATCGGCGACAGGAACAATACTGCACTGGCTTTTGAGACAATGGAAAAGGCACTTAAAGAGAATCCTGGAGAACATCCAATGATTCATACCGACCGCGGATTCCAGTATACAAGCAACGGATTCCATAAGATTGTTGAAAAAGCAGGACTGGTTCACAGCATGTCCCGTGTAGGCTGCTGTGCAGACAACGGTCTGATGGAAGGGTTCTGGGGAATGCTGAAGCGCGAACGTTACTACACACGTAAATTCACCAGCCGTAAAGCAGTGGTAAGCATGATCAACGGCTACATCTACTTCTACAACAACAAACGCATTCAGCGCAAATTACATCTTTTAGCTCCAATGGAAGTATTCAACGCAGCTCCAATGGCTGCATGATTAAGATTAAAGTACGATTAGATTTTTTATGATATTTATTTGTCTGTATTAACAAATCCGCACCACCTTCTCCTTTCGGAGCAAGGTTAACACCCTTAAACCTCGCTTCGCTCGAGAAAAAAAGAAGCAGTGTTTTAACGGATTTTGGCACAGCTCCTTTTTTAGTGGAGAAAAGTGTAAGAACAGCACATAAAACCAGACAACCGGACTTCGTCCGTTGGAAATCAACACTATCCGACCCTTTTGAAAATGAACCCCTTTCGGCGCATGCGCGCCACTTTCCCCTAACGGGGACAGCCATGCGATGACAAATTTCACGATTCGTCCATATTTGATCATTGGCTAAAAATTATTTTTGCTGTATATTAAAATCAGGAATATACAATATTGTTATGCTCGGGGGAGCAGGAAGCGGGGGACGCTATGGAAACTTTAAAGCGCTTGTTTTCAATTCATGGAAGAATGAATCGCTGGAAGTCCTTTGTGTGGATGGTGGCATGCAGTGTTCTGTCGGGGGTGATTTCTACCATCATAGAGCTGCTGTTCCTGCCGCTTCCTTTTTCGTTTCCGCTGAATGCGCCATCGATGACGACTTATGTCGTCTTGTCCGGGATTGTTGCTGTCATAGGCCTGATTTTTTCTCTTACGGTTGTGGTGCGGAGGCTCCATGATCTGGGGTATTCGGGATGGTGGGCTGCCGCAGTCTATATCATTACTCCTTTGCTTATCCTTGTGCTGCGGGAGATAGGTGCGATTCTAAGCATGGTGATGCTTCTTGCATACTGTTTGATTTTATTGTTCAAGCGCGGGACGATAGGGCCCAATGAGTACGGTCCCGATCCGCTGGCGGGGGAGGATGAGCCGGTGCCAGTGCCGGAAGATCCGGTTCATGAAGAAGATAAGATGTAATAAAAGAGGGCTGCAGAATGATTGCTCATTTCTGCAGCCCTCTTTTTTAGTGATTAGTCGGTGATGTATGTTTCTGCATCATCGATGAAGGAAATGATATTGAATTGTTTTGTTTCTTCGGGATAACGTTTAGCGGCACGCCGAAGGGCAGCGATAAATTCATGGCTCTGTGAGGCTTCCGCAATTTCTTCAAAAATCTCACTCAGCCATGCGAATTGATCTCCCGTGCATTCATGATCCAGGAAATCAATGGCTTTCGGCATGTCTTCGGTCATGAGCTTGATCATTTTCATAATGACGGGTTCGCGGAAATCCATAATGTAGGTATGTTTTCGTTCTTCGATAAGTGCGTCGTATTCATCTGATATCTTTGACATTTTGCCGGCTCCTTTCCTGGAGGAAATAGAGAAATCTTCGATTCTGTCTCTATTATAGACGGGAAAGGGGAGGGATGCTATATTCTCCAATCAAAAACCCCGCTTTTTCAGGCGGGGCTTTCTTACTACGATCATTTACCTTTTATCTGTCTCTTGTACGGCAGAGGCCTCTGTCACAGTTTCTCAGGAAGTAGAGCAGGTGCTCGATTTCCGGGGTGGAGGGGAGTTCCTGTTCCATTTCTTCTATGGCTTCGTTGAGTTTCAATCCCGAGCGGAAGAGGAGACGGTAGGCTTTCTTGAGGGCGCTCTTGACGTCGGCGGAAATATTATTTCTTGCGATGCCTACGCTGTTCAGTCCTACGACTCTGGCGGGGTTGCCGTCGGCGATGACGAAGGGGCATACGTCCTGGACGATCTTGGACATGCCGCCTACCATGGCGAGGGCTCCTACTTTGACGAACTGGTGGACACCGCTCATGGCACCGATGACGGCGTGGTCTTCGACGGTGACGTGGCCGGCTACGCCTGAGAAGCTGGATACGACGATGTAATCGCCGAAGCAGCTGTTGTGGGCTACGTGGGTGTATGCCTGAAGCATATTGTGAGAACCGATGCGGGTCTCGCAGTTTTCGCCGGTCGCGCGGTGGATGGTGGCGAATTCTCTGATTTCATTTTCGTTCCCGATGACGACGGTGCTGTATTCACCTTTGAATTTCAGGTCCTGCGGCGCTTCTCCGATGACGGCGTGCGGGAAGATGTGATTGTTTTTGCCCATGCGCACGTTTTCCGCAATGACGGCATGGGATTCGATGATGCTGCCTTCTCCGATTTCACACCCAGGGCCAATGACGGCGTACGGTCCGATTTTCACGTTGTGATGCAGGATCGCCGTCGGGTCGATGATGGCCGTCGGATGAATGTCCGGCTCTAGTGGTCTGATAGCTTTGAGTTCCATGATCCATTCCCCATTTCATAAGTAACGTTAAAAATTGACTGTCGGACACTTTCCTATATTATAGACCCGTTTGTCAAATAATTCTGCAATTGTGATAAATTCTCATCATATCATAATCAATGCGATATGGAATCGTGAAAAATTTTACGAATTCGAGACGGTCAGTTTTTGAAGGTCAATGCCGGGGCGGAAATGGCGGGTATTTTGGGCACGAAAAAACCTCCCGGTCGAAAGGGGACGACGGGAGGTTTCTGTATTATCTGTCTCTTGTACGGCAGAGGCCGCGGTCACAGTTCCTGAGGAACCGGAGAAGATGTTCGATTTCCGGAGTGGACGGGAGTTCCTGTTCCATTTCCTGGATGGCATCGTTGAGCTTCAAGCCCGAGCGGAAAATGAGGCGGTATGCTTTTTTGAGCGCGCTCTTGGATTCGGCCGGGATCTTGTTTCTGGCAATGCCGACTGCGTTGAGTCCTACGACTCTGGCCGGGTTGCCGTCAGCGATGACGAAAGGGCATACGTCCTGAACGATCTTGGACATGCCGCCGATCATGGCAAAAGCACCGATCTTGACGAACTGGTGGACGCCGCTCATGGCGCCGATGACGGCATGGTCTTCGACGGTGACGTGGCCGGCAACGCCGGAGAAGCTGGATACGACGATGTGGTCGCCGAAGTTGCTGTTGTGGGCTACGTGGGTATATGCCTGAAGCATGTTGTGAGAACCGATGCGGGTTTCGCAGTTTTCGCCGGTCGCACGGTGGATGGTGGCGAATTCGTGGATGTCGTTTTCATCTCCGATGACGACGGTGCTGTACTCGCCTGCATACTTGAGGTCCTGCGGAGCTTCGCCGATGACGGCGTGCGGGAAGATGTGGTTCTTCTTGCCCATGCGGACGTTTTCTGCGATGACGGCGTGGGATTCAATGATGGTGCCTTCTCCGATTTCGCATCTCGGACCGATGACTACGTAGGGTCCGACGGTGACGTTTTTATGAATGATAGCGGTAGGATCGATAATGGCAGTCGGATGAATCGCCGGATCTATCGGTTTGATCACTTTTAATTCCATGTTCTTATATTTCCCCTTTGTTTTACGGGCGGCCGGGCAGCGGAGCCGGGCGGGTCCCTGAATGATTGTCCATGATTTTGAAATCGGCTGTTTCCTGCTGCGGGGAAGCGGCCTGGACGGTCTTGCTTATTGTTGAGTCTTATTTCTTGGATTTTTCCGGATCCATCAGGTAGAAGATGAAGTCAGCATCTGCTTTGCGGACGCCGTCTACGGTGCCTTCGCAGTGGACTTTGCCCATGCGGCCTTTGATCTTTTCAATGACAGCTTTGGTGACGAGAACGTCTCCCGGTACGACCGGGGAACGGAAGTGGACGCGTTCCATGCCTGTGAACATGGGGATAAGTCCTCTGTTTTCTTCCGGATACTGAAGGGCAACGCCGCCTACCTGAGCCATAGCTTCGCAGATGAGGGCGCCCGGCATGATCGGACGGCCCGGGAAGTGGCCCTGGAAGAACGGTTCATTCATGGTGACGGATTTCTGTCCGATGGCATAGTCCATCGGTACCATTTCCGTGATCTTGTCGACGAGAAGCATCGGATAGCGGTGCGGCAGGATTTCCATGATTTCTTCAACGTTCAGATGTAACTTTTCCTGTGTTTCTTCCATAATAATTTCCTCCTTGAAATGTGGGTGGTGCGTACGGATTTATTCCTTTATTCCTTGAGGTCTTTTTTCAAAGCCTGAAGTTTCTCAGATAGTTCGGCGTTCAGCTTATGGCTGCCGAGGACGGCGATGATGTGCGCATGAAGCGGGCCGACGAGGGAAATGTCTCCCAGGATGTCGAGTATTTTATGACGGACAAGTTCGTCGGGGAAGCGCAGCTGCGAGAGGCATTCGGTCTCGGAGTAAACGACGGCGTTTTCCAATGTGCCGCCTTTGCCAAGGCCCATCTTTCTCATGGCTTCGAGTTCCCATGTAAATCCGATCGTTCTTGCCGGCGCGATTTCTTTCATATAGGAGTCGTGGTCAATCACGACGTCTCTCATCTGTGTTCCCAGAAGAGGATGCGGATTGATCGAGGTGAATGTGATGCGGAGCCCGTCATAGGGAAGGGCTGTGATGAATTTGTTGTCTTCATAGACAGCAGCGCTTGTATCAAGCGTCAGGATCGTGATCATCTCATCCTGAGTTTCAATGCCTGCTTCCTCGACCATGTCGCAGAATGTCTTTGCGGAGCCGTCGCCTACGGGCGGTTCAGGCGAATCCATTTCGATCACGCAGTTGTCGATCTGGAGTGCATAGAGCGCGGAGAGGACATGTTCGACGGTGAAGACCTTGGCTTCGCCTTTTTCCAGTGTCGTTGCGCGCAGCGTATTGGTGATGTACCGGGACTGTGCCGGCACTTCCGGTCCTCCGGGCAGGTCGCTTCGCTTGAAAATGATTCCTGTCCCCGGAGCGGCGGGATGCATGGTCATGGTGACAGGCATGCCGGAGTGGAGCCCCAGGCCCTTGTACGTGACATCTTTCCCGATGGTGTGCTGATTTCTTTTCACAATTTGCTCCCTTTACATTAAATTCCGTTTTACAATTATTTCATTATACCTTGTTTTGTATTTCAGTACAAGTTAAAAGGGCGTAGAAATTAGACAGAGACGGGAGTTTGCCCGTTTTGATATAGATGAATTTCGAAGTAAGGCACGCATGAAATTTTGAGGAAACTGCAATCGTTTCGCGTTTGACCAAGTTGCCTTTCGTGCTATAATCAAATTGAGAAGAGTTTTCATTCATTCGTTTTTGTTATCTGTTGAAAAAGAGACCAGGGGAGGGGATCTTATGAATAATATATTGGTAGGACTCATCATCGCTGTCATTGCAGGCTGGTTCGGATACTGCCTGTACCGCATGTGGCGCGGTGCAAGAGGCGCTGACTGCGCGAGCTGCGCACTTGGCGGTGATTTCGATTACGGCACTTACGGCAAGGAAGTTGTTCCTGAAAAGCCTATGGAAGTCGTGACATCGGCAGGACATCATATCATCGTCGATGAAGAAGCGGCAAGAAGACGCAGGGAACGAATCCGCAAGATGATGGAAGGGAAATAGTTTTCGGGCGGCCGGAGGGCCGCCTTTTTTATACCTTATAGATTCTTATACTGCTTTTATCCCTTTATAGAATCTTATACCACCTTTATCCATTTTCTCTATTCTATGAAATGTTATAATAAAAAGTACGGGAAATCCCCGCGTTACAAAGCCGCTCTCTTTCCTTCCGGCCATGCGCCTGAAGTCTTACGGTCTTTTTCAAAAAAGAATGGAGAAATCTTATGCTTACTAAGGAATTACAGAAGAAACAAGACAATCTGGAGGCATACCTCAAGGAGCTCGGCAGCGTCATGCTGGCGTTCTCCGGCGGCGTGGATTCCACATACCTTATGCATGAAGCTCATAAAGTCCTCGGCGACAAAGCCATGGCTGTCACGATGAATCTCGCATCCGTTCCTGAAAGGGAAGTGGCTGACGCGATGGAATACTGCACGAAGGAAGGCATCCGCCAGAAGGTCATCAAGATGGACCAGTTCGCCATCGAAGGCTTCGCTGAAAATCCGACGAACCGCTGCTATCTCTGCAAGCACTTCCTTTTCAGCACGCTGCAGCAGATTGCCAAAGAAGAAGGCTTCGCTTACGTCATCGACGGGACAAATATGAACGATGCATCGCAGTACAGGCCAGGCCTCACGGCTCTTTCCGAACTCGGCATCAAGAGCCCGCTCCGTCATGCCGGGCTTTACAAGGCAGACATCCGCGCACTTTCCAAAGAAGCCGGCCTTGCCACATGGAGCAAGCCGTCCTTTGCCTGCATGGCGACACGTTTCGTCTACAACGAAGGCATCACAGCCAAGAAGCTTGCGATGGTCGAAGCAGCGGAGAATTTCCTTTTCTCCAAAGGCTTCACGCAGCTCCGCGTCCGCGTGCATGAAGGAAATCTGGCGCGCATCGAAGTGCTCCCGGGAGAACTCTTCAAGCTCTTCAAGCTGCACGATGAAGTCTCCCGCGTATTCAAAGCGATCGGCTTCACGTATGTGACGATGGATCTTCTGGGCTACCGTATGGGAAGCATGGATGAAGTACTCGACAAGGATCAGTTGGAAATGTAAGAAAGCGGTGAGACGATGGATGTCAGGGAAATACTCGAAGAAGTGAAGAAGGGGACAATGGATACGGCAGCGGCCGAAGAACTGCTCCGCGCCAACCCTGCTTCGCGTTCGTATGAGGAAATGGGATATGCAAAGCTCGACACGGACAGAAGAGAAAGGTCCGGCTTTGCCGAGGTCGTATACTGCCAGGGAAAGTCCGACAAGTTCATAGCAGACATTTTCCAGAAGCTCTATGAGCTGGACGGGGAAGTCTTCGGGACGCGCGCCTCTTCCCACCAGTATGAACTCGTGAAAGAGAGGATCCCGGATATTTCCTATGACCCCGTCTCCCATATCCTGAAGAAGGAAAAAGAAGGAAAGGAACGCATCGGATGCGTCGCTGTCTGCACAGGCGGCACGGCGGATATTTCCGTCGCCGAAGAAGCGGCCCAGACGGCTGAATACTTCGGCACGCATGTCGAACGCATTTACGACGTGGGCGTGAGCGGTATCCACAGGATACTTTCCAAGGAAACCTTGGTCAGGAGCGCGAACTGCGTCGTCGCCGTAGCCGGGATGGAAGGGGCACTTGCTTCTGTCATCGGAGGCCTCGTGAAGAATCCCGTCATCGCCGTTCCGACATCGGTCGGCTATGGCGCCAGCTTCCACGGCCTTTCGGCGCTTCTGACGATGATTAATTCCTGCGCGAACGGCATCGTCACAGTCAATATTGATAATGGATTTGGCGCCGGCTACGTGGCGACCCAAATCAACAGGCTTGCAGAAAGGGGAAAAATCAGTGAGTAAAAAATTATATCTGGAAACCGGTTCCGGCATCAGCGGAGATATGTTCGTTGCTGCCATGCTTGATTTGGGCGCTGACCAGGAAGCACTGGAAGCAGCTCTCGCTTCCCTTCCGGTGAAGGGCTTCAAGACAGAAATCTCCCGCGTACAGAAATCCGGCATCGACTGCTGCGACTTCAATGTCATCCTCGATGCAGAACATGAAAACCACGACCATGACATGGCATACCTCTACGGCCCTGATCCGGTCGTTTCTTCCGATGTCCCGGAAGAACACCACCACCATCACGACGAAGAAGGTGAGCACCACTGCCACTGCCATGAAGACGGTGAAGAAGGCCACCATCATCATCACCACCATGATGAAGAAGGTGAACATCATTGCCATTGCCACGAAGAGGGCGAGGAAGGCCACCATCACCATCATGACGAGGAAGGAGAACATCACTGCCACTGCCATGAAGAGGGTGAAGAACATCATCACCATCATGACGAGGAAGGTGAGCACCACTGCCACTGCCATGAAGACGGTGAAGAACACCATCATCATCATGATGAAGAAGAGCATCATTGCCCGCACTTCTATGGCGAGGAGGGCCATCATCACCATCATCATCATGACGAAGAAGAGCATCACTGCCCTCACTTCCATGGTGAGGAAGGCCACCATCATCACCACCATCATGATGAAGAAGAGCATCACTGCCCGCACTTCCATGGTGAAGAGGGCCATCATCATGATCATGACCACGTTCATGGCCATCACCACCATCATGAACACCGCAATCTGGCGGATGTCATGGCGGTCATTGACGGCGCTTCCATGACGGATCATGCCCGTGAAATCGCAAAGAAAATTTTCATGCTCATTGCGGAAGCAGAAGCGAAAGCACACAACCTTCCGATCGATGAGGTTCACTTCCACGAAGTCGGCGCTGTCGATTCCATCGTGGATATCATTTCCGCTGCGGTGTGCTTCGACAGCCTTGGCATTTCCGAAGTCATCGTGCCAAAGCTTTCCGAAGGCACAGGCACTGTCCGCTGCCAGCATGGCCGCCTGCCCGTACCGGTGCCGGCAACGCTGAACATCGTGACCGCCTGCGGCATGCCGCTTGAAATCATGGATGTCAAAGGGGAATTCGTCACCCCGACCGGTGCTGCGATCGCATGCGCACTGGCTACATCCCACACGCTTCCGTCCCTTTTCCGCATCGAATGCATCGGCCTTGGTGCAGGCAAACGTGCTTACACCGAAAGAGCCGGCATTCTCCGCGCACTCCTCATTTCTGACGACCAGGGAGAAGGAGAAAGAGACGAAGTCCTGAAGATTGAAACAGACATCGACGACTGCTCGGGCGAAGTCCTGGGCTACACCCTTGAAAAACTGATGCAGGCAGGGGCTCTCGACGTCCACTACGCACCGGTATTCATGAAGAAGAACCGTCCAGCATGGGAACTGACCGTCATCTGCAAAAAGGAACTCCGTGAAGCTGTCGAAGCTGTCATTTTCCGTGAAACGACGACCATCGGCGTCCGCGAATTCCCAAGCGTCATGCGCGTCATCCTGAAGCGCGAAGAAAGGGAAGTGGCAACACCTTTCGGACCGGCCCGCGTCAAGCAGGTCACATTTTCCGATACCGTCCGCAACTATCCGGAATATGAATCCGTGAAAGCGCTGGCAGAAGAAAACAAACTGCCTTTCACTGAAGTATTTGAAGCTGTCCGCAAAGCGGCAGAACAATTTGATTGATTAAAAAAAGAGCGGCGTGATTGAAAGCCGCCCTTTTCATTGCAGGTCCGGAGGGATCCATCATGCTGACCATTGAGAATTTATATTTTTCCTACACAGGGAGCGCTCCCTGGCTGCTGGAGGATGTCGATTTCCATCTGGCGGGCGGAGAGTATATTTCCATCGTAGGAAATAATGGGAGCGGCAAGAGCACCCTTCTGAAAATCATACTGGGCTTCCTGAAGCCGGTCTCCGGGACGGTCACGCGCCGCGCCCGCCGCATTGGCTACGTGCCGCAGCGGTCCGCCTCGGATGCTTCCTTTCCCATCACCGTGGAAGAAGTCATCCATTCCTACGGGAAACTGCTGCATTTGAAAAAAATCGACGTGGGTCAGGTCCTTTCCGTGACAGGCATGGAAGGGTACAAGAAACAGCTCATGGGAAGCCTCTCGGGCGGCCAGCATCAGAAGGTGCTGATTGCCAGGGCGCTCATGGGAAGTCCTGATCTCCTCATCCTCGATGAACCGTCGACCGGCGTCGACCTGACCAGCCAGCGAGACATCTACAAGGAACTCGATACCCTCCATAAGGACAAGGGCGTCACCATCCTTGCCGTCGAGCACAACCTCGCAGAGGCCGGCAAAGTCTCCGACCGCCTCTACCACGTCGAACACGGACACGGCCACCTCTGCAGTGTCCGCCATTATATAGAAGAATACATAGAAAAGGAGGGCGGCCATGTTTAGTTATACCTTCATGCAGAATGCGCTCATCATTTCCATCTGCATCGCCGTTCTCTGCCCATGCATCGGGCTTTTCCTGGTGCTGAAACGGTACTCGATGATCGGGGATACCCTGGCGCACTCGTCTCTGGCGGGTGTCACGCTCGGGCTTCTCTTCCGGGAGAGTCCCGTCCTCGTTTCCTTCGTCTTCACCGCTTTTGCGGGGATGATGATCGAATTTCTCCGGCAGTATTTCAAGAAATATACCGATCTCATCCTGTCCGTTGTCCTCTCCGTCTCCGTGAGTATCGCTATCACGCTGATCAGCTCCGGGCGTCTCCATGCTAATGCCGATGCCTACCTCTTCGGCTCGATGCTGACGGTCAGCAATGAGGACATGGCGATCACAGGGCTCCTGAGCCTTGCCGCCGTCCTGACGGTCATCCTGAACTACCACCAGCTTCTCTACATCACCTACGATGAAGAAGCAGCGCGCGTTGCCGGCGCGCACGTCAAAGTACTGAATTATGTCTTCGCCTTCCTTGTGGCGGCTGTCATCTCCGTTTCCATCCGATCTGTCGGGATATTAGTCATTACCTCGATGATCACGCTTCCGGTGGCCTCGGCGCTGCAGCTGGGGAAAGGTTTCCGCGCAACCTTCCTCGCCGCGATGGTGTACAGTTTCCTGTCCATACTGGGGGGCTTCTTCGCATCCTATTACATAGGCGCCGCACCGGGCGGCGTCACAGCGCTCTTTGCAGCCGGACTGCTCCTTGTGACGATCCTGGCAAAAAAAGTCCTGCGCTGATGAGTCCGTATTTCCTGGGAGGAAGGAAATGCGTCTCCGGTACTCGGATCCGGCGGCCCGGCCGCCATTAGAAGAAAAAGGAGTATTTCTATCATGAAATTGTGGAAAAAATTGGCTTTAGCAGGCGCGGCAGCTTGCCTCATCATTACAGCAGGCTGTGGCAAGGAAGAGAAACCGGCGGCATCCGCCCCGGCAGGGAAAGTTCCCGTCACCGTATCCTTTGAAGCCATGAAAGAGCTCACGCAGGCCATCGGGGGAGACCGCGTAGCTATCACTGTCGTCATACCGGACGGCACAGAACCCCACGAATTTGAACCAAAAGCATCCGACATGATGCGCGTCAAAGATTCCAAAGTTTTCATCTACAACGGAATGGGCATGGAACGCTGGGCGCCTGAGATGCTCAAGAGCATGAAAGACGGCCCCGTCGCTGTCGTTGCATCCAAGGGAATCGACCCCATCCGCCTGACGGATGAGGATGAAATCAAGGAACACGGCGACTTCGATCCGCACGTCTGGCTCGGACCGGAAGAAGCAAGAAAAGAAGCAAAGAACATCGCAGATGCCCTTGCTGCCGCTTCTCCTGAAAACAAGGAATACTTCGAAAAGAACTATGAGAAGCTCGACAAAGACCTCACGGCTATGACCGAAGAGTACAAAAAGAAACTCTCCACCGGCCACAGCAAAGAACTCGTCGCAGGCCATGCAGCCTTCGGCTACCTCTGCCGTGACTTCGGCCTCACCCAGGCCAGCGTCGAAGACGCATTCGCATCCGGCGAACCGTCCCCGGCCAAACTCGCAGACCTCATCGACTTCTGCAAGAAGCACAACGTCAAGACCATCTTCACCGAAGACATGATCAGCCCGGCCCTGACCGAGACCATCTCCAAAGAAGCCGGCGCCAAAGTCGAAACCCTTGACACCATAGAAAGCGGCGAACAAGACGCAAACTATGTCAAGACCATGAAAGAAAACCTGGAAAAAATCGACAAAGGACTTGCGCTGAACTGATTTGATTGATTTGAGAATTGAAAAAGGAGCCATGGAAATGAGAAGTCATCTCCATGGCTCCTTTTATTTTTTTGATACTATTTCTCCTTTTCAAAAGAAAAATGAATGGTGCTTTATAGCTAACTTTGGCAAGATAAAAGTCAAAAAATCAATAAGTTTAGAACGCGAATATTACGTAAATATGCGGATTTTCAAAAATTGAAAAATAAAAGTCAAAAGTTTTTTAGCACTCTCTTGACTTAAGTGCTAAAAGTGCTATACTATAGTTGTCAGGAGGAAAGGGGTAAGGAAAGAGGCCCTGGGAATCCTAAAAGTTTGACAACGCAAATGCAAGCGCAAAAGGAAAGAGGTCATTATTATGAGAAGCTTGATTCCATTTGATGGTTTGTTTGGTGATACGGTCCTGGATCATTTCTTTGATGATGTTCCGACCATTTACAAAGATTATGTTTCCGTTCCAAAAGCGGATATTGAAGATCTGAAAGATCACTATGAAGTAACCTGTGACATGCCGGGCTACACGAAAGATGAGATTCAGGTCACTTACGAAAACGGTATCCTGTCCCTGTCCGCAAAGAGAGAAGACACGAAGGAAACGAAAGACGCAGATCGTAAGTTTATCCGCCGCGAACGCAGCTCCGCCGGTTTCCAGCGTCAGTTCGCCGTGAGTGGCGTCAAGGAAGAGGGCATCAAAGCCAGCCTGAAGGATGGCGTTTTGAAAGTAGAGCTCCCGAAATCCGGGAAACCTGAAATCGAACCGTCCCATAAAATTCAGATCGACTGACCGGTGAGCCGCATGGGAGATGATTCTCCCGCCGGATGCATATACTCCTGAGGAGGTCCCGGCAAGGACGAAAATCCTTGCCGGGACTTTTTCGCGTCCAGAAAAAAACAGCAGCGCTCAAGGCAGCGCCTGAAGTTATATAAATCTTATATGACAACTTATACATATTTCCTTAGTAGACGATCAAGGGCCCTTTTGACAATGCATCACGCGTCAGAAGAGCCCTTATTTTTGTGGCGATATGTCCCATTTTCTCCGATAAAACCGAAGGTTTCACAGCGTATTCCGGACGCGTGATTAAATGTCTACTTTGTTAACCTATTGTGAACTAAAGTAAATACTGAAATTGACAAATAAACCGTTTATAGAATATACTATTTCATAAAGTGACAGTGCAGATTCCTGCGGTCATTTTACAGGTTAATCTCCAATACCTGGGAAACCATTTTTTTATTCGGGAGGAATTACATATGGAAAGCTCTTGTGAGGAAATCATCCGCCTGGCCAACAAAGTGTTGGACGGGGGAGAGATCACTAGAGAAGAAGCAGGCCGTCTGATCCGTACAAAGGATGAAGATACCATGCTGCTTCTGGCTATGGCAGATAAGATCCGTCAGAAGTACAACGGCAATGCTGTTGACTTCTGCGCCATCATCAATGCGCGCAGCGGACACTGCCAGGAGGACTGCAAATTCTGCGCGCAGTCCGGTCATTACAGGACGGGAGCTACGACTTACCGTCTTTTGCCGGAGGACCAGATTCTGGCCGCTGCCAAGAAAGCCAAGGATGCGGGCGCTGTCCGTTTCTCTCTGGTAACGAGCGGAAGAAATCAGGATAATCCGAATGAATTCGAGGAAATCATCGATGTCGTGAAGAAGATTCACGATCAGGTGGGCATTGAAGTCTGCTGCTCCCTGGGTCTCATCACTGAGGAACAGGCCATCCGTCTTCGCGAAGCAGGCATCACAAGAATCCACTGCAACATCGAAACATCACCGTCCTATTTCCCGGAAATCTGCACCACGCACACGATGGAAGATAAGGAAGACATCATCCAGACAGCGCAGAAGGCAGGCATCCGCGTATGCTCGGGCGGCATCATCGGACTGGGCGAAGACCTCGACCAGCGTGTGGAAATGGCATTCCATCTGAAAAAGCTCCACATCGACTCTGTTCCGTTGAATATCCTCAACCCTGTCGAAGGGACACCGTTCTACACGAACGAACGTCTGGCTCCGCTGGAAGTGCTCCGTACCTTTGCGGTATTCCGCTTCGTACTTCCAAAAGCGCTCATTCGCACAGCAGGCGGACGTGAAGTCAACCTTCGCAGCCTCCAGGCACATGCTCTCTCGGGCGGCCTGAACGGCATCATGGTCGGCGGCTATTTGACCACCGGCGGCAGAAATCCGAGAGAAGACCTGACCATGGTCAACGATCTGGGAAGAAGCAGAACCCAGCCACAGCTTTAAGCCTCAAGGAAATTTCCCGATTTCCGAGGGGTCAGAATTACGCATCTGACGCGTAAGGTTTCACCAAGGAGAGACCCTGTTACTATACAACAGGATGTATTCATTTAAGGAGTGGTCATTCATGGAAAGCGGTTGTGAACAGATTTTAAAAATTACAGACAGAATTCTGGACGGCGGAGAAATCACCGAAGAAGAAGCAAAAGCACTGATTCGTACGACAGACGAAGACACCATGCTTCTTCTGGCATGCGCTGATAAGATCCGTCAGAAATTCTCCGGCAGAAGCGTCGACCTCTGCGCTATCGTCAATGCAAGAAGCGGACGCTGCCAGGAAGACTGCAAGTTCTGCGCCCAGTCTGCCCGTTACGACACAGGCATAGACAACTACACCTTCCTGCCGGAAGAAGAAGTCATGAAAGCAGCCCAGAAAGCGAAAGAAGCAGGCGCTGCCCGCTTCGATATCGTTACCGCAGGCCGTGATCAGAGAAATCCGAAAGACTTCGCAGAAATTCTGCATCTCATCCGCCGTATCCGCACGGAAATCGGCATCGAAGTCTGCTGCTCGCTTGGTTTCCTCACACAGGAACAGGCATACCAGCTCAAAGAAGCCGGCGTAAACCGTCTTCACTGCAACATTGAATCTGCACCTTCCTTCTTCCAGGAAGTCTGCACCACACATACCGCCGAGGAAAAAGCTGAGAACATCCAGCGCGCTCAGAAAGCCGGCATCCGCGTCTGCTGCGGCGGCATCCTCGGTCTGGGCGAAACCCTCGACCAGAGAGTCGAGATGGCTTTCCATCTGAAGAAACTGCACATTGATGCGATTCCGCTCAACGTGCTGAACCCGATTCCGGGAACCCCTTATGAACACAACGAGCCTCTGGCTCCATTGGAAATCCTCCGTTCATTCGCTATGTTCCGCTTCGTGCTTCCAAAAGCACAGATCCGTACAGCAGGCGGCCGCCAGCTGAACCTCAGAAGCCTGCAGTCCATGGCTCTGGCAGGCGGAATGAATGGCGTCATGATCGGCAACTACCTCACCAGCAAGGGCTCCGACCCGCATGATGATCTCACCATGCTGCGCGACCTCGGCCGTACAAGAACCATGCCGAACGTACAGTAAGTGGAAGAGGCATGCCGCAGGGCGTGCCTTTTTCCTTGATCATACCGGGAAGAACCAATGGGAGGGACAATGAATCAGGATATAGCGCTCATTACCGAGTATATGGACAAAGTCCTGGAAGGCGGAGAAATAACAAGGGAAATGGCGGAGAAACTTCTCGACTGCGGGAAGCGCGAACCCTATTTCCTCATCGCATCCGCCGACCGCATCCGCCGCACCTTCTGCGGAGATGAGATGCACTTCTGCAGCGACGTCAACGCAAGAAGCGGACGCTGCAGCGAAAACTGCCGCTTCTGCGCGCAGTCAGGCTGGTACAACACAGGCGTCAAGGAGTATCCGCTCCGCCGTCCTGAAGAACTTCTCAAGGAAGCCCGTCAGGCAGAAGCCTATGGCGCCGAACGATTCGGCATCGTCACCAGCGGGAGAGGCCAGACCGATCCCAAACAATTCGAATCCATCGTCGAAACAGTACGCCTCGTGACACAGCACACCGGACTTTCCGTCTGCTGCTCACTGGGTCTCCTTACCGACGAACAGCTGAAGAGACTCAAGGAAGCAGGCTGCGAAAGAATCCACTGCAACCTGGAAACGTCGAGAGATTATTTCCCCGAAATATGCACCACGCATACCTATGACGAGAAAATGAACCACATCCGCCGCATCCAGGACGCAGGCCTCGACGTCTGCTCCGGAGGCATCTTCGGCCTGGGAGAAACGGAAAAAGACCGCCTCGACATGGCCTTCGCCCTGAAGGAAAGAGGCATCCGCTCCGTCCCCTTAAACATCTTCAACCCGATCCCGGGCACCCCGATGGGAGAAACCAAGCCGCCGCAGCCGCTTGAAATCCTCCGCTACTTCGCCGTCTACCGCTTCATCCTGCCCCACGCCATTATCCGCGTATGCGCAGGAAGAGAAGGAGGCCTCCGCGACATGCAGTCCTTCGCACTCGCCGCCGGCCTCAACGGCGCCATGATAGGAGGCTACCTCACCATCGCCGGCCGTCCCCCGGAAAAGGACAAACAAATGGCACGCGACCTGGGCCGCGTCCTCTAAAATGGGAAAAAAAGAACGCACAGCATTTCGTGCGTTCTTTTTTAGTAGGGAGGGAACAATTAAAACCATTGAAAACCGGACGACCAGCCTGCGGCTGAACACCATACAACCGAGCTGCGCTCGAAGGAAATGCAACTCATCCGCCCGACATCAGAAATTTAGGTCGGGCACCTTCTCTTCCCGAGCAAGGTCAAGTGCAAAACCACACAACCTCGCTTCGCTCGAAGGAACTGCACCCCTTTCTCCAGCATCAGTATAAATATAGGCTGGATCCTTCCCCGACGGGCAGGTTAAAACCTTTCGCCATCATTTAATACTGCTATTATCACTATCATTTTTTACGAACTGTAAATGAAAACCGTAAGATACTCATTCGATACTGGTGCGGATTTGTTAATACAGACAAATAAATATCATAAAAAATCTAATCGTACTTTAATCTTAATCATGCAGCCATTGGAGCTGCGTTGAATACTTCCATTGGAGCTAAAAGATGTAATTTGCGCTGAATGCGTTTGTTGTTGTAGAAGTAGATGTAGCCGTTGATCATGCTTACCACTGCTTTACGGCTGGTGAATTTACGTGTGTAGTAACGTTCGCGCTTCAGCATTCCCCAGAACCCTTCCATCAGACCATCAGACCGTTGTCTGCACAGCAGCCTACACGGGACATGCTGTGAACCAGTCCTGCTTTTTCAACAATCTTATGGAATCCGTTGCTTGTATACTGGAATCCGCGGTCGGTATGAATCATTGGATGTTCTCCAGGATTCTCTTTAAGTGCCTTTTCCATTGTCTCAAAAGCCAGTGCAGTATTGTTCCTGTCGCCGATGACATAAGAGACAATCCGGCGATCATGGCCGTCAATAATCGCGCTTAAATATAACTTGTGCAAAACTCCATCAGCAGTTGTGTACTTGAATTCAGTGACATCCGTCATCCATCTTGCATTGGACACGCCGGCATCAAAGTCACGGTTCAGCAGGTTTTCAAAAATGTACTTTGGATCCTTTGCGTTACGAGTGCAACCATCGGTCTTGTACTTGATCACGGACTTAATATTAAGTATCCGCATGATACGAAGAACCAGACTGTCGCTTACATTTATATTGATGTTGTCATCCTTCTTGATCCAATCGTTAATCCGGCGGTATCCCATATCCGGATATTCCTGATGGGTTTTCATGACCTCCTGTGCGACCTTTTCTCTCAGCAGTTCACGGCCGCTCTTAATATGATTCAGCCATCCGTAATAAGCTGCCCGGGAGACCTTTGAGAGTCGGCAGAGACTTTCTATGGAGATGTTGGTTTCTTCATGGACTTCTTTTATGGCTTTAAAATCTCTGAGAAGGTGAGTAAGGCTGAATCCTTCGAGGAACGCAACCTTTCCTCTATCTCCATCTTTTTTTTTTAGCAGGGCAATCTCTGCTATAAGATCCTTCTGTTCTTCAAGAAGTCTGGCATTCTCCTGACGCAGCTGTTCTTCTTCGGTCCGGGGCGTTTGGAGCCTGATCGGCTTTCCTCTGTAATCCTCAAGACCAACTTCGCCCATTTCCTTGAACTTTTTTACCCATGTGTAGAGCGTTTGGTAGGACATGTTGTACTTCTTGGCTATCTTGTTATAATCGCATCCACTGGCGATGCACTCCTGAACGATTCTGACTCGCTCTTCCTTGACCGATTGCTGGCGTTTGCCCATAAGATCTCCTCCTTCAGAAACGAGGTCTGTCAACTTATGCTCATTATACGCCTCAATCCATGTTTTAAGGGAGAGTGTGCCGGAAATTCTGTATTTGGCACAGACGGAAAGCATGGAAACACCGCCTTTAAGATATTCCTTTACGGCCTGGATCTTCATCTGATTGGAGTAGTAAGACAAATGCTGCCTGGGCCGCAATCCCTTAAAGCCCTCCTCTTTATACCGGAGGACCCATTTCCTGAATGTTATGCGGCTCATATGAAGATTTTCAGCTGCCTGGGTAATCGTAACACCCTGATAGAGATATGAAGCAATCTGGTCTAACATTTCCTCCGGGGACGCTTTGGTTTTACATGGCATAAGAATGACCTCCTAATATATTTATGATATTATTTTGTCTTTCTTGTTGAATCATACCAAAGGGGGACCACTTTTGTGGTGGATACAGTAGTTCCTCAGCCGCAGGCTGGTTGTGAAGGTTTTAAAGAATACATTTTCTAAAGTTGCCGAAGAAAGGGGTGTAGTATTCATTGGTTTTTATAAAAAGGTTCCACGAGCGAAGCGAGGTTTTGTGGTATTAGCTGTCCCCGTTAGGGGAAAGTGGCACGTATGCGCCGAAAGGGGTGCATTTTCCACTCGGGTCAGCTCGGTTGTCTGGTTTTAATCATTTTTCTCAAGGCATCGCCTTGGTTGTCCGGTTTTTTCTTCTCACTCGAGCGTCAGCTCGGTTGTCCGGTTTTGCCTTTCCATGCCTGCCCGGTTCCCCCCACAAAAAAAGGACTCATCAAGAGTCCTTTTTCACTATCCTTTTATTTATTTATCCTTCAGTTTTTCAACATCCATCATAGCCTTGTAGACCATGTCGAAGGTGATGTCGTATGGCTTGACTCTCATATCTTTGGTATGGAGGCAGTTTTCTACGAGTTCATCGGGGTGCTTGGGGTCGATGCCGATGTCTTCCAGGCAGTGCGGAAGGTTGATGGATTTGGCGAAGTTGTAGATCTTGTCTCTTTCTTCGATCTGTCCGTCCATGGTGAGCATGACCTGAAGGCCGTAGTTGACGACGGCGCCGTGGAAGTGCTCGCCCTTGTGCGGGGTGCGGGTGTGGCTGTTGTAGATGGCATGCGCGAGGCTGGAGTCGAGGTCATCCTCGATGCAGACGGAGGCCATGCCCGGAGCTACGATGATGGAAAGGGTGGCTGCTTCGAGAGCGTCTGTCACGATTCCCTTGTCTACGTCAGCGAGGGCTTCCTTGCCGTATTTCAGAATGCCCGGTGCTACGTTCTGTGCATTGTTCACGCCGGTCTGCTGGATCCATGTGAGGTCCATGCCTCTGGCGGAGAAGGGGACTTCATATTGCTTGGCAAGAGCATCGCCGAGGCCTGCCCAGAAGTACTGGCGCGGGGAGTGTGCGATGATTTCCGTATTGATGAAGGTGTGCCATGCACCGCGTTCTCTGTAAATGGAGCCTTTGAAGCTGTGGTCCGGGTTGTACATGATGCAGACGGCAGTGACGGAGGCGCAGTTGGATGCGAGTGTCGGGAATGTGAAAATCGGTTTCTTCAGGAGGTGCGCAGCCCATTTGCAGGTGTCGGTCGCGCGGCCGCCGCCGACGGCGAAAATCATGTCGGCTTCCTGGATTTCCGGGATCTTTGTCAGTGCTTCGGCGTTTTCAAATGTAGCGTCGTCGCCGTAGAGGAAGGATCCGGTGATATCGATCTTTCCGCTGACGGCTTTTCTGATCAGCGGTTCAGCGGCGATTCTAGCCTTGGTGCCGCCGATGATGACAGCGGTTTTTCCATATTCGCCGCAAATATCCGGAATCTTGTCATAGGCATCGCTGCCGATGGTGAAGTGCGGTAAATACGTACTATTCATAAATGATCCCCTCTCTTATGTAAAAGGCTTATGGCCTTGGATGTATACAGGTATTATAGTCGAATCGGATGGTCTCTTCAAGAATCAATGGCCGATGCGGACCTGCCTGCCTCCCGCGGCTTCGAAGAGGCGGTGGGAAATGGAGAGCACCGTGCGCTTTTCAGAAGCAGCGCGCAGGGCGTCAAGGACCTGCTTCTCTGTGACGGAGTCAAGGTTCGCCGTGATTTCATCGAGAAGGAGAAGCGGCGGATTCGTGACGGTCGCGCGGGCAATGGAGAGGAGCTGGAACTGGCCCTGTGAAAGGAGGCCCGGGTCGTAAGGGGTATCAAAACCTTCCGGCAAGTCTTCGATGGCAGGAAGGATGCCTGTCTCGGCCAGTGCTCTTCTGACGTCTTCCTCGGAAATGGAGGGATCGGAGAGCGTAATCTGGTCCCGCATATTTCCCGAAACTGGCTTGAACTGCTGCTCGACGAGGCCGAATACCTTTCTTCTTTCCTCTTCAGGGATGGATTCCGGCGCGCGGCCGAAGATGCGGACGGTGCCCTCAGATGGCTGGTAGAGGCCGCAGATGAGTTTGAAGAGCGTGCTCTTGCCCGAGCCTGTCCTTCCAATCAGCGTGACATTCTCGCCTTCATGGATGGTGAGGTCGAAATTGTGGAAGACAGGCTTTCCGTCTTCGTAGGCAAAGGAAAGATGGCGGATGGAAATCGGGATATTCTCTTCTTTTTCAGAAACTGCTGCGGAAGGCGTTTCCATTTCCTTTTCCGAAAGGAAGTCGCCGATCCGCTTGCAGCCTGCGATAGCGGACTGGATATTCTGGATTTCCATGCCGATGCTTTCGAGCGGCGAGAAAACCTTCCCGACGTAGGCGATGAGGGCGACGGCGGTACCTGCGCTCATGCCGAAGAGTGCCTGGAAGTCGCTCCGGCTGACGGAGAGAACGACCATGATGGCGATGATAAGCGAGCTCACCGTGATGATGATCGGCGAGTAAATCGAGTCGTACAGGTTGCTCCGGTTCATTGCGTCAAACCCCGCGCGGACGGATTTCCCGTACCTTTCTTCCATGAAGGATTCGCGGTGGTAGAGGCGGATCGTGCGGATGCTGGCAATCGTTTCAGGGATCGCCTGATTGATGCCCGCGACGGCTTTCCTGTTGTCGAGCTGCGCGGAGAGCATGCGGCGCTGGAATGATCTCGTGAGGAGGAAGAGAATCGGCAGCGATAAGAAGAGCAGGATCATGAGGCCCTTGCTCAGGAAATAGACGACGCAGAGGATGGAAACGATGCGGAAGACGTCGGAAATCATGGAAATGATGCCCGAGTCGAAGAGGTCTTCGAGGGTATCGACGTCGTTCACGAAGAGCGAGGCGAGCGAACCGCTGTCGTTTTCTATGAAGACGGAAGAGGGCAGGCGCGAGAGCTTGTCCGCCATGAAGGAGCGGATGTGGCGCGTCGAGCGCTGGCCGAAGATCGTGATGATCGTTTCCTTGACTGAGTCTGCAATGCCCGAGACGGCTGTCAGGGCAAAGTAGAGAAGGCCTGCCTGGAGGAGGAAGGGAAGCGTCGCATTTTCTGCCGTCAGTTCATCGACGATGCGCCTGAGGATCAGCGGCGGCGTGACGGAAACGGTGACGGAGATGAGGATCGCAAGGACGAGCCCGATGGTCAGCTTCTTATTATGCAGGGCAGCATAGCGGAAAATGGAATAAAGCGGGCGCTTCGTGTCGACGGGATTCTTTTTGTTCATTTATCGTCCCCTCCTTCCGCGAGGGCGTGCTGCATCTTCCAGAGGCGGCGGTACTGCCTGTTCTTGCTGAGAAGTTCTTCATGGGGAAGGACCTCTACACTTCCGTCGCCAGAAATCCAGACGACGCGGTCGAAGTCCTTGAAGAAATGGAGACGGTGAGAAATGAGGATGACGATCGAATCCCTCAGCATCGGGCGGATGTTGGTGAGGATTTCCTCTTCCGTCTTTCTGTCGACGGCGGAGAAGGGATCGTCCAGGATGAGGAGCGGGCGCTTGTGGTAGAGCGTACGGGCCAGAGCCACGCGCGCCTGCTGGCCGCCGGAAAGACGGAGGCCGCCCTCTCCGATCATCGTGTGGATGCCATCCGGGAAGGAGGAAATTTCCTTGTCCATCTCGACAGCTTTAAGAACAGCATCGAGATCGCCGGGCTTTCCGAGGCGGATGTTGTCCTCGATCGTTCCGGAGAAAAGTTCAGGGCGGTGGCCCATGTAGCCGACTGTGCCGATGGGGTCGATTTCGCTTCCAAGGCGCTTTCCTCCATAAAGGATCGTGCCCTCATAAGGGTACTCGCAGAGGAATGTGCGGCCGAGCGTCGATTTCCCGCTGGCAACTTCCCCTGTGACGCCGATGAATTCACCGGACCTGGCTTCAAGATTGAAATCCTTGTAAATCGGGTGGTCGCCGCCCGGGTAGGTGAAGGAAACGTGGCTGACGGAAAGATCGGCAGACGGGGACACTTTTTCTTCTGTCTCCTCGATATCCTTCAGGTAAGGACGGACGCGGACCCATGACACCTTCGCTTTCTGCACAGCATTGAAAAGATGCGCTGCATGGGAGGCTTTCACCGCAAGGCGCGCAAAGCAGGCAAGGTAGGCGGAGAAGGCCGCAATGTCCCAGGAAGCCCAGCCCGTCCCCATGACGTTCCTGCCGCCATGGACGATGATAAAGAATGCGCCCGTCATGGCGATGACTTCATAAAGAGGCTCCATCGTATTGCCCCATAGATTGGCGCGGACGGTCTTCTTCTTATAATCGGCAAGGTACGTCTCATAGATGGTGTCCTGCGCCGTTTCCTCGCCGAAAATGCGGTAAGTGAGCGCATTCCTGATGCGGTCCATTGTGCGGTCAGAAAGGCGCCCGCTTGATTCTTTCCCGGCGCGTGCGCTGTCGGTCACGACCTTCTTGAGCCGGCCGGCAATGAAGTAGGCAATCGGAGGGAAGAGAAGGACGAGGAATGTCAATTTCCAGTCATAGTAAAAAAGGAGCGCGGCATAAGCCACCATGACGACGCCCGTGTCGAAGACCTCCGTCGTGAATTTGCGCATGCCTTCCACGCAGGCATCGACGTCCGAGACGACGCGCGTCATGAGGGATCCTTCCGTCTCGCCCGCCTTCGCCGTTTCCTGATGGATGAGCGTGCGGTAAAGGATTGCCTTCATCGCAAGGGAGATGTCGTTCGCAAAATGGCGCACGTAGAGACGCTTGAGAGCGCGGCAGCCCTGCACGATCATGATCGTCAGAAGGTAGAGCGAAGCGAGGCGCAGCATAGCCGAAGGCGCTCGCTCGCCGCCCAGGATATCTATCACGTACTGGGCCAGCTGTCCTTCAAACCAGGGAGAGAGCGTCATGCCCACATTGTAGATGAGCCCGCTGATCGTCACGTACAAAAGGACCTTCTTCTCTCCCGCAAAATAATAGAGAAGATCCGACGGCGTATATTTCTTCATAATAATCTTCTTTCTTCCTGCTTCCTGAATTTTTCCTTTTTCTCTATTATAATTCAGAGAGAGACACATGATTTTAAACAATACTTAAAATAGAAACAAGAATGACAAATGAGAATTTTTCCTGTTTTGGCAAAGTGTTTTTTAGTATATAATGAGAAACAGATATGAGGAAAATAAAGGGGGACCTTGTATGAATTGGAAAAAAGCTGCTGCAGCGGCCGTTTTTGTACTCGCACTCGGGGGAAGCATCGGAGCGGATGCTGCCGCCATTTCCCTTCCGGGACTTTCCGGAAATCCGGCGGAGCAGTCCGGGGCATTCCGCACAGACGACTACCATCTCACGCGTGCTTACCTCAAAAGCCCGTACCTGATTGCGCACGGCATCAATGAAAACTTCGCAGGCTACGTCAATGCGGCGATTGCCAGGGAGAAAAGGAATTTCCTGGACGAACTTTCCAGGGAACCTGCCGGCATCACGGGGATCATGACGTGGAATGAAGGTCTTATCGCAAACTACTACAGCAACCTGCAGGGGATCACAAGCCTTGTCCTCATCGAGGAATGGAAGAGCGCAAGCGGCTCCTCCCTCTTCGTGAAGGGACTCAACTTTGACGCGGGAGGAAATCTCATTCCCTTCAAGCGTCTCTTTCCGCGCATGACAGCAGGCGATGCGGAGGAAAGGATACAGGCATATGCATCCAAAGCGGGGATCATGCTGCTTCCTCATAGAAAGGCGGCCCTTCCCACGAACTACTACGTGTCGAAGAAAGGCGTCGTCTATGCCATTTACCAGCCGGGCGAAAGGACGCTTTACAAGTACGGCGTCTTCTGCGTCCCGATAGGGACAGTCTGACCCGGCATTCCATCAAGGAGGAATCACTATGAAGAAATTGGAAATCGGCCTTATGGCTGCCCTGCTCCTGTTTCCAGCCATTGGCACCGCTGAAGCGTACACCGCCGAGACACTGAAACAGGCGCAAGGCCCTGCCATTGTTTCTGAATCCTACAAAGACGGCACCATGGAAGTGCGCAAAGCCGTCTCGAAAGACGCAAATCTCCTTCGCCGCGCAAGAATCAACAGCGCCATCGATACAGAAATCGACCGCTTTGCCAGCTATGTGGCAAAAGCCAATCAGCGCACCGGAGGCGGCACAAAGGGATGGATCAACTACAAAGAAGGTATGGTTGGAGAAAACGATCCGTACACCAGCCTTCTCCTCTTCGAATCCGTTTACTATTACCATGCGGCGCATCCCCTGACCTATGCCAAGGGACTGACCTTCGACCAGATGGGACATAAAGTCACCTTCGAAGACCTCAAGAAGAAAATGCCGAACCTCACCCTGGAAGAACTCCGCCGCCAGACCGCCCTTCAGGCAGAGGCCAACCACCTCTTCCTCTTCAAGGACTACAAGATCAACAAATTCCCGGAAACCTTCTACATCGACAAAAACAATCACCTCTACTTCGTCTTCCAGCAATACGCCATCGCTCCCTATGCCGCAGGCTTCATCGTCATAGACATGGGCGAAGTCCCGGAGAAATAAGCATTTTAAAAGGGGCTGTAGAAATCTCCTAAAACACTGCTTCTCCTTTTCTCGAGCGAAGCGAGGTTTAAAGGTGTTTACCTTCCCAGACGGGGAAGGAGGGCCACGAAGTGGCGGTTAGGGTTGATTTCCACGAGCGAAGCTATATAAGTTTAAGACAAATAAGAACTGAGTTCCTTTGTTTCTCATCGCAGAGCTGCCCCCAACGGAGGGAAGTGCCCGAAGGACGAAAGGGGTGCAGTTTCTAAGAAGGCGAAGCATCCTTTACGGTTTTAATCATCCTACCCATCAAAAAAGGAAGTGCATCTGTCAAAGAACGCACTTCCTTTTTATTTCATTACAGGAACATCAGCCCGATGGCGATCAGGAGGAGAAGCGTGCCCTCCACGCGGCTCATGATGAGCGGGAAGCTCTCATGACGGATGAGGGTATCCTTTAGCTGGCCGGCGCAGATGGCGGCGATCGAGAAGAGGATGGCTGCCTGGATGGAGAACGTCAGCCCCAGAAGACCGATCTGAAGACTGGGGGAGAGGAACCCATTCGGCTGGACGAACTGCGGAAGAATCGCGAGGAAGAAAAGAAGCACCTTCGGATTCGACGCATTCATGAGGAAACCCCTCTTGTAGAGCGCAAAGCTCTCCGACTTGTCCACCACGTCGCCCGCCTTGATCGAAGCACCCTTCGAACGGAAAGCGCCGTAGGAGAGATAGAGGAGGTAAGCCGCGCCGCAGTATTTCAAGACCATGAAAGCCGCCGGCGAACTCTGGATGAAAGCCGCCACACCTGCCATGACAAGAAGCGTATGCCAGAGAGGACCCGTCGCCAGCCCCATCGCCAGCGTCACACCCTGCCTGGGCCCTGCCGAAAGACTCTTCGTCAGGATGTACATATTATCCGGCCCCGGAGCCAGCGTCAGCAGGATCGCCGCGCCAAGGAAAGACAAGTAATTCGCTAAATCCATCTCTTCGCCTCCTCAAAAGTAAATTTCAATTATTATATCATTTTCAGCGGTGCTCTGGCGGGAAATTTGACCCTGATCCCCTAAGAGTGTATAATATGACTTATAGTCAATTATTTTACAAATGAAAGGAAGGTTCCCATGAAAAAGAAATGGCTGGCCCTTGCGGCCGCAAGTCTTCTCGTATTCTCTACCATGACAGCGCAGGCAGAAGAACCTGCCAGAAGAAGCATCACCGTTTCCGGATCGGGACAAGTGACCGCCAAGAGCGACATTGCCACCCTTCATATTTCCGTACAGACAGAATCTGCCAACAGCAAAGCTGCCGTCCGTGAAAATGCGAACACGATGACCGCCGTCAGAAACGCCGTCATTGCAGCAGGCGCCGACGCTTCCAAGATCGAAACACAGAACTACAGCGTCTATCCGCAGCAGAACTACGACAACAAGGGAAGAAAAACCGACCTGAAATACATCTGCAACAACACCATGAACGTCACCGTCACCAACATTGCAAGGACAGGTGAAGTCATGGATGCAGCCATCAATGCAGGCGCCACCCGCCTCGACTCCGTCGACTTCGGTGTGAGCGATACACAGAAATTCAAGGACGCATCCTTAAGAGCCGCTGCCCTTGATGCCAAAAATAAAGCCAACATCCTGGCATCAGCCCTCGGACGTACCGTCGTGAACGTCATCTCCGTCAACGAAGACAGCGTGAACGTCGTCCCGTACCGCCTGATGTCTTTCAAAGCCGCCGCTGCCCGCGACAACGTGGAAACGACGACACCCGTAGACCCCGGTGATTCCAAAATGGAAAGCCACGTCACCGTCGTCTTTGAAATTGCCTGAGGATAATTTTATATAAAAAGAAAAAAGGGCTGTGACAAAATGGATAATCATTTCGTCACGGTCCTTTTTCCTTGCAAATTTTCAGGGAAAGTGCCTAGAATAATAAAAAAACAAAAAGGAAGAAAGAAATGGAAATCACAAACGCATCCATAGAAGACATTGACCGCATCGAAGAAATCGCAACCGCGGCATTCAAAAGCACAGTCTACTACGCCAAGCCCATCCTCACCGCCCACGTAGAACACTTCCCGCAAGGCTTCCTCCTTGCCAGAGAAGGGAAAGAAATCCTCGGCTTCATCTGCGGCCTTGGCGCCAGAGAAACATCCATACAGGGCTGGATGTACGAAAAGAAAGCCCGCCCCGAAGAAAATCCCACCACCTTCATGGGTCTCTACCTCGCCATCGATCCCAAGTATCAGGGAAAAGGCATAGGCACCAAGCTCCTGAAGCAAGCCGAACACCTCTCGGCCACCCTGGGCTGCACACGCCTCACACTTATCTGCGAAGACCACCTCGTCCCGCTGTATAAGAAACTAGGCTACAAACTAGACGGCATCAACGCCCTCAAATACGGCAACAAAACCTGGTACGACATGTCCATACAAACAAAAAAATAAAAGAGCCCAAAGCAGAGCCATGCCGTATTACTTGCTTTCCCAGACGGGGAAGTATGCCTTTGACCTTGCCCTGGAAGGGAAGGTTTGGATAGGATTACGAAAGGTCCAAAACAAATCAGATTGGAAATCTTTTCTTTATTCCTTGTGAAGCCTTCCCTTCTGGGGAAGGTGCGCAGCTTATCTTTTATCTGTAGCTGCGCGGAAACAGCAGTTAATAAGTAAAGGGATGAGTTGCATTTCCACCGAGCGCAGCGAGGTTGTATGGTTTTCTTCCTCTCCCACACAAAAAGGACTGCAGAAATACATCTCGTATTTCCGCAGTCCTTTTCTATTTCCCTATTTCTTGATGCAGATTTCATCAAGCGGACGTTTCGGGACGCAGTAGTCCTTGTTTTCATCCAGATAATACTTGATCGAACCATTCTCAGGAACGTCGACGATCGTGCTCTTGCAGCCCGGGTATCCCAGAGCAATCAGGAGACGCGGGTTCCAGTCTTCCGGAACCCCGAGGAGCTCCGTCATCTTCGGGAATTCGACAGCGCCCAGCATAGCCGAGCCGATGCCGTAGCTGTACGCATTCAGCGTAATCGTCCTTGCTGCGATGCCCACATCCACATCAGCCCACGGATTGCCGCGGCCTTCCTTGCAGATGAGGACGAAAGCTGTAGGCTGTTCGCCAACCTTCGGCGTGCCGAGCTCCTTTGGAAGAGCAGCGGCCCAGTGGATCATCGGCTGCATCTTGGCGACAAGATCCGGATCCTTTACCAGCACATAACGGAGCACCTGCCCGTTCATCGCGCTGTTCGCAATGCGGACATTGTCCATCAATTCATCCAATACTTCCGGAGCGATCTTTTCCTGCGTGAAACGGCGTTACGCACGGCATCCGGTGCAAAGCGACTTGAAATCCATAAGAAATCCTCCTTATTTGACGTGAGCGATGACTTCCACTTCACAAAGCGCCCCAGCAGGGAGAGCCAGGACAGACACACAGCTTCTGGCGGGCTTGCTGATGAAATGCTTCCCGTAAATTTCATTGAAAGCTGCGAAATTTTCCATATCCGTCAGGAAACAAGTCGTCTTCACGACAGCTTCCATATCTGCGCCAGCCTTCTTCAACACAGCCTCGATATTTGCGCAAACCTGCTCAGCCTGAGCCTCCAGACCCTCAGCAAGCTTTCCCGTTTCCGGATTGATTCCGATCTGACCGGATAAAAATACAAGATTTCCGACCTTCTTAGCCTGAGAATAAGGCCCCAGAGCAGCCGGAGCATGCTTCGTTTCAATAGTCTTCATAGAAATCCCTCCAATGGAAAAATATAAAGATTCTGACCTAAATATAAACCTTAAATAGATATAAAAGCAAGAAGTACCCAAAGGGGAACCACTGTAGGGACGCCGCAGGTATCTATAGAATTTTCAATCCGCAAACAAATGTTGATAATCGTAAAAGTCGATACCGGCTTGCCTTCCCAGACGGGGAAGGGGAACCGCGGAACGCGGGGGATAGGGTTGATTTTCCAAAAGAGCAGAGTCACAATGATTGCTCACTCTGCTACAGCGTTTTTTCCTTTCCTTGATATATGTGGTAGAATAGAAACAGATAGTATTCAAAAATTTAAATATATACGAAACAATGTATACAGAACAAATTTATAAGGAGATGGGCATCATAGAATTTCATCCGTTTCGCATAGAAGATAAGAAAATGATCGACGGATTCTTCCGCATTCACCATTATGAGCAGATCGACTGCACATTCAATACGCTTTTCATCTGGCAGAAGGCGCACGACACGTCCTGGGCTGTTCAGGATAATATCCTTTTCATCCGAGCAGGACATGGCAAGGACCTTTTCTTCCTTCCGCCATTTGCCAAGGAAGAAGAGGAATTCAAGCATGGCCTTGACCTGATTCATGAAGAACTCGATAAGCTGGGCATGCCTTTCCGTCTGAAATCCGCATCCCGCTGGGTGACGGAACAGATCGAAAGACTGCTGCCGGGCAAGTATGATTTCATCGAAGACAGAGACAATGAGGAGTACGTATACCGCACCGCTGACATGATCAGCCTGCCGGGCAAGAAGCTCCGCATGAAGAAGAATCACCTGAATGCATTCCTCCGTCAGTACGGCGGGGATTACACTTACGAATCGATCACGAAGGAAAACATGGAAGATGCGAAAGCGGGCATCCATGAATGGTTCGAACGTCATGGCGACATCGAGGAAGAAGAGGAAGCCATGAAGATCTGCTTTGACAACTGGGATGAACTGGGCGTCAAAGGCGCGATCATTCGTATTTACGGCAAGGTGGAAGCCTTCACCAATGGCGACCTTGTCAATGAAAGAATGGCACATATTATTTTTGAAAAGGCAAATCCGAATATCAGGGGATTATATCAGGCGATCAACAGGGATTTCCTGATCCATGAATTTGCCGACACGGAATTCGTCAACCGCGAAGAAGACCTGGGCATCGAAGGCCTGCGTGAGGCGAAGATGGGCTACAACCCGGATCATCTGACTGAAAAGTTTGATGTCGTGCTGAAGAAATCATCTGACTGACCTGTTGACAAGGAGGAAAGATGAAAATCCGCAAATCTACACTCTCCGACGAGTCTGATGTAAAGGCGCTCTGGGGCTACTGCTTCGAACCGCCGACAGATCCGTTCTTTCAATGGTACTTCAAAGAGCTTGCCAAGCCTGAGGAAATCCTCGTAGGTGAGAACCAGGGCAGCATCGCATGCGACCTGCACCGCCGTCCGTATGACCTTTCTATCAGGGGGCTCCGCTATCCTGTCGACTACATTGTCGGCGTTGCGACGCACCCGGCAGCGCGCATGAGAGGGTACGCCAAGGAGCTCATCCGCGGCGAATTCCACCTCGCGCTGAAAGAAGACAAGCCCTTCGTCATCCTGATGCCGTCGGCCGCTTCCTTCTACCTGCCGATGGGCTTTGGCTTCTATGCCCACCAGTGGGAAAGAAGCGCAGCACCTGAAAAGCTCGCAGCTCTGGGAAGAAGAGCCGATTCCTGCCGCACGCTCACGAGTTCCAATGACTGGAAAGACCTCGCTTCCATTTACAGAGAATATACAAAGAAGAGAAACGGCTGGGCTTACAGGGACGAAGTATCCTGGGAAAAGCACATCGATGCACAGCTTCTTGAAGGCTATATCGCTGTCACCTATGACAGAAAAGGCCCGTCCGGATACCTTTTCTACACCCTGGACGACAGAAAACTGATCGCCTCTGAAATGGCATTCAAGAACGAAGCAGGACGCAAAGCGCTCTATGCCTTCATGGCAGGGCATCAGGGCTCCGTCGATACCTGCGTATGGTACGAACCGCTTGACGACCACTCCTTCCGCTACTGGCAGGACGGCGCCGAGCATACATATATCAAGAACCGCACATTTTCCTTCATGCTCGGACGCGTCATCGACCCTGTCATCGCCTTTGACGGCCTTCCCTGCAGCAAGGAAATCAAGGGAGAAATCGCATTCCAGCTCATCGACTCCTTCCTTCCTGAAAACAGCGGCATCTACGTCCTCCGCGCCGAGGACGGCAGAATCCATGCCCTGAAGGAAGACGTCTTCTACGATCTGAAATGCCACATCGAAGACATCTCAGGCCTCCGCCTGGGCTCGGTCCCTGATCCCGTATTCAGCATCGACGCAGGAAGCCTCGCTGAACTCTTCATGGGCGCAGCCGACCTCTCCGAACTCGTCGAAGCAGAAAGAGCAACAATTCTTCTCTCTGACGATGAAGCAGCAGAAAAAGCGGTGGACCTCGCCGTAGCCATGCTCCCAAGAGAAAGAAACTGGATCAACGAATGGTTCTAATAAGGATAAAATAAAAGGGGCTGTGACAAAATGGTTAATTATTTTGCCACAGCCCTATTTCAATTGGGATATTCCGTTAAAAGATTATCTAACATTTATAAGCATTGACTTGGTCTGAATACCAAACAACCTCGCTGCGCTCGAAGGAAATGAACCTCCTCAGTCGGCTCCGCCGCCAGCTCCCCCTACGGGGCAAGCTCCGACACCCTTAAACCGAACTTCGTTCGAGAAAAGAAGTCAGCACTTTGGTGGATTTTGTCACAGCCCCTTTTGTCTGATACATTATAAATTTCCTCTATGCACTCCATGGTATAATAAAGGATATTATTTTCCTGTGGTAATGAGAAGAAACGGACATGAGCGAAGAAACGACGGAGAAGGAAGAGCGGAAGTATTTTACTTACATGGTGCGGTGCGCGGACGGGAGTCTTTATACGGGATTCACGGTGGATGATGTGCATCGGCGTGTGGCGGTGCATAATTCCGGGAAGGGCGCGCGGTATACGAGGAGCCGGCTTCCTGTGGTTCTGGCGTGGTATCGCGAGTGGGGGACGGAGCATGAGGCCCGTTCGATGGAATACCGTTTGAAACGTATGAAGAAAGAGGAGAAGGAGGCCATGGCGGCTTCTTTCGGAGAGGAGAAAACGTGAATCCTGCTGTTAGAAGAACGAAGTATTTGACGGAGGCAGCGGCGGCTGCTGCGATTGCGGCACTCCTGGTGCTGCTGAAGCTTTTGGCGCCGTTCCTGGTTTTCGTCACGATGATTGCGGCGGCAGTTCCGATTGCCATCATCTGTGATTTCCATGGCATGAAATGGGGACTTGGCACCTGCGTAGCTGAAGTCCTGATCGTGAATATGTTCGGCGGGCCTGAAATCGGGCTGACGACGGCTTTCTATGCGGCGGCTCTCGGTCTTGCGATGGGGTATGGCTTCCGTCATAAGCTGTCGTATGCAAAGACGCTGAATCTGACGGCGCTTGCCTATATCGTGGAAATGTCGTACAAGATTGTTTTCTCCATTTATATTCTGGGAATCGCGGATGCGCTTTCGTCGATGATCGACCGTCTGGTGACGTTCGTCCGCTGGGCATGGCAGCCGCTGTCTCAGATTTTCGGCTTCGACCCGGATCCCGGCAAGACAGTCTTCACGACGTCCGGCATTATCATGGTGGCTTTGATATTCGTCCTGAATGCATACTGCTATGCGTACCTGAATCTGGAAATCGGGAGCGACATCCTGAAACGCATCAAGGCAGGAAGAAGAGAATGATAAAAATAGAAAAAGAGAGGTCTCGTGATGAGGCTTCTCTTTTTTATTTCCAGATTATCTGTCTCCTGGCTGTCCAGAGGGCGTTTTATCTGTAGCTGTAATTGTTGTAGGGATTTCCATCAGGATACGTGTGGTGGTGGGGCTGTACGTAGGTACCGTCGTTGCGCTGGTAGCCATGGACATAGACATCAGCGGATGCAGTCTGGGCGCCTGCAAAGAGGGCAGTGAAAAGGATTGCTGCTGCGATGAGTTTCTTCATATACTTCTCCTTTGTTGAATCATATGATTCAGAAAATATTCCAGCCTGATAAAAGGAAATTTTTTATTATGGCTAAAATAGAAACGGGTATCTTTTACTATAAGGGGGCTGTCAGGGATTGTCAACGCAGAAAAGCGGCCTGAAACCGTTCTGAAATGGTTCTGCGCTCTTCATTTCTTTCGAAAATATCGGGGAATAAGGCACTTGAAATGGAAATTGTTCTGAATTAACCTGTATAAAGATTTGTTTATTAATTATTTAACATTTTATGGTTAACCTGTAATTTTCGAAGAAGATGCCGCTTTATATTTCGATTTTCTTCCCAAAAATCAATTTTTATACTGTAAAAAAATTACTGGATGGCATATAATAAAATTAAACAAGAGTATCGGTATAAAAATTTAGGGAATGACTATTTTTCCCGGTGATGATGAGAGAAAGAGGGTATAAAGAAAATGACATCCGGCAAGGAAGATTATCTGAAAGCGATTTATCTCATCAGCGAATCCCATGAGCTGGTGACGAACAAGGAACTGTCAAACATGCTCCATGTATCGCCTCCGTCTGTTAGTGAAATGATTACGAAACTGCAGAAGCAGGGGTATGTGGACTATACGGCATACAAGGGCAGCAAGATGACGAGAAAGGGCCGCCGCGAGGCAGGCCGTCTGCTGCGTTATCATTCTCTGTGGGAAGTGTTCCTCGTAGAGAAACTGGATTTCTCCTGGAGCGAGGCACATGAAATCGCAGAGGGTCTGGAACACCAGACGACGGAACCATTGTCTGAAAGACTGGACAATTTCCTGGATCATCCGGTCCACACACCGCGCGGTGATCCGATTCCGAGAAAGGACGGCAGCCGTTCCGGCATTACGCACCGTCTCCTGAGCGATCTGGAAGTGGGCGAGATGAGCCACATCCGCCGTGTCATGGAAGATTACACGCTGATGGATTATGTCCAGGGCAAGAATATCGGCATCGACATGGAAGTGACTGTGAAGGAGAAGGAACCTTACGAAGGTCCGATTCTTCTCTCTACGCCGATCGGGGACATTTCCCTGAGCTACAAGGCAGCACAGCAGATTTTCGTTGACGACGACTAATGAAGTAAAAATAAAAAGGGAGCTGTGACAAAATGTTCAATCATTTTGCTACGGCTCCTTTTTGCTATTGGAATACTCCAGTAAAGGATTATCTAACAAATGTATTTATTGGTTCTATCTGAAAACCTCAAAGGATGCTTCGCCTTTTTAGAAACTGCACCCCTATCGCCCTTCGGGCACTTCCCTCCGTTGGGGGAAGCTCGGCGATGAGAAACAAAAGAAATTAGTTCTTATTTGTTTTGAACTTACATAGCTTCGCTCGAGAACTACTGTATTCCCGGTCTCCGACTGGACCTTCTCCTTCGGAGCAAGGTTAACACCCTGAGCGATGATGCTTCGCCTTTTTAGAAACTACACCCCTTTCGCCCTTCGGGCACTTCCCTCCGTTGGGGGCAGCTCTGCGATGAGAAACAAAAGAAATCAGTTCTTGTTTGTTTTAAACTTATATAGCTTCGCTCGAGAAAAGGGATAAGCAGCGTTTTAACGGATTTTGTCACAGCCCCTTTTTGCATCTAGTGATTTCCTATTTCCTTTTCCCTTGCATTTCCTTCTTCACTTCTGTAAAATAAAAAAAGGGATAATCTTTTACAGATGATCCGGCCCCCATGCGGGGCTTTTTTGTTGCCTGTTTTCCCAGAGGCGGGCGGGAACGGCGCTTTTCGCCGGATTTGATGAAATCGGAAGTGCGTTACATGGCTAAGAATTATGATGTGATTATTATTGGCGCAGGCCCTGCGGGGATTTTCACTGCGCTGGAAATCGCAGATACGGGCCTTTCTGTGCTGATTCTTGAAAAAGGGCTGGATATCCGCGATCGTATCGCTTTGAACAAGAACGGGACGGCGCCGGCGAGCGACAGGCGCGCGAATATTGTCTCCGGCTGGGGCGGAGCGGGGGCTTTCTCTGACGGGAAGCTGACGCTGACGACGGATTACGGCGGCAATCTGGACGATTACATGAATAAGGGCGAATTGTCCCGCCTGATTTCCTACGTGGATTCCATTTACTGCCAGTTCGGCGGTGCAGACAGGAAGGTCTACGGGGATGAGCATCTGGAAGAGCTCCATGCGCTGAAGAGAAAGGCAGCTGCGGCTGACCTGGCTTTCATTCCTGCCCGCATCCGTCATTTGGGGACGGACGTGAACAGTGAAATTCTCTCCCATATGAGAGACAGCCTGCCGAATAATGTGACCGTCATCGCACAGACGCCGGTCGACACGATTCTGGCGGATAAGGACGGCAGCGTCCTTGGCGTTGTGGCTGGCGGAGAAACGTACCACTGCAAGTACCTCGTTTCCGCTCCGGGCCGTGACGGCGCTGAATGGTTTGCCGGCGAGGCGAAGCGCCTGGGCCTCAAGACGAAGTCGAATGCTGTCGACATCGGTGTCCGCGTAGAGTCTCCGGCTGAGATTTATGAACCGATCACCGACCTCTGCTATGAGTCCAAACTCGTTTATTTCTCTGAAGACTTCGACGACCGCGTCCGCACCTTCTGCATGAATCCGTACGGCTTCGTCGTCACGGAAAATAACAACGGCCTCATGACGGTCAACGGCCATTCTTATGCGAATAAGAAGAGCCAGAATACAAACTTTGCGATCCTCGTTTCCAAGCAGTTCACCGAACCTTTCCATGAACCGATCGAATACGGCAAGTATATCGCATCCCTGGCCAATATGCTGGGCGGCGGCCCGATCGTACAGCGTCTGGGCGACCTTCGCGACGGACGCCGTTCGACGCCGGAACGCATCAGGAGAGGCCTTGTTCAGCCGACAATGCCATCCGCTGCACCGGGAGATTTATCTTTGGTCTTGCCATATCGCTTCTTAAAGGATATTATGGGGATGTTCGAAGCGCTGGATAAGGTAGCGCCGGGAGCCAATTCGCGCCACACGCTTCTCTATGGCGTAGAAGTGAAGTTCTATTCCTCCCGGATCGAGCTGTCAAACAAGCTTGAAACAGTGATTCCTAATTTCTTTGCTATTGGTGATGGAGCCGGCATCACCAGGGGTCTTGCACAGGCCTCCGCAGCCGGCGTAGTCGTGGGTCGTGAAATTTGCGCCCGCATTGGTCAACCGAAAGGGGATATTTAAATGATTCCAAGGTACACACGCCCTGAAATGGGCAAGATTTGGGACGAAAGAAATGAATGGCAGACAATGCTGGATGTCGAGATCGCAGCCTGCGAAGCAAACGCGAAACTGGGCCGCATTCCTGAAGAAGCCGTCAAGGTCATCAAGGAAAAGGCAAACTTCGACGTAGACCGCATTCATGAAATCGACCATGAAATCAACCATGACATCATCGCTTTCCTGACAAACGTCGGCGAATACGTAGGCGATGAAGCCAAGTACATCCACATGGGCCTGACCTCCACCGATGTCAAGGATACCGGACTCAATGTCCAGATCAAACAGGCATCCCAGGTCCTCATTGCCGATCTGGAAAAACTCGCAGAAGTCCTGAAGAGAAGAGCTGTGGAATTCAAGTACACACCAACCATCGGCAGAACACACGGCGTCCATGCTGAACCGACCACCTTCGGCCTGAAGATTCTGCTCTGGTACTCCGAAACCCTCCGCAACATCGAAAGAATGAAACGTGCTGCTAAAGAAATGGCAGTCGGCAAACTCTCCGGTGCTGTCGGCACTTATGCGGATATCGATCCATTCGTAGAAACCTACGTATGCCAGAAACTCGGCCTCACTCCTGAAGTCGTAGCTACCCAGGTCGTTCAGCGCGATCACCATGCTGAATACATCACAACCCTCGGCGTCATTGCAGGCGTTCTTTCCCAGATCGCTCTGGAAGTCCGCCACCTGCAGAGAACCGAGGTCAGAGAAGCAGAAGAATACTTCAGCCCGAAACAGAAAGGCTCCTCCGCAATGCCACATAAGAGAAACCCGGTCAAATCCGAAAGAATCTGCGGCATGGCAAGAGTCATCCAGGGCTACAGCGTACCGGCATTCGAAGACATTCCGCTCTGGCATGAAAGAGATATTTCCCACTCTTCCGTAGAACGTGTCATCATTCCGGATGCTACCATCGCTCTTGACTACATCCTGGACCAGACGACCAGCCTGATCGACAAGCTCCTCGTTTATCCGGAAAAGATGATGGCTGACCTGAACCTCACCGGCGGCCTCATTTACAGCCCGAGAGTACTCCTGGCCCTCGTTGCCAAAGGCGCTTACAGAGACACCGCTTACCGCTGGGTACAGAGAAACGCTATGAAACGCTGGCTGCAGGGTGAAGATTTCTACGAAAACCTCTGCAAAGACGAAGACGTCAGAAAGTATCTGAACGAAGAAGAAATCAAGGCATGCTTCGACTACAAGCCGATGCTCGTCCATGTCGATGAAATCTTCGCAAGATTCGGACTTTAATCAAAAAGCTGAAGGCTTATGAGGATCCGCCTGCCAACGCGGGCGGATTTCTCACACATAAGCCGAAGAAGGAGCACCATTCATGAACTTGACAGTCATCCTTGTCATTATCCTCACGACCGTCCTTTTCGTTCTGAACTACCGCATGCTGCAGATGAAGAAGAACGTGACGAACATCGTGGACCAGATCGTCGCAGCCCACAGCCGCGATAAAAACTTCAAGAACCAGGAATTCCTGCACTACTACAAATCCAACGGCAACATCTGGCTCTCCGCCATGGAGCCGATGTTCAGGAAATCCCTCACGCTGAAAGCAGCCGTCTGCGTATTCAGCATCGTAGGCGCCCTCGTCATGATCGGCCTTGCCTACGTAGAGGACATCTACATCCTGGCCGTCTATCCCTTCCTTCTTCTCGTATTCCTCATCAAACTGGCGATGGACATCGAACTCGTCTCCTCTGATGACAAGAAAAACGCGAAGAAATCCATGTCCAACTACGTGAAACTCTACCCGAACGATCCCACAGCCAAGGGCATCAAAGAAGGCAAGACAGACAAACTCCACGTATGGTACATGACAGCCAAGAAAACCTCCGTCCAGACCGGCCGTCTGGGCAAAGGCGGCGAAGCCCAGGAAGCCATCGCCAAAGCACAGGAAGGCAAAGGCCCCAAAGGCCCGAGACCCCCAAGACCCGGATTCAGAAAACCAGGCAGAAGATAAAAAAACAAAAAGAGATGCACAACAAAACGCTGTGCATCTTTTTTATGTGGGGTTCTATACTCGCCTTCCCAGACGGGGAAGAATGCCTTTGACCTTGCTCTGGAAGAGAAGGTGCGCCGTATACCAGTTGATAGTAGCGGTAGCAATACAAATGTCTCATAAGTTAGTGTACGGGGCGGATGAGTTGCATTTCCTCAAGGCAAAGCCTTGGTTTTATGGTTTTCAAGAGGGTTGATTACCGACAGCCGTCAGGCTGGTTGTAAGGTTTTTTACGAACGAAGTTCGGTTTAAGGGTGTTTGACCTTGCCTCGTAGAGGAAGGTGGCGCGCATGCGCCGAATGAAGTTCATCTCCCGCGCAGCTTGCTGCGGTTGTAAGGGTTTTTACGAACGAAGTTCTGTTGTACGGTTTTCTAATCTCCAAAGCCCCCTCATCTCAGCTCCTTCTCCAGCTCTTCCAGCAGAATCTTTGCCGCCGGCGTGAATGCCTGGTACTTCTTCCATATGACATGCATGGGCGAGGAGAGCTCGGGGGAGAGCGGGATGAAGACGAGGCCGCTTCCCTTTCCTGTATGGACAAGATTGTCAAAGCCGATGGGGTATCCGAGTCCTTCTTTCACCATGAGCGTCGTATTAAAAAGAAGATCGTACGTCGCCGCGATGTGGAGGCGGGGCGTTTCTTCTCCGAACCAGGAAAGCAGTTCTTCCTGCATGCCCTGACGGGACACGATGAGAGGAAGCTCCTTCAATTCATCAAGTGTGATGCAGGATTTTCCTGCCAGCGGATCATCGTCCCTTGCAATGATGCCCCAGCAGTCCTTGTAGGGGACAGTGAGGCAGTTGTACTTGGAAAGATCGGCGCTCTGCACGATGACAGCCATGTCGAGGAGACCCTTGTCGATACGTTCCGTCACGGCATCCGTCCCGCTGCTGTAGAAATGGAAGTGGATATTCGGGTACCGCTTCTGCACCACGCGCGCAGCATGCATGAAAAAGGACAGCCCGGACGATTCCGCGCACCCGATGCGGATATCGCCGCCGGTGATTTCATCCAGTGATTTGAATTCAGAAGCCGTCTTGTCCACCATGTCGAGGATATCCTCCGCGCGTTTCCGGAGAAGCTGCCCTTCGTCCGTCAGATGGATGCGGTGGCTGCTCCTGACAAAAAGGGGCCGGCCCAGTTTCTCCTCCAGCTCCTTCAGCTGCCGTGACAGCGTCGGCTGCGACACGTGGAGAAAAGCCGCCGCCTTCGTGATATTCTCTTCCCTCGCCACTTCCAGAAAGTATCGTAATACACGGATTTCCATGGAACACCTCCTTATTTCTTCATTGTACAGGAAAGAGCAGGTATTTGAAATATGAATATCTAGGAATAATTAAAGAGTATTTTAAATATCTCGCAAAAATGAGTAGAATAAAGTCCTAAATGAAATATGGAAGGTGAACGACATGACAGAAAAGAAATTACCGCCCCTCGCACTGGGCGCATGGTCCTGGGGAGCCGGCATGGCTGGCGGAGACCAGGTTTTCGGAAATCACTACTTCGAGGACGACCTCCGTCCCGTTTTTGATAAAGCCATGGAAAAAGGACTGACCCTCTGGGACACGGCAGCTGTCTATGGAGAAGGAACGTCTGAAAGGATCCTGGGCAATTTCGTGAAGGACGTGCCAAGAGAAGACGTCCTCATTTCTACGAAATTTACCCCGCAGATCGCAGGCCCCGGGGAAGACGCCATGGAGAAGATGCTGGAGGGAAGCCTCTCCCGTCTTCACACGGACTACGTGGATATCTACTGGATCCACAACCCGATGGACGTCGAACGCTGGACGAAGGATCTCATCCCCCTCGCTAAGAGCGGAAAGATCAGGAAAATCGGCGTTTCTAATCATAACCTTGATGAAATCAAAAGAGCGCAGGAAATTCTGGCAGAAGGCGGACTTTCCATTTCCGCCATCCAGAACCATTACAGCCTCCTGCACCGCTCCTCTGAAAAAGCGGGCATCCTGGATTACTGCAAAGAGCACGGCATCACATTCTTCTCCTACATGGTATTGGAGCAGGGCGCGCTCTCCGGCAGGTACGACGAAGCGCATCCATTTCCTGAAGGAACAGGGCGCGGCAATTCCTATAATCCGTACTGGAAGGAGATCGGGAAACTCGTCGAAGCATTGAGGGAAATCGGAAGGGCGCATGAAGCAAAGCCGTCCCAGATCGCAGGCGCATGGGCGATTGCCAAAGGGACGCTTCCGATTATCGGCGTGACGAAAGTCTATCAGGTGGAAGAAGCCGCAAAGATGGCGGACATCCATCTGACCGGAGATGAAATCAGCAGCCTGGAAAGTCTGGCGGACAAGGCCGGCATTTCCACGCTCCGTGAATGGGAAAAGGAGATGGCATGATGAAAGTACTGGGCATTTGCGTAAGCGCAAGAAAGAACGGAAATACAGCAATCATGATGCGGAAGGTCTTCGAAGCGCTTGAAAAGGAAGGCATCGAGACCGAGCTCGTCCAGTTCGCCGGGACCGTCATCGAGCCGTGCAAAGCATGCTGGGCATGTGCAGGAAGAGGAAACTGCGTCCATAAGAACGACTGCTTCCGCGAAGTCTTTGAAAAGATGAAAGAAGCCGACGGCGTGCTCCTGGGCTCCCCGTCCTATTCCGCCAATGTATCCTCCAACATGCAGGCATTCCTCGAAAGAGCCGCCGTCGTCTGCGACCTGAACCCGGGCCTCGTGAAGCATAAAGTAGGCGCCGCCGTCGCCGCTGCCAGAAGAGCCGGCCCCCTGCAGGCCATCGACACCATGAACCATTCCTTCCTGAACCATGAAATGATCGTCGCAGGATCGACCTACTGGAACATGGCCTACGGAAGACTTCCGGGAGAAGTCGAAAAAGACGAAGAAGGCATGGCCAACATGCAGAACCTCGGAGAAAACATGGCATTCCTCCTGAAAGCCATCGAAAAAGCGAAAGAAAATAATTGAGACACCAAAAAAGGATGTACATGGGATTTCCCGCTGTACATCCTTTTCATTTTCAGAAGGAAGAATCGATTCATTTCTCCCTCCTTTTTACTGATCCTTGAGATGCTGGTACATGACCCTTGCAAAAGTTTCGGCCTTGGCCAGATCCTCATCATTCGGATGCCTCGCTGAGCCTGAGAGGAGGCAGCACTCACTCAGGATTCTCGTCTCCGTATTCCCGAATGGATATTTTTCAAACATTTTCCGTACCGTCTCTTTCGATACGGCTCCCCGGCAGAGGAAGGTTCCTTTCGGGAAACTGTCCGAGGGGAGAAGGTTTTTGGCATTTTGCATGCTGGCGATGGCGTGCGCCGATTCAGGGTCGGCTGCCAGCGTGGCAAAGAGGAATATGTGACGGTTCGTCAAATGGCGAAGCACGTTCGCCGCTTCTTCGCAAGCCGTCCCTCCCTCAATCCAGAAACCAAGGAAAACACAATCATAAGCGGAAAGGTCTCCAGCCTCTTCAATAGGCTTTACGACAGTATCTCTGGGAAGCGCTCCTGCCATAGCAAGGGCAATCCTCTCCGTGTTTCCCGTACGTGATGAGTATGCGACAATCGTTTTCATGAAGAACTCCTCTCGAAAGAAGAAAGTTGAAACGATTTCATGCGCGGCAATGGCTGAATACAGGAAGGTGGGGGCCTTGCCTGCGGAACCCGGGGATGGGAAGGAACCTTTCTTTCATTCCTCCTCCCTCCAGAGCTCCGGGCAGATACAGCCGTGATGAACCCGATGGAAACCGAATGGATTTCCTGCATGGGGGATTGTCTATGCCGGGAGAGAGACGTCCCGGACCTGCATACGGGGGTATGTCGGGCAATTTAAATATCTCTATCAACAACTAAAGGATACCATAAAAAATGTAATTGGTGCTATATAATATTATTATAGGAGTTATGGACAAATCGAAAGAGATGGGCAATTACTGTACCATCTTTACTATACTATCTAAAAATGTAGTATAAATGTGGTATATTGGAAGAAAAGAAGTCAGGCGGAAATCCGCCGGAAGGAGGAATTATGTACCGCGTGCTTTTTGTCTGCCACGGCAATATCTGCCGTTCGCCGATGGCGGAATTCATCATGAAGGATCTGGTGGAGAAGGCAGGACTTTCTCAGGAAATCTTCGTTTCTTCGGCTGCCATGACGTCGGAGGAAATCGGCAATGACATGTACCCGCCGGCCAAACGAATGCTGACAGCGATGGGCGTGCCCTTCGAGAAAAGGAAAGCCCGCCGTATGACGAAGGCGGATTATGAGGAAAATGATGTCATCATCGGGATGGATGAGGAGAACTGGCGCCACCTGCTCCTTCTGACGGGCGGCAGGAAGGAAAAGCTGCACCTCCTGATGGATTACACGGACAGGCCGGGCGAGGTTGCCGATCCCTGGTACACAGGAGATTTCAAGGAAACGTACCGGGATATTCTGGACGGATGCAGGGGACTCCTTGCTGCTATTCGAAAAGATGAAGGAATGTAGAATTTCATAAGTTTTTCTTATAGAAAGATGGCCGGATTTGAATTGATTCGGCTGTCTTTTCTTTTTATACTTAAGGTAGGAAAGAATGCATTTGTTACGGCATCTGGAATGCCGGTAAGGGGGGAATAGACATGAAAGCAGGAGTATTTGTAGAACCAGGACGTGTCGAGGTCAATAATGAAGTGCCGATCCCGAAGGTAGAAGGCGAGAATGAAGCCGTGATCCGCGTGCTGCGCGCATGCGTCTGCGGTTCGGACCTCTGGTGGTTCCGCGGCATCAATCCGCGTCCGCATGGAAGCTTCACTGGCCATGAAGCCATCGGCGTCGTCGAAGAAGTCGGAAGCGCTGTCACGACGGTCAAGAAGGGCGATTTCGTCATCGCTCCTTTTACCCACGGCTGTGGCTGGTGCGCTGCGTGTCAGGCCGGCTTTGATGGCAACTGCCTGAACGCCCCGCAGGAAATGAATGCAGGGTATCAGGCAGAATATGTCCGCTTCAAGAATGCGGGCTGGGCCCTGATCAAAGTACCGGGCGAAGCTTCGGATTACACCGATGCCGATCTCAATTCCTTCCTGACACTGGCCGATGTCATGGCGACCGGCTACCATGCCGCCGCTTCGGCTGAAGTGAAGGAAGGGGATACCGTCGTCGTCATGGGTGACGGCGCTGTCGGCCTCTGCGGCGTCATTGCCGCCAGAATGCGCGGCGCCAAGCGCATCATTGCCATGAGCCGCCACATCGACCGCCAGGAACTCGCCCTTGAATTCGGCGCAACAGACATCGTCGCAGAAAGAGGCGATGAAGCTGTCGCCAAAGTCATGGCGATGACCCACGGCTCCGGCGTCGATGCAGCCCTTGAATGCGTAGGCACACAGCTCTCGCTTGATACGGCAGCCAAAGTATGCCGCCCGGGCGCCATCGTAGGACGCGTAGGCGTACCGCATGGAGAAGACGTCGATACCTCCATCCTATTCTGGAAGAACGTAGGATTAAGAGGCGGCGTTGCACCGGTTACGACCTATGTAAGAAACATCCTTCTCCCGGCCGTCCTGAACGGCACCATCCATCCTGGAAAAGTCTTCACCAAGAGATTCACCCTCGATGAAATCCAGGAAGCTTACGATGCCATGGACAGAAGAGAAGCCATCAAATCCCTCCTCGTCATCCATGATGCATAAGGGATGAAGGAAATGAAGGAATAAGGCAAATGAAAAAGGACTGCAGAATGAGCAATCATTCCCGCAGTCCTTTTCTATTTCTTATTCATCTTCATCATCTTCGAATTTGCTCTGCCAGAGCATTTCGTTGTACTTGTTCTGATAGAATTCCGCTTCTTTCTTTTCGCGCCAGAAGGAGCGGTCGTCGCAGATGGCGACCATTTCGTCTGCGATTTCTTCCATGCTCGGCATATCGGCATGGGTGAGGTAGTGGAGCATTTTTCCCATGGCGCGTTCGGTGCCAAGGCCGGCGGCGAGGGCGGTGCCGAATTCGGGCGGGTAGCCCATGGCGCTGACTTCCTTTTCTATTTTCGCGCGAAGGCGCTGTCTTTCTTCGTTATCTATGAAATGTGGTTCCATGAGGCCTCCTTGTTTCCCTTATCTTATAGGAAGAGGGCAGATTTGACAATAGATGCATAGATGCTCCCTTATGGTGTAAAATAGTAGGAAGAGGTCGCAGCATGCGGCTGAAAGAATGGGGGGATACCAAGATGGAAGATGTGAAAGATTTGCTGGGCCGGCTTTTGAATCGCGTCGACGGAAGCGGCATTTCCGATGAGGATCTGAACCGCCAGATCAATGCGATTTACAGCATTTACGCCAGCGCTGTCGGATCGGAACAGATCATCGTGCAGGCGAGCCGGTTCAACGCTTTGAAATATATTCATGACGAGAATCCGCGAATCCGGCTGATCGGAATGGAGAGGCTCATACTGGAGAGCCGCGAATACACGCACCAGCCAGCTGACGATGAGATCCCCGCCATCCTGGATAAACTGGAGGACAAGCTGGCAGAAATGCTGGCGCGCCAGGCGGTGGAAAAGCAGCTCGAGGAAAAGATCGCTGACCGCCTTGACGAACGTCATCAGGAATATGTGAATGAGATCCGTCAGGAAATCATTGAAGAAGAAATGGGCGAGGGTGAGTCTCCTGCGAACAGGAAGAAGATGGAAAAGCTCGAGGCGATGGACAAGGTGAAGCTGACTTCCACGGTCATGCAGGTCGTCCGTCCGCAGAGCTTGTCTGAAATCGTGGGGCAGGACCGTGCCGTGAAGGCGCTGGCTTCCCGCATCGCATCCCCGTATCCGCAGCACCTCATCCTTTACGGGCCTCCGGGCGTCGGCAAGACGACGGCGGCAAGGCTGGTCCTGGATGAAGCGAAGAAGCTTCCTTTCACGGCTTTCGGGGAGGATGCGCCATTTGTCGAATGTGACGGCACGACGCTCCGCTGGGACAGCCGGGACATGACGAACCCATTGATCGGTTCTGTCCATGACCCGATCTATCAGGGCGCGCAGAGGGATCTGGCGGATGAAGGCATCCCGGAACCAAAGCCGGGCCTTGTGACGGATGCGCATGGCGGCGTCCTTTTCATTGATGAAATCGGCGAGCTTGATCCGATGATGCTGAATAAACTCCTCAAGGTGCTTGAAGACAAGAGGGTCCATTTCGAATCGGCTTACTATGATGAAGATGCGCCGGGCATCCCGGAATACATCAGGAAACTTTTCAAGGAAGGCGCACCGGCAGATTTCATCCTGATCGGCGCTACGACAAGGGACCCGTCGGAAATCAATCCGGCGATCCGCTCGCGCTGCGCAGAAGTTTTCTTCGACCCGCTCCAGCCGGAGCATGTCATTGAAATCGTCAATCATGCAGCCGAGAAGCTGAAGGTGCACCTGGACGATGGTGTCGCCCGCCTCATCAGCGAGTACACGATGGAAGGCAGAAAGGCTGTGTCCCTTCTGGCGGATGCCTACGGGCTTGCCGTCTATGAAAAGGGGAGCGCCGATGCGCCTGTCATCACGCTCGATCTCATGAAGAAGACCGCGATGGCATCCCGCCTCTCCCCGTGGTATGACAAGGTGGCAAGCGACATTCCGAAGGTCGGCCATATTTACGGCCTTGGCGTTGCAGGGTACTGGGGAAGCACGGTCGAAATCGAAGCGACCGCATTCCCGGCAAGGGAAGAAGGAAAAGGGACGATCCATTTCAATGAAACGGCCGGTTCCATGGCCAAGGATTCTGTCGCAACGGCGGCATCGGTCGTGCGTGAGCTCACGGACAAGGTCCTTTCCGATTACGACCTCCATGTCAATATCGTGGGCGGCGGCAATATAGACGGCCCCTCGGCGGGCAGCGCCATCACGGCGGCGATCATTTCAGCCGTGGAAAAGATACCGCTCCGGCAGGACTATGCTGTGACAGGGGAAATTTCCCTCTCCGGCGAAGTGAAGCCGGTCGGCGGCGTGTATGAGAAAGCATTCGGCGCGCGTCAGGCAGGCATGAAGGGCATCCTCATTCCGGAAGGAAACCGTTCGGACATCGAGGAAGGGCACCTGGGCCTGACCGTCACGCCGGTGAAGAATATCCGGGAAGTACTCGACAAGATGCTTGTCAGGACACCCAAGACGGCAGGCGAGGAGCCTTTGCCGGTATAAGGAGGAATTGGTTTGGCAGATACAAAAAAACGCGGCCAGGGAGACTTTCGGCGTGAACCGAAGCCGGACACGAGCTCGATGATCCTGTCCCGCGTCCCGCCGCAGAATGTGGATGCGGAGAAGTCCGTCCTGGGCGCTATGCTCCTCGACAAGGATGCGATCCTTATGGCAGAGGACAAGCTGACGCCGGAGGATTTCTACCGCGAGGCGGATGCCGTCATTTTCAAGGCGATTCTGAACTTGTCCCACAGGGGCGAGCCGGCGGATATCCTGACGGTCACGGAAGAATTGAAGCGCATGGGGCGCCTCGACGATGTGGGCGGCGTTCTTTACATCAATGAACTCCCCATGAATGTCATTTCCCCGAAGTCCGTCGACCGCCATGCCGATATCGTGGCAGGCAAGGCCAAGCTGCGCCGCCTGATCGATGCGGCCGGCATCATTGCCGAAGAAGCGTATTCCGAGCAGGATACGGTCGAAGACATCACGGACAATGCGGAAAAGTCCATCCTCGAAGTCACGAGGGATGAGAGAAAGAGCGACTTCACGCCGATCGGTGAAGCCGTGCAGAACGAGCTGGAAGAAATTTCCAGGAAGTTCCGCAATAAGGAAACAATCACAGGCATTGCGACGGGCTTCCCGTCCCTGGATGCCCTGACGAGCGGTTTCCAGAAGGGCGACTTCATCATCGTCGCTGCCCGCCCGTCCATGGGTAAGACGGCCTTCGTCCTCAATATGGCAAAGAATATGAGTATTTCCTCGGCGCACAAGCATGTCGCCTTCTTCTCTCTGGAAATGTCCCGCGAGCAGCTCGTGCAGAGACTTCTTTGCTCCACGGCCCTGATTGACAGTGCAAAACTCCGTACCGGCCGTATTTCCACACAGAAGGAATGGGACCAGCTCGCCAATGCAGCCAGCGTCCTCATGGATGCGCCGCTGTATATCGACGACACGCCGGGTGTCTCGGTCTCCGAGATCCGCTCCAAGTGCCGCCGCCTCAAGGCTGAGCAGGGGCTCGACATCATCATGATCGACTACCTCCAGCTGATGCAGGCCAAGAGCACCGCAAGAAGCGGGGACAACCGCCAGCAGGAAATTTCCGAGATTTCCCGATCGCTCAAGAGCCTTGCCCGTGAGCTGAATGTCCCTGTCATCGCGCTTTCCCAGCTTTCCCGAAGCGTCGAAGCGCGTCAGGACCACAGGCCGTTCCTCTCCGACCTCCGCGAATCCGGATCCCTGGAACAGGATGCCGATATGGTCAGCTTCCTTTACCGCGAAGCGTACTACAACCGTGAAATCGAGGATGACGACCCGAGAAAGAATGAGACGGAAATCATCCTGGCCAAGAACAGAAACGGCCCGGTCGACACTGTGAAGCTCCACTTCGCCGGCCAGTTCACGCTGTTTTATGAAATCACGAATCAGGAACCGCCGCCCGATATGCAGTGATCCTGACCTTGGAAAGAGGGAAAAACTATGGATTTATTCGGACATGAGGATCCCGAAGACCGCCTGGCAAGGGAAAAGCAGATGTCGTATGCGTCGCATGAGGAAATCAAGCGCGCCATCGAAGCCTGCCATCGCTGCCACCTTCGTGATGAGGGAGGCCTTGGCCCCGTCCTTTCTACAGGCCCGGCCGATGCTCCGCTCATGATCGTCGGGGAAGGCCCGGGGCGTGTGGAAGATGATTACGGCGGACCCCTGATCGGCCCGTCGGGACAGCTCCTCGACAAAGCGCTCGCCTCCGTCGGCATCACACGCGACCATGTCTATGTGACGAATATCGTGAAGTGCCGTCCGCGCGGCAACCGCACGCCGACGATCGAAGAAGGCCATTTCTGCGGATCCATATGGCTTGCTGAAGAAATCCGGCAGGTCAGGCCGAAGGTCATCATCGGCCTTGGCAAAGTCGCCCTCCGTTTCTTTCTGGGAAGAGACGCGGGCATCGTCCGTTCGCGCGGACACTGGATCGACTACCACGGGATACCCGTCATGCCGACCTTCCATCCGGCCTACCTCCTGCGTCAGACCGGCCATGAGCTCGTCGAAGCCAAGTGGCAGGTCTACTACGACCTGAAAGCGGCGAAGGAAAGAGCTGAAGAAGCAGCGCCTGACTGGGTATGGAAGAGTGAAACACCGCCGAACCTTCTTGAGGAACTTGCCGGAGAGCGTGAGAAACGCCACGCGGGAGGGCCTCATTTCTGACAGAAAAATAACGGATGCATTCCTTTGACACAGGGCCGCCTTTGCGGTATCCTGTCAATATGTCGCAAGACATGGAATCCATCCGTTTCTTTATACCCGGGAAGGGTTTTCATAAAAAGGGGAAATTGCATTGCTGAAGAAAATCATTCTGGCCGCATCGATTGCGATCGCGCTCTCGCCCGTCATCGGGATTGAGGCCAAGACTCCGGCATCCAGTAAGGGGAAGCAAGCGCCGGCTCCCATTATTACGATCACATCCAGCGCGCCTGCCGCAGAGACAGTGAAGGCAGCGCCCGAAAAAGAAGCGCCTGTTCAGGTCAAAATCACGCCGGCCAAGGCAGAAACGACCGATAAGGAAGGAAAGAAGAAGCCTGCCTTTGAAGACAAGCGCATAGAAATCAACCTTGCCAGCCGTCTCCTGACTCTCTATCAGGGCGACGTGGGCATCCGCATGTATCCGGTCGCTCCGGGCAAGCCTGACTCTCCGACGCCCGTCGGCAGAAGAAAAGTCGTCGATATGGAAATCAATCCGACATGGATCGATCCTGATCATCCGGAAGTGGAAATCCCATCCGGCCCTGACTGCCCGATCGGCTACCGCTGGATCGGTATCGGCGGCAACTACGGCATCCACGGGACAAATGTCCCCTCTGCCATCGGCACCTATGCTTCCCATGGCTGTGTCCGCCTCAATGAAAAAGACGTCGAAGACCTTTATGCGCACATCGTCAAAGGCATTCCCGTCGACATCATCTACGAACGCGTCGTCATCCATGTGCAGCCGGACAAGACGCTGACCTACTACGTCTATCCCGACGGTTACCACAGAGAACCGCTGACCGTCAAGGACATTGAAAATAAGCTCGCTCCTTACGGCGCCTCTGCTTTCGTGAATGAAGACCAGGTCCGCGAAGCCATCGAATCCTCCGACGGCCAGCCGAACTACGTCGCCAAAGTCTACGACCTTTACGTCAAAGGCACGAAGCTTTCCGACAAGGCCCTCGGCAAAGACGGCGCTGTCTACATCCCCGTCATGCCCGTCGCCAATGCGGCAGGCGTCCGTGCCGAATGGTCCCCGAACTGGCAGCAGGTCAGAACCAAGTACGGAAGAGCACCGGGCATCTCCAAAGGCGGCTCCCTCTACGTCAATGCCAATGAAGCAGCTGCCCTCTTCGGCCTCAAAGGCACCCTCGAAGACAACGGCACCTACGTTATTCAGTAAAATGGCTTCTTGATATTTGCCAGCATTTCCTTTATACTGATGTCAAAAGGTACCTCTGTGCCGTTAGGCGCGTTATTCGCTACGCGTTTTGGCGGAGGTACCTTTTTATTGTATTTTTTTGGTATTTGTTAAAGCAAAAGCATCTCCCCGGCGCGGTTGCTGCACGCTAGTGGAGATGCTTTTTGCAGATGATCTGGATTCTTAGTCGTCCGCTTTCCATGAGTCCGGAAGGAGGCAGCCGACGAGGATGCCCTCTTCGGCCTCAAAGGCACCCTCGAAGACAACGGCACCTACGTCATCCAGTAAAATGGTCTCTTGATATTTGTCACCATTTCCTTTATACTGATTTCAAAAGGTACCTTCCTGCCGTTAAACGCGTTATTCGCTACGCGTTTGGCGAAGGTACCTTTTTATTGTGTTTTTGGGTATTTGTTAAAGCAAAAGCATCTCCTCTGGCACGGCTGCTGCGCGTTTCGAGGAGATGCTTTTTTGCAGATGATCGGGATTTCTAGTCTTCCACTTTCCATGAGTCCGGAAGGAGGCAGCCGACGAGGATGCCCACGACGAGGACGCCGTACTTGATGCCTGAGGGCATGAAGAGGTCGGCGACGGCGTACATCAGGACGACGACGGCGGCGAGTTCCTTTCCTCTGGGGTAGACGCGGTAGCGCTGGAACCAGGAGGAGAAGAGGATGACGTTCGCGATGAGCGTCAGGAAGAGCTGCGCGCCTGTGATGATGACGAGCGTCGTCATCTGCGGCAGCTGGAGCAGATAAGCCGCTGTCATGATGCCGATGGCAATGAGGGCGACGGGGATGAGGAAGAGCATCCTTTTGATGAATGTTTTCCTTCGTATGGTCTTTCTCCAGTCGAATGCGTTCTTCCTGTATGCCGAGAAGGCGAGGATCAGGATGGTAAGGACGTATTCAGCGATGAAAAACAGATTGGCCTGATGAGGTGTCATAGTGTTCCTTTCCCAATAAAACAGGACGGGCTCATTCGCTTGCGAGCTCGTCCTCATCTATAAAGTGCGGCTTCTTGCGGAGCGTCTTGTCCGCATAGCGTGCGATTTCTATGAAATTTCCATCCGGGTCGATGAGGTAGATGCTCTTCATCGGTCCGCGGGCGCCGTTTCTATCGACGATGCCGGTCACAAGCGGTGCATGGCGTTCTTCGAGCTTGCGGAGCACCTCTTCCATCGGGGAATCCGTGATGAGGCAGAGATTGATGATGCCCGTACGCACAGCGCTCGGAGTAAAGTCCGTCAGCCCTTTTTTCAGCGTGATTTCACAGGAACCGAAGTATAGGCAGATTTGCCCGTCTTTTTCATGCGCTTCCATGGAAAGGACATCATGATAAAAGCGGAGACACCGGTCGATGTCCGGTGTGGTCAGTACGATATGGTGATTATCGCGTAGTTTCATGAATTCCCCTCTTTTCTTGTCTCTTTCGGAAATATGGTTATTATTTTAATGACTTTCGTTCAAAAGTGCAAACCGCAATGCACGATACACAATAAAAGAATGTGAAAGAAGAACTCTTCATCCACATTCCTTTATTTTATTCTTATTCTATTATATACGATGAATCAATGATCCGTAAGTCTTACCGGGCCAGCGCGTCCTTGCCGCCTGCGATGCCCGGATGGGTCATTTCATAGGGCGAGAGGATTTTCTGGATGGCGCTTTCAGAGAGGAGCTTCCTTGCAAGGAGAATTTCCCGCACGGGACGTCCTGTCGTGTAAGCTTCCCTCGCTGTCGCGGCGCACTTTTCGTAGCCGATATGCGGGAGGAGCGCTGTGATGACGCCGACGCTGTGGTCGACCCAGCTCTTGCACTGCTCTTCATTCGCCTCGAGGTCCTTCAGCAGTTTCTCAGTGAATGTGGTGACTGCATTCGTGAGGTAGAGGAAGGAGTGGAAAAGGTTGAAGGAAAGGACCGGCTCCATGACGTTCAGCTCGAGCTGCCCGTTTTCGACGGCCAGTGTCAGGGTCAGGTCATTCCCGATGACCTGGTAGCAGGTCTGGTCGAGGACTTCTGCGATGACCGGATTGACTTTGCCAGGCATGATGGAGGAGCCGGGCTGGCGGGCAGGCACCTTCAGTTCATTGAGGCCGCAGCGAGGGCCGGATGCCATGAGGCGGATGTCGTTGGCAATCTTGATGAGGGAAAGGGAAACGACCTTGAGCGCGCCGGAGACATCAGCAAAGCAGTCCGTCGTATTCGTCGTATCGATCAGGTTGTCCGCTGTCTTGAAGGAAAAGCCGGTCAGCTGGGAAAGGATTTCCGGGAAGAGGCGGATGTATTCCGGTTCTGCATTGAGCCCGGTGCCGACGGCGGTGCCTCCCATGTTGAGCGCTTCCAGAGAAGAAAGGGAAAGGGAAATGCGGCGGATTCCGCGGCGGACGGCAACGGCATACGAATCCATTTCCTCGCCAAGGGTGATCGGTACAGCGTCCTGGAGGTGCGTGCGTCCCATCTTGATGACGTCCTTGAATGCTTCTCCCTTTTCATCGAAGCCTCTTGCCATGGAAGAAAGCGCATCCATCAGGCGGTATGCTTTCCTGACGAGGCAGACTTTGATCGAAGTCGGGAAGACGTCGTTCGTCGACTGCGCCATGTTTGCATGGTTGTTCGGTGAAATGATGTCATAGCGGCCCTTCGGATAGCCGAGGAGCTCGAGCGCACGGTTGCAGAGGACTTCATTCATGTTCATATTGACGGATGTGCCGGCGCCGCCCTGGATGGGATCCAAAGGAAACTGGTTGAGCAGTTTTCCTTCGATGATTTCATCCGCTGCGCGTATGATGGCGTCCCCGATTACGGGATCCATCCGTCCTGTCTTCAGATTGGTCAGGCAGGAAGCTTTTTTGACGACAGCCATGGACTGGATGAAATCCGGGTCAAGCTGCGCGCCGGTGATCTGGAAATTTTCCATGGCTCTCATCGTCTGCACGCCGTAATATACCTCATCAGGTACGAGTTTCTCTCCCAGAAAATCATGTTCCTTTCTCATTTTGCAAGCCTCCTGTAAATGAAATAGATAGATTTGATAGAAATGGATAACTTTTCCTTATAGAAAAACAGAGCTTCACATAAGAAAAGGGGGCAGAGCTTCCGCACCAAGCGGACCGCTCTGCCCCACGAAGAAGGGCGTCCGGCACTGCTCTGCCGGACGCCCTTGTCGCTCTTATGTACTTATGGAAATGCTCTAAGGAGTGCTCTCCTATGGAAGTAGTGTACATCTATCCCGGGAGAGTGTCAAGAAAATTTTTGTCAAATTTCTGTAAGGGGAAAGGGAGCAGCTTTTGCTCATTTCCCTGGGGAAAGTATATTTTCCAGGCACGGCAAGAATTGTAAACCTGTTTTCTCATCAGATTCAAAGAATAAAGAGTTAACAATTTATTTTTGAACATTTGCGAGATAGATATAACAGAAAAAGAGGACCCGTCGGGCCCTCCTTGGCTTTTCATGGAGCGGATGAAGGGAGTCGAACCCTCCTGTCCAGCTTGGGAAGCTGGCGTTCTACCGATGAACTACACCCGCATATTCAATTACTAAGTAATCATATCATTTTTTGTGAAAAATTTCCAGTCCCACTCTCCAGGCTGCGATAAAGCTTGAGGAAACCGAAGTTTCCAGGGAATGCATTAAAGCGCTAAAGATTTTCATTAAGTCCCGGGAAATGCAAGAAATCTATATATCGCGAATTCAGAAAAGTGAATACAATTTTACAAAAATTATGAAAATCAATAATAATTCATACTATTTCAAAATATAAACTAACAATAAACTCAAATCTATATAGACAGAAATCTATAAAATTTTTAATATACTAGAGTTTATCGAAGAAGATCTAACATATAGCAATTTTCGATAAAAACTGATATAATGTTTTCGAATAAATCAGTATATTTTTTGTTTATTATTTCAGCAATACGGAGTATTCCTTTTTGATAAATTGACAAGCGGAGAATAGAGAAATGGACAAATTCAAAAGGTTTCGTTCCTTCTTTTACTTGCCGGTCATTATTATCGGCTTGCTCTGCACGATTGTCCTCGACTGGGCTCTCTATGTCCAGGAGGAAAAAAACCTACAGAACTGGATGCAGCAGATCGCGGATGCAGAAATCCTGCGTCTGAACCGCGCCATGGACAGGTATATCAATATTTCAGCGGCCATCGAGGACCATTTGATGGAGAACAAGGGACTTCCTCCCGGGGATTACATGCGTAATCTCTACTTCTACTCGATGAGCCAGTCTTTGCGTGAAATAGAAATCCAGACGGCGCCGGACGGCCAGGTGCGCCCTGTCTATCCGCAAAACGGCAGTGTGCTTTCTGGTTTCAACCTTTTCGGAGAGAGCCAGTTTGCCAAGCGCGCAGCTTATGGAAGAGCGCAGGATGTCGTCGTGATTGAATCCGGCGTTCCTATGGCAGACGGCACGACGGGTATGGCAGTCGTCCGCCCTGTTTTCATGGACAGGACTGCCGATAAATCCTTCTGGGGCTACATTGTGGTAGCAGTCGACCAGGACAAGCTCGTCCACGAGGCGAATATCGACCGTCTCGACCAGATGGGCATCGTCTATACGCTGATGAGAAAAGGCTATGGCGAGTCCGAGTACACTTTGATCGACACGAATCAGAACTCGACGCACAGGGCGATCGATGCATGGAGTACGATCCAGTCCTCCGGCACCGTCGACGGGGACGAATGGCGCCTCATCATGCATCCGACAGGCGGATGGGTGAACTTCTGGCTGCTCTTCATTTCCACATGGGCAGGCCTCATCACCACATTCATCATTGCATGGCTCTGGCAGAGAAACAAGCGTCTTCGCTTCATTGGCGAGACAGATGCGCTGACTGGCGTATTCAACAGAAAGGGCGGCGACCTCGCTGTCGACAAGTATCTTCGTGCAAACCCGAGAAAATCGGCGATGGTCATTGCTGTCGACGTGGATAATTTCAAAATCATCAACGATGTCTACGGTCATGCGGCAGGGGATCTTGCACTGAAGACCTTCGTCCGCGACATGAAGCGCATCTTCGGCGCGAGCGCGATCATCACGAGAAACGGCGGCGATGAATTCGTCATCTTCTGTCCTTACAATAATAAGGAAGGCGTTTTCAATGATATGCGCCGATTCACGGAAGAACCGCATATCTTTGGTTTCAACGATAAGGAAATCCATTTCACTTCGTCGCTTGGCTGCGCTGCCTACCCTGAACAGGGAAGCAACTACGGCAACCTCTGCATCAAGGCAGACTTTGCCCTCTACGGCGCGAAGATCGACGGCAAGTCCGGCTGGAGGAAGTTTGATTCTTCCCTGACGGAACTCCGCCACCGTTTCCAGTTCGGCTTCAATCTGAGCGATATGGCAAACGGCATGCCTGGTGCCATGATCGTCTACAAGGCAGACAAGAGCGGCAAGCTTCTCTTTGCGAGCCATATGGCCATCGACCTCTTCGGCTGCACGGACTGGGACGATTTCATGAAGTACACAAGGACCGCTGTCTGGAAGCTCATCTATACCGAAGACCTCCAGTACGTCCGCTCGGAAATCAAGAGACAGACGCATCTTGAAAAGAACAAGAACAATATTCACTTCGTCAATCACCGCATCGTCACGAAGGACGGCAGAGTGAGGGAAGTGGAAAGCATCGGGCGCCTGCGCCACAATGCATTCTATGGCAACCTGTACTATGTATTCCTCTATGACCGCGAGCAGAAGCTTGAAAATCTGAGCTCGGACAAGCACCCCTGCAAAAACAAGCATGTGGGAATGAAGCAGGACGAGAAGAAAGACGATAAGTAGATCATAATAAAAGAACTGTGAAAGATGGGATGACCATTTCTCGCAGTTCTTTTTTATTTCCCTGCAAATCGGCAAGGCTCTGTTTCTTACGATTTCCTCATGTCATGGTAAAATAATAAAAAAGGAGGCATTATGGAAACGAAATATTATGATATCGGTTTGAACCTGTTCACACGTTCCTTCCCGGACCCGGAGAAGATCATACGGAATGCGGAGGAAGCCGGGGTGCGCTGCATCCTGACCGGCTCGGAAGCGCGTGAGAATGAGCTGGTGGCAGATTTTGTGAAGCATCATGACGTATGGGGCACGGCGGGCATCCATCCGCACAGCGCCGATACGGCGAAGGAAGAAGATGTCGAGCGTGTCAGAGAGCTTGTCATGACGAATCCGAAAATCGTGGCTGTCGGGGAGACGGGCCTTGATTACGATCATATGTATTCGAAGAAGGAGAACCAGATCCATTTCTTCAAGGAGCTTCTGGATGTGGCAGAGGAAACGGGAAAGCCGCTCTTCCTTCACGAAAGGGATGCAGCAGATGATTTCATCGCCTGCTTCAAGGGCCATGAGGATCTCTGCCAGCGTGCGATCGTCCACTGCTATACGGGGGACAAGAAGACGCTCGAGCGGTTTCTCGATATGGGCTTCTACATCGGCATCACGGGATGGATTTGCGATGAAAGGCGCGGGGAGGCTCTGCAGGACGCTGTTTCCATCCTGCCGCTGGACCGCGTGATGATCGAGACGGATGCGCCGTACCTGACGCCGAGGGGCTACCACCTTCCAAGGACGAACGTGCCGCAGAATATTACCTACGTGGCAGAAACGCTTGCCAGGTACATGCAGGTGCGTCTCGATCCGCTCCTCGAAGCAGCCAAAAAGAACACAGAAGACTTCTTCCACATCAAGAGCTGAGGGTCTCAAAAAAGACTCTCAAGTTTCACATGAGACACTATTGACTCATTTCAATGTGTATGATATGATTGTCTCATCTAAGACCGAAGTGTCTTATTTGATACAGCATAGTTGCAAATGAGAGAGGTGTTTTATGGAAACGGGGACCAGAGAAAACGAATTGAAGAAGCTGGCTTCCGCGCTCTGTACGAAACCGGGAGGCTCCGCCAGGGATCTGGCTGCGGCAGCCGGGATCAGCAAAGCGACATTCTACAGGGTGTATTCATCCAAAGACCATTTAGAAGAAATCCTGACGGAAAGGGCTGAAGAGGTCGTCGAAGGCCTTTTTGCCATTACGGAGAAGGATATCACGAGCCGCGATGCGCTTTCGGAAATGATGCGCTGGTGCTGCGACAACCGCGAGTACCTGATGTTCCTCTGCCGCTCGGCTCTTCTTGGCGACAGCTGCGTGGACACATGCCGCTGTGCGTATGACGACAGGATGAGAGCATTTTTCCTGAAGGGCCAGCAGCGCGGAGAATTCCGCGTCGATGTGCCGGCCGCTGTGATGGCGGAAATTTTCGGCGGCGAGATGGCCGCTTTGTTTGAAGCAGAAAGCCGGGGCCGGATTGCTTCGGCGATGATGGCGGATTATTGGGAGACAATATTCCTGTCCGGTGTGGAAGGTAAAGGAAAGAAGGAAAGCCATGAATAATATGAATGAGGTGAAATCACCGAAGAAACCAGTCCTGATGTACTACGTCATCATCTTTCTTCTGGTGATTCTGTTCAACTCCGCGGTCATGCCTGCATGGCGTGAACAGCAGGTGAAGGAAGTCGACTACTCGACATTCATGAACCTGACGGATGAGAAGAAGATCGATAAGGTCGAAGTGGATGAGGACCAGATCCTCTTTACGGAAAAGGGCGACACGAAGCAGACTTACAAGACAGCTCTCATGAATGACCCGCAGCTCGTCAGCCGTCTGCACGATTCCGGCGTCACATTCACCGGACAGATCGTGGACAAGATGAACCCGATCCTTTCCATCCTGCTCAGCTGGGTACTCCCGATCCTGATTTTCTTCTGGATCGGCCAGTACATGAATAAGCGTCTCATGAAGAACATGGGAGGCGGACCGGGAGCCATGCAGTTCGGCCTCGGCAAATCCAATGCGAAGATCTTCGTCAAGCCGACAGACGGCATCCGCTTTGCTGATGTAGCCGGTGAAGATGAAGCGAAGGAAGGATTGAAGGAAGTTGTTGAATACCTCCACAATCCGACCAAGTACAAGGAAATCGGCGCAAAGATGCCGAAGGGCATCCTCCTCGTCGGACCGCCAGGCACAGGCAAGACCATGCTGGCCAAGGCAGTCGCAGGGGAATCGAACGTACCGTTCTTCTCCATTTCCGGTTCTGAATTCGTAGAAATGTTCGTCGGCATGGGCGCAGCCAAGGTCAGAGACCTCTTCAAGCAGGCGAAGGAGAAAGCACCATGCATCGTATTCATTGATGAAATCGATGCCATCGGCCAGAAGAGAGGCGCGACCTCCATCGGCGGCAATGATGAACGTGAACAGACGCTGAACCAGCTCCTGACCGAGATGGACGGCTTCGAAGAAGACACAGGCGTCATCATTCTGGCGGCAACAAACCGTCCGGAATCTCTCGATCCCGCACTGACCCGTCCGGGCCGTTTCGACCGTCAGGTGCCGGTCGTTCTCCCAGACCTTCAGGGCCGTGTGGAAATCCTCAAGGTCCATGCAGCAAAGATCAAGACAGCTCCGAATATTGATTACAACAAAGTAGCACGCATGGCTTCCGGTGCCTCCGGCGCTGAGCTTGCGAACATCGTGAACGAAGCAGCCCTCCGTGCTGTCCGCGACCACAGAAAAGTCGCAACGCAGGAAGACATGGAAGAATCCATCGAAGTCGTCATTGCAGGCTACCAGAAGAAGCATGCGATCCTGACAGACAAGGAAAAATGCGTCGTTTCCTACCATGAAATCGGCCACGCTCTCGTGGCTGCCATGCAGACACATTCCGCTCCTGTCCAGAAGATCACGATCATTCCTCGTACGAGCGGCGCTCTCGGCTACACGATGCAGGTCGAAGAAGGCAACCATTACCTCATGAGCAAGGAAGAAATGGAAAACCAGATCGCTACCCTGACCGGCGGCCGCGCAGCTGAAGAAGTCGTATTCCATACATCCACAAGCGGCGCTTCCAACGATATCGAAAAGGCCACCCGCCTTGCCAGAGCCATGATCACACGCTTCGGTATGAGTGATGAATTCGGCATGGTCGCTATGGAAACCGTCACGAACCAGTACCTCGGCGGAGACACGACACTCGCATGCTCGCCTGAAACCCAGGCAAGAATCGACAAAGCCGTATCTGCCCTCATTAAGAAGCAGTATGAAAAGGCTGTCCAGATTCTGGAAAACAACAGAAGAACACTCGACGCTCTTGCGAAATTCCTGTATGAAAAGGAAACCATCACTGGCGAACAGTTCATGGGTATCGTAGAAGAACAGAGAAAAGCATCTGAAGGAAATGGCAGTGCGCCATCCGCTCCTTCCGCTCCGTCTGCTCCATCTGCTCCGGCAGCCCCGTCCGCTGAAGCTCCCAAAGAGGATACTCCGGCACCGGGTGCTCCCCAGCCAGTCAAGAACGTGCCGCCCCTTAATTTGGAGAGGTAACGAAGCTGATTAAACGATAAATAGAAGAGGCTGTGGCAAAATGTACAATCATTTTGCCACAGCCCTTTTTTATTGGATGATTTCATTAGGGGATTGCATAACAAAGATATACATTTGGATTATCTGAAAACCATGCAACCAAGGCTTTGCCTTGAAGAAATGAACCTCCTCAGACGGCTCCGCCGCCAGCTCCTTTTACGGGGCGAGCTCTGACACCCTTAAACCTCGCTGCGCTCGAGGAAGAGCAATCAGTATTTATCTGGATTTTGCCACCTCCTCTTTTTTTCATGGAAATTTTGTAGAATAATTTCTATTTCCTTCTATGGAAGAAGGGGCTTGTATAGTACAATAAATAAAACTGATGCATTCGCAGCTCCGGGCTGCTGCCTTTTGACTGGAGGCATGACCATGGACTTTAAGAATAAGAAGACAACGATTGCGCTCATCGTGTGCGCGGTCATTCTGGCGCTGATCGGCTGGCGTGTCTGGGCGAATATACAGGCGAAGAAAGCCGAGGCGAACCGAAGTGGCAAGGAGAAGGTTGCTGTCGTGACGGCAGCTTATCCTGAGCGGAAGACGATCGTCCCGAAGTTCCGCTTCTCAGGGACGCTTGATCCTGTCTGGCAGGCGGATGTCGCCGCCAAGGTGGACGGACGCATTGAACAGGTGCTCGTCAATGAAGGCGACGCCGTCAGTGCGGGCGAGGTCCTTGCCATCCTTGACCGGACGGATACGGATGCATCGCTCCTCAATGCCAAGGGGCTCTACGCGGATGCAAAGACGGATTATGAAAAAGCGCAGGCAGACCTTGCGCGTTATACGAAGCTCTATGCGGCAGGCGCTATTTCCAAGGAAAGCCTCGACAACAAGCAGTTTGCCTTAGAGAATGCGAAGGGCAAGCTGGATGCAGCACAGGGAAATCTGAATTCCGCAGATTCCCAGGCAGGCGGCACGAGAGTCACGACGCCCCGTCCGGGCATCATCCAGAAACGGTACTACCAGGAAGGCTACTATGCCAAGGTCGGCACAGCCCTTTTCCAGATTGCAGATATTTCGACGCTCCTTGCCAAGATCGACGTGCCGGAAGGGTACGTCCAGAGCATTGCTGTCGGAAATCCTGTAGAAATCCATATCCCGTCCATGAGCGGAGAGAACAAGACGGTCCAGGGCATCATCACAAGGATCAGCCCGGTGGCGACGCTCCCGGCCCGTACGTTTGAAGCGGAAGTGTCCGTGGACAATTCAGACGGAAGGCTCCGCGGCGGCGTGTATGCCGATACGACGCTCACGGCGAATCCGAAGGACAATGCGCTGACGATTCCGATGTCTGCGATCGTCATGAGAGACGACCAGAGGACAGTCTACGTCATTGAAGACGGCCGCGCCGTGAGAAAGGTCATCACGACGGGCTACATTGGAGAGAATCTTGTCGAAGTGCTGTCGGGTCTTTCAGAGAAGGACTAGGTCATCACGGGGGGACAGAATAAGTTCAAGGAAGGCGGCCAGGTCAAAGTATCAGGCGAAGGCTGATTTCAGGGGGAGCCTATGATCGAGACATTCATCAACAGGCCCGTATTCACGACCATGTTCATCCTGGTCTTCGTGGTATTCGGGCTGTGGTCGTACCCGAAGCTTGGCGTCGACCTCTATCCGGACGTCGATCTCCCGCTCGTCGCCGTCACCGTCACCTATGAAGGCACGGCGCCGGAGGAAATGGAGACGCTCGTCACCAAACCCATAGAAAACCGCATCAGCCAGGTCTCTGGCATCAAGACGATCACCAGCACCATCCGCGAAGGATACTCCCAGACGGTGCTGGAATTTGAGATTGGTACGGATCCGAGACAGATGGCGTCCGAAGTGCGCGAAAAAGTGGCCGGCGTGAGGAAACGTCTGCCTGACGACATCGATGAACCGGTCGTTGCGCGTTTCGATTCGGCATCGAGCCCTGTCGCAACATATTCCTTTTCCTCTGATACAAGGAGCACGGGGGAAATCCGCCGCCTCCTGAATGATTCCGTCGTCGACCGCCTGCAGATGGTCGAGGGCGTGGCTGATGTCAATGTCCATGGCGCCTCCGACCGTGCGGTGAAGGTGCATGTCAATTCGGAAAAGCTCAAAGCATACGGCATTTCCTTCCAGACAATCTTAACTAAAGTCAATAATGCAAATCTCAATACCCCGGGCGGCAAGATCCGCGACGATCATAATACGATCACCGTCCGCACGATGGGCAAACTCAATACGATCGATGATTTCAAGAACATCGTCGTAGCCAATATCAATGGCAAGCCGGTCTACCTGACCGATGTCGCTGATGTCGAAGATGCTTGGGAAGACGAGGAAACGTACTCCCGCACGAACGGCGTGCCGTCTGTCCTCATGTCTGTCAGGAAGCAGTCGAGGACGAATACGGTCAATGTCATCGACAGTGTCAATGAAGAGCTCTCTTCCATTGAAAAGAGCGATCTGCCTCCGGATATCAAGGTCAATATCATCAATGACCAGTCCCGCTTCATCCGCGAGAACGTAGGGGATGTATGGAACACGATCATTTTCGGCGGGTTCCTGGCACTTCTCATTACGTACCTCTTCCTGGGAGACCTTCGCGCGACGATCATCGGCGGCCTCGCCATTCCTGTGTCCGTCATCTCGACCTTCTTCCTGATGCGGACGCTCGATTTCACGATGAACAATATGTCCCTCATGGGTCTTTCGCTCGCTGTGGGCTTTTTGATCGACGATGCCATCGTTCTTGTTGAAAATATTTTCCGCCATATGGAGCTCGGCAAGCGGCCGAAGATTGCGTCTGCCGATGCGACGAAGGAACTGATGCTGGCCATTCTTGCCACATCCATGTCCCTTCTGGCGGTATTCGTGCCGATCGGCAGCATGGGTGAGACAATCGGGCAGTACTTCAAGCAGTTCGGGCTGACAGTTGCCTGCGCTGTCGTCTTCTCGACGATCTGCGCCTATACGCTGACACCGATGCTCTCCGCCTACTGGCTGAAGCTTCCTGATGTAAATGCCAAGGGACGTCCCAAAATCGTCAGCACAATCCTTCGCAAGTTCAATTTCGGATTTGAAAGAATCCGTCTTGTCTATAACCGTTTCATGGTGTATGCCGTCGAGCGCCCGTGGAAGATCGTCCTCATTGCCGTGGCAACGCTTGGTTTCAACCTGCTCCTCATCCCGTTCGTAGGGACTGAGCTGCAGCCTGTCTATGATTCGGGCGAATTCCGCGTCAACTTGAAAGCGCCTCCGGGCGTGGGCCTTCTCCAGATGGAGGAATGGTCCAAGCCTCTGGAAGAAACGATTCTGGAAGAACCGGAAGTCCGCGTTTCCTCTATGTGGCTGGGCGGCACAAGAACGCCTGTCAATGAAGGCGGCATCAATATCAAGCTGAAGCCGCTCGATGAAAGAGACCGTTCCATGACGGAAATCATGGCAGACCTTCGAAAGAAATTCTCGGATATCGGCACGATGCAGGTCGGCGTCGTCACAAACCAGGGCGGCCGCAATGATCCGCGTCCTGTCCAGATCGGCCTTCGCGGAAGCGACCTGAAGAAACTGACAGGGTATGCGAACGATCTTGCTGAACGCATCCGTCAGGTGCCGGGTGCAACGGATGTCGAAGTCGTCGGCATCTCGCCAGAGCCTGAAATCGTCGTCCGCCTGAACCAGCTCAAGGCAAGCCAGCTGGGCCTCGATAATACGGAAGTCGGCAAAGTCGTGCAGTATGCTTTCCAGGGCAAGAGCACGAGCCATTCCTACACGATCGGAAACGATGATTACGATATCATCCTCCAAATGGGAAAGGACGACAGAAGGACGCTTTCCGATGTGCAGAACCTTCGCGTCTCTACGACGAACGGCACCTTTGTCCGCCTGGGCGATATTGCTGATGTAACGCTGTCTTCGGGTCCGACCCGTATCGACCGCGAGGGACGCCAGAGACAGATTGCTGTTTATGCGAATGCTGCCGGCATTTCTTCCGGCGAACTGCTGAGTGAAATCCAGAACAAGATCATTCCGGATATGAATATGGAGATCGGCTACAATTACAAGCTGATTGGCGACTCGGACATGATGGGCCGCGTCTTCAAGGAAATTGCAAAAGCCGTCATCCTTGCCATCATCCTCATTTACATGGTGCTTGGCGCGGAATTTGAAAGCTTCCGCCAGCCGCTCGTCATCATGATGAGTCTTCCCTTCGCGGTCATCGGTGCGGTGCTTGCGCTCCTTCTGGCCAATCAGACAGCAAACATGATGTCCCTCATCGGCTTCACGATGCTGCTCGGTCTTGTCACGAAGAACGCCATACTCCTTGTCGACTATGCCAACCAGGCAAGAGACAGGGGCAAGGACGTGAAGTCTGCCATCCTTGAAGCATGCTCGCTCCGTCTTCGTCCGATCTGCATGACAACACTCTCGACCATCCTCGGCATGCTCCCCGTAGCCCTCGGCCTTGGCGCCGGCGCAGAGCTCCGCCAGTCCATGGGCGTCGTCCTGATCGGCGGTCTTACAACCTCGACACTTCTGACACTCGTCGTCGTGCCATTGATTTACCTTTTGACAGAACGTCACACAAGGAGAAATTTGAGTGACGAAAGTACAAATCAAAAAACACAAAATAGATGATTTTTAATAGCAAAAACGCATAAGCGATATAATAAAAATAATAAAATTTTATATAATATAAATGAAACGTATATTATAACCCGTGGGGTATCTGAATACATACCTATAATACGAGATGTATTAATGTTTGGTGGAGGTTATGAATGATGGAAATCATGATAAGAAAAGGGAAAATAGACGATGCCGCGGATTTAGCGGGCGTTGAGGCTGCATGCTTTCCGCCGGCAGAAGCTGCCACGGCTGAAGAAATCGCTGCACGCCTTTCCGTCTATCCTTCCCATTTCTTCCTTCTTTATGCGGATGGAATTTTGACCGGCTTCATTGACGGTATGGTGACAAATGAGAAAGACCTCCGGGATGAGATGTATGCCGATGCCTCCCTCCATGATGAAGAGGGAGACTGGCAGATGATATTCGGGCTGAATACGCTCCCGTCCTATCGCAGGCTCGGGCTTGCCGGCCGCCTCATCGAAGCCATGAAGGAAGACGCGGAAAAACAAGGCAGGAAGGGAGTCGTCCTCACCTGCAAAGAGGAGCTCATTCACTATTACGCAAAGTTCGGATTTAAAAATGAGGGGAAATCAAACTCCTCCCACGGGAATGTCACCTGGTACCAGATGCGTCTCACCTTTTGAGAATATAAGAATTGACCGTGTTGACAATAACTCAATTTAGGAAAAATTAAATTTGTCAACGATCAAAGGGCAAGATGCAGGATATCGCGTGCAAAAGGATTTCAAATAGTATAAAACCAATCTATACCCCGCTACAAGAAAACGTGAAACATATAATAGATAGCTATGTTTTGGCGGTTTTTATCCGCTGTGAATAAATCGTATATTTTTCTTCCTATAGCGCGTTCGATGTTTTATAATATATACAGAATACTTATATACCAATCATGCAGGAGGTACGCATGAAATTTCGTTGTGTATGGAGCATCGTGCTAATACTTGGCCTGGCAGCAGCCGGGACGCAGGCAGAAGCGGCGGGGGACAGGGCAGTGATTGCTCATTCCGCTTACGATCTGGAAGAAAAAGGAAATCAGGAATTCAGCACTCGTTCACTCTTCACAGAAGACGGGACGGGAAAGCAGGAGACTACGTTTTTCTTTAATGACGGTTTCGGCCGTCTGACGGAATTTCATGAGTACACAGAAGGCGCGAGGATGTTTCTGATCATCCGGCAGAACATGAACGTCGTCTGGCAGGGAAGCTGCCGCGTCACGAATCACCGGTTCTCCGTCTACAGAAGAGAATCGAATGGACGTGTTTATTTTCAGATTCGCATGGGTGAACATGAGTATTCCGCTGAAATCGGCCGCGATGACCGGTGGACCGTTACGGAAGGCGGTCTTCCCGTTGCCTCGGATCCCATAGAATTATCTTGGAATGCCTGACAAAAAGCCGGGCCCGGTGACAGGGGACTTCATGACAATCGTGAAATCCGCCTTTTCTAATTCGGGGGATCGTAGTATAATAATTGCAATTGTTTTTTAAGAATGAGTTGCATGACTATGAACCAGGACGCATGACCGGATACCTATCCTTATGGAGCGTTAATCAATAATCGACAGGGTGAGAGCTATGAAGAAACAGATTCATTTAAGAGCGGAAGATCTGGACAACAGCGACAAGCTGGGGCTGACTTACAACCTGGGGCAGGCGCACAAGCGTATGCTTCTCCGTCAGTCGGGCATCATGAAGAAGTTCGGCCTGACCGCACGTCAGTCACTGATTATCGCTTACCTTTCCACGCATGAAAAAGATGTCGTCACCCAGAAGACGCTGGAAGAACATCTTCACCTGACGAATCCGACCATTACTGTCATGGTCAAATCCATGATCGACAACGGTCTGATCCGCAAGGAACGCGTGCCGGAAGATGCAAGAAAGTACAGACTGTACATGACCGAGAAGGCAAAACAGGTCGAAAAGGCAAGCCTGCAGGCTGCCAAGACACTCGACCAGTCCTTCTACGAAGGCGTATCCGAGAGCGATTTGAAAGTTTTCAAAGGCGTTCTTGGACAGATTATGAAAAATCTGGATATGGTTTGATAAGAAGCGAGAAAGGGATGCACACGATGTGGTGCATCCTTTTTTATTGCTCAAGATGTAGTTTCATTTTCTTCGTTTTGCTGTATAATGAACGGAAAAGCCCCCTATAAGGGAACGGAGGTTACAATGAGAAAACCAATCGTGGCCGTTACGGCCGATACACTTCTGGCTGAAATGAAGCCAATCAATCAGAAAATGGCAGACTATGCGCCGAGGCCTTTGATCGACGCGCTGGGACGCAATGGATTCCTTCCTGTGATCCTTCCATACAATGACTATGCCGAAGCAGAAGAACTCATCGGCACATTCGATGCGCTCGTCCTTCCCGGCGGCCCGAATCCGACGCCGCGCTTCTACCATGAAGATCCGATCTGGAGCATCGGGCCGACGTATGAGAAGAGAGACCAGTTCGAAATCGACCTCATACAGGCATGCATCAAGGCAGGAAAACCAATCCTTGGCATCTGCCGCGGCCTGCAGATCCTGAACGTCGCTCTGGGCGGCACGCTCTGGCAGGACATGCAGTCGCAGAATTCAGGCGCCTTTATCCAGCACATGCAGAAGGCACCTGGAAATATCGCGACGCACTATATCGAAGTTGAAAAGGATACAAGACTGATGGAAATCTTAGGCGAGGGCCTCTACGTCAACTCCCGCCACAGAGAAGGCATCAAGAAACTCGCCCAGGGCCTCCGCCCGGCCGCAAGGACAAGAGACGGCGTCATCGAAGCCGTCGAGAGCGAAGAAGTCGACCTCATTGCCGCCGTCCAGTGGCATCCGGAAAACATGGACCCGGAAACCATGGATCCCCTCTTCCGCGCCTTCATGGACAGAGTCCTGAAACATATGGGCATAGAAGAATAAAAGAAAGGGCAGTGACGAAATGTGCAAGCATATCGTCACTGCCCTTTTTGTATTGAAATATCCATCAGCCTGCGGGAAGCTGTCCCCGTTAGGGGAAAGTGGCGCGAATGCGCCGAAAGGGGGGGAGGGGGATTTACGAAAGGTTTCAAACAAATAAGGTTGAGCTCTTTCTTTTATTCCTTGTGAAGCTGTCTCCGTTAGGAGAAAGTGGATCGTATACCGATTGACTCTATATTAATATCGGTACTGGCTCAATTGTTTTGTACGGGCCGAAAGAGGTGAATTTTCTAAAAGAGGGTTGATTATGCATTGGACTTTAAAATGCAAAAAGGTTCCGCGAGCGTCAGCGAGGTTTTGTGGTTTTCATCCAGCACAAATATATATGTGTTGATATCCTCTAAGGAAATAGACCAGCATAAAAAGGGCCGCAGCAGGATGATTGCACATTCTGCTGCAGCCCTTTTTCATTTCCTTTACATCCCTGCTTTATTATATTATATATAGTAGATAATAATTAGTAGATAATAATAAATAAAGAAAGTCCGCTTTTAAAGAAAGTCCGCTTTCATCAATCAGAAAACGAAAATAATGACGGGGAGGTTATGGGATGAAGGATTCATCAACTTTCAGGACAAAGAAAAAGAGGACCGGTTCGCGCCGGTCCTCAAAATAAAACAAAGGAAAAGGGATATAAGGAGTGAACCTCTTACGTGAGAGTTATAAGAGGCTGCTAATTGTGAGGACAAATCAGGATCCGTACATCCGGATTTGCCTTCAAAGAGAGTATATCATATAAGTTTCAATTTTGAAAATATATTTCAATTAGAATTTGATAAGAATTATCAAAATTACATTGCGTGCTATGATTCTATCGGAGAAACGGCGTTGGCGAATATGAGAAAAGGCAAATAAAATCCGATGTTCTCTGTCTTTTTCGGAAAAGAAATTTAAAAAGCGTATGCTTTACTCATTTCTCTTGACCGCGCTCTGTGGTAGAATGGACTTGAAATGTCTTTTTTTAGGAGGTGTTACGTTGTTCGCTTATGCGTTCACGTTTCTTGTCGCGCTTGCCGTCACGTTCGTACTGACGCCTGTCGTGAAGAACTTCGCCATCCGCATCGGAGCCGTAGACAAGCCTGACGCCAGGAAGGTGCATCACGGGCTGGTACCCCGGCTCGGAGGCCTTGCGATTTATGCGGGCTTCATGGTCTCTGCGATTACGACGATTGGTTTTACGTATGAGATGGTCGGCATCATGGCCGGTGCCACGTTCCTGATCATTGTCGGCATTGCGGACGACGTCGTTTCCCTGCGCCCGAAGGTCAAGCTTCTGGGGCAGATCATTGCGGCAGCGATTCCTGTCGTGATTTTCAACATCAATATTGACTGGATCAATGTGCCATGGCACGGCATCGTCTACCTGCCGGCTGTCATTTCCATCCCGCTTACGATTTTCTGGATCATCGGCTTCATCAATACGGTGAACCTGATCGACGGGCTCGATGGCCTTGCTGCCGGGATTGCGACGATCGCATCCATTGCCATCGCCCTTCTTGCTTTCCAGATGGGACAGTGGACAGCAGCGGCAGCCATGGTCGCCATGACCGGCGCATGCCTTGCATTCCTGCAGTACAACTTCAATCCGGCTAAGATCTTCATGGGAGATACGGGTTCGATGTTTCTGGGATACATCATTGCGGCCGTTTCCGTCATGGGATCTATGAAAACAGCGGCGGCTGCCGTCCTGATCGTTCCGCTCGTTGCGCTTGCCGTGCCGATCACGGATACGCTTCTTGCCATCGTCCGCAGGAAGAGCAGCGGCGTTCCGATTTTCTCACCGGATAAGAACCACCTGCATCACAGGCTCCTTGCCAAGGGCCTCAACCAGAAGCAGGTCGTCCTCATCATGTACGCGCTGACCGCCTTCTTCTCCTGCATTGCTCTCGTTGTCATTCACCTGAGCCTCTGGGCAGGACTTGCCATCGTGGCAGCTGCACTCATCCTCTTCATCCTCTGGGCGAGGAAACTCGGGGTCATGAAGGAAATCGTTCCTTCTCCTTACCAGATGAAAATGAAGAAGGAAAAGGAAGAAAAGGATAAAGAATCCAAGTCGAAAGGGCCGGAAGAAAAACCGGCGCTGAAATAAATCCGGGAGACCGGAATCAAGGGAGATAAGGGATATGTTAAAGGTAATGACGATATTCGGCACAAGACCGGAAGCCATCAAGATGGCACCCGTTGTCAGGGAACTGCTGAAGCATGAAGAAATTGATACCAAGGTCTGCCTGACCGCCCAGCACAGGGAAATGCTCGATCAGGTCGTCGACCTTTTCGGACTGCCTGTCGACTATGATCTCGACATCATGAAGAGCGGACAGTCTCTTTATGACATCACCGCCCGCGTCCTCCGCGGTCTGGAAGATGTACTGAAGAAGGAAAAACCGGATTACGTCCTTGTCCACGGCGACACGACGACGACCTTCACGGCCGCTCTTGCCGCTTTCTACCAGCAGATCCGCATCGGACACGTCGAAGCGGGCCTGCGTACAGGGAATCTTCTTTCCCCATTCCCCGAAGAAGCGAACCGCCAGCTGACAGGCGTCCTTGCTAATGTGAACTTCGCACCGACGGAAACAGCCCGTCATAACCTTCTTCGTGAAAACAAGAACGATGATTCCATTTTCGTAACAGGCAATACCGTCATCGATGCGCTCCTTACGACCGTCAAGAAGGATTACCATTTCGAAGATCCGGAAATTGAAGCCATCGAAGAACACAAGAGAGTCATCCTTGTGACGACGCACAGAAGAGAAAACCTGGGCGACCCGATGCACCATGTCTACAGAGCGCTCCGCCGCCTTGTGGAATCCGTGCCGAATACCGAAGTCGTCTTCCCGGTCCACAGGAATCCGCTCGTACGCGAAGCTGTTTCCGAAGAACTCGAAGGCGTTCCGGGCATCCATCTCGTCGACCCGATGGAATATGAACCATTCACAAACCTCATGGCGCGCGCGGCCATCGTCCTCACCGATTCCGGCGGAATCCAGGAAGAGGCGCCGAGCCTCGGGAAACCGGTCCTTGTCCTTCGCGACACGACCGAAAGACCTGAAGCCGTCGAAGCAGGCACTGTCCGCTTAGTCGGTACGGATGAGGAAAAAGTATTCCAGACGGCGTACAAGCTTCTTACCGATGAAAAAGAATACAAAGCAATGGCAGAAGCCGTCAATCCATATGGCGACGGCAAATCTGCAGCACGCATCGTTGATTATTTACTTTGGAAGGAAAGAATCAGCGACAAAAAACCTATGAAATTTATAGCCAATAAAGAATCATTATGATATACTGAAACAGTATAAATAATTTTTTGCGTCTTGTTCATTACTGAAGGGGCGCAATTTTATGAGATAATCCCGTTCCGGAGCGAATATGGATGAGAAGCCGAAAAAGAAAAACAAACCTGTTTCTGATTTTGATGCTCTCCATAGTATAGCTGTAGCTACGGGCGCCGGATTCACACTGCTGTCGTCGATCGGCGTGGGCGTCTGGCTTGGGCTTAAATGTGATGAGTATTTTGGCACGAAGCCCTTCAGATTGATTGTTCTGTCCATTGTAGGTGCCGCCAGCGGACTCTGGTCCGTCGTGAAACAGATGCTGGGGAAATAAACTGAAAATGAACTGTGATTCTGCATTTCCGGATTACACAAAGAAAATTACATATCTTCTGCTGGTTCTCGCCGCTGTTGGCGGGATCGTCACTCAGTTGATCTGGGGGTGGCGGGTTAGTGTCGCTTTTTCGCTGGCGGCTCTTTTTCACGCTGCCTTTTTCCTGTTTCTTAGAAAAATGTATCTCTTCTGGACAGAAACCGGCAGAGATAACTTATTCATCGGCCGCCGCATCGCGGGATTTGCTTCCGGCCGGTTTTTCATTGAAATCCTGCTTTGTGTTCTCGTCGTGGTATTCACGCCGCTGAACATTTTAGGCTTTTTAGCTGGCTTACTATCACTGGTGGCTGCAACCTATTGGGAGCGGATCGCCAGTGCTATTAAGGAATAACTGTTTTTTCTTGACATTCCAGTAAGAGAGAGGGGGTGAGATTATGCATCTTCATACAGGTACGCATGCTGTACAACAGTTGCTTGGGATGCAGGTCAACATGGACACCATTTTTACAACATGGCTGACTGCACTCATTGTTTTCCTTGTTGTCTTTGCCGCATCCCGCGGAAAGAGACTGGTCCCGACCGGAATTCAGAACTGCGTTGAAATTCTTGTTGAGGGCCTGCTTTCCCAGTTCGAAAAGAACGTAGGACCTAAGTACAGACAAGTCGTGCCGGCTCTGCTGACGCTGTTCCTGTTCATCTTGACAGCTAACCAGCTCGGGCTTCTGCCGACGGAACATCTGACAGCATCACCGACCAGTGATATCAATACGACACTGGGACTGGCGCTGGCAGTCACGCTCCTCATTCACGTCCTGTTTATTGCCAATCAAGGCGTTGGGAAATGGATCAAGCACTTCTTTGAACCGTTCCCCGTATTCGTCTTCATCAATTTGGTAGAAGAAATCGCAAGACCAGTTACACTGGCTATGCGTCTATTCGGCAATATTCTGGCCGGCGAAATTCTTTTGGAACTGCTGTACGCTCTGTGCCCCTGGCTCATACCGATCATCTGGATCGCATTCAGCGTCTTTGTAGGGTGCGTACAGGCGTATATTTTCACGACATTGTCTTCTGTGTATCTGAAACATAGTTTGTGATCGTCCATGGCAGCGCCGTCTGCGTAAACCGGTACCTATTTTGTTTAACACGGCGCCGTCCGTCCAAACGGTACTTAAAATCATCCGGATGACCCGGAAAATTCAAATTATCCTCAGGAGGAATTAATCATTATGGAACAGGCCATTATCGTTCAGTATTCTCTTATTGCAGCAGCAATCATCTCTGGATGCGCATCTATTGCAGCAGCATTCTCTGACTCCCGTGCAGCAAGCTCCGCTCTTGACGGCATGACCCGCCAGCCTGAAATGGCAGGCTCCCTGTTCACCAACATGCTCGTTGCTATCGGTCTGATCGAATCTATTCCGATTATCGCTATCGTCATCGCTATTGTCCTCGTATTCGCTAACCCATTCCTTGGATGATAATTCATAATGATTGAGTTATTTCACTAAGGAGGGAGCTCATTGGTAGACATTAACGGTACACTGCTGATTCAGATCGTTAACTTCCTCATCTTTGTTGCCATTTTGGGCCATTTCTGCTACAAACCGGTCATTAAAGTGCTGGACGAACGCAAGCAGCACATTAAAAATGATCTGGATTCTGCTGCAAACAACAGAGCAGATGCTGAAAAGCTGAAAGAAAGCTATGAAGCACAGCTCCGTGACGCAGAAGTCAGAGCACAGGAGATCGTAGACAAGGCAGTCAAGGAAGCCAAAGTACAGGCGCAGGCACAGATTGACGAAGCACATGCAGCTATTCAGAAGTCCAAGGACCAGGCTACCCAGCAGATCGAAAGAGAACGCAAGGACGCTCTCGAAGATCTGAAGGCTCAGGTAGCTGACCTTTCCTGCGAAATCGCTGCTAAGATCATCAGTAAGAACATGACACCGGACGCAAACGACCGGCTCATCGCAGAAAGCATCGCTAAGCTGGATGCTAAAAAAGCGGGTAAATAATCATGGATAAGAACGTAGTTCTTGCAAGAAAATACGGTCGCGCCATCTATGAAATAGCCGCTGAACAAAACAGCCTTGAAAAAACTGGAGAAGAGCTTCATTTAATCTCTGATACCATTATGGGAAACGATGAACTGAAGCAGCTTCTTTTCCATCCTCTGCTTGCGAAGGATGTCAAGAAAGATACATTAAATAAATTATTTGCAGATAAGGTTCAGCCTGTAGTTCTGCAATTCTGCTATGTCGTCATCGACAAAGACCGTTTCACCGATTTCCCGGCAATGGTCGACGTCTATGCGGCTCTGGCTAATGAAGGCATGGGTATTGAAGAAGCAGTGGTTACATCCGCTCTTCCGCTCACCAAGACCCAGGTCGAAGCCCTGAAGGCAAAACTTTCCGAAATCACCAGAAAGAAAATTGTCATGAAGCAGAAGGTAGACTCGGCGTTGATTGGTGGTTTTACCGTCCAAGTAGGCGATCGCCTGATCGATGGATCCGTGGCTAGACAGCTGCAGACTTTGAAACATATTATGAAACAAAGAGATTGAGGTGACTTCTAGGAAATGAAAATCAGTTCAGATGAAATTACATCTGTCATTAAAAAACAGATTGAAAACTACAAAGTAGACCTCAATGTCGATGAAGTAGGTACGGTTCTTGAAGTCGGCGATGGCATTGCCCATGTGTACGGCCTTCAGAATTGCATGGCCGGCGAACTGCTCGAACTTCCGAACGGCGTATACGGCATGGCACTCAACCTGGAAGAAAGCAACGTAGGTGCCGTTCTTCTGGGTCGCTCCGAAACCATTAAGGAAGGCGACGTTGTTAAGAGAACAGGTCACCTGATGCAGGTTCCGGTAGGCGATGCAGTTATCGGACGCGTAGTAAACGCGCTCGGACAGCCAATCGACGGCAAAGGCGAAATCAAAACCGACGAATATCGCGACATTGAAATCAAAGCTCCGGGCATTGCTGACAGACAGCCAGTTAATGTACCGCTGCAGACAGGTCTGAAATCCATTGACTCCATGGTTCCGATCGGCCGCGGCCAGCGCGAACTGATCATCGGCGACCGTGGTACTGGTAAGACGGCTATCGGCATCGATACCATCCTGAACCAGAAGGGTCAGAACGTTATCTGCATTTACGTATCCATCGGACAGAAAAATTCCAACGTTGTCCGTGTATATGAAAAATTGAAACAGGCCGGCGCTATGGATTACTCCATCATCGTTCATGCCGGCGCATCTGAAGGTTCCCCGATGCAGTACCTCGCACCATACTCTGGTGTATCCATCGCTGAACACTTCATGCATCAGGGCAAAGACGTCCTCATTATTTATGATGACCTCTCCAAACACGCAGTAGCATACCGCGCAATGTCCCTGCTGCTCCGCCGTCCGCCAGGACGTGAAGCTTATCCAGGCGACGTATTCTATCTGCACTCCCGTCTGCTGGAACGTGCTGCCCGTCTCTCCAATGAACTGGGCGGCGGCTCCATCACCGCACTGCCGATCATCGAAACACTGGCAGGCGACGTAGGCGCATACATTCCGACCAACGTTATTTCCATTACCGACGGCCAGATTTATCTGGAAACTGCACTCTTCTATTCCGGTATCCGTCCGGCTATCAACGTAGGTCTGTCCGTATCCCGTGTAGGTGGTTCCGCACAGATCAAAGCTATGAAACAGGTCGCAGGTACCCTGCGTCTGGATCTGGCACAGTACCGCGAACTTGCTGCATTCGCTCAGTTCGGTTCCGACCTGGACGCTGCAACCAAGGCACAGATTGACCGTGGTCAGAGAACGACTGAAATCCTGAAACAGCCGCAGTACACCCCATACCCGGTCGAAGACCAGGTACAGGTCATCTACGTAGCAGTTAAAGGCTACCTCGATGATGTTGCAGTTGACGAAGTCGTTGATTTCGAACACCGCATCCTTGCATTCCTCCACAGCACCCATCCGGAAATCGGAGAAGATATCGTGAAGAACAAGAAGCTGACAGAAGCAAACGAAGAGAAACTGAAGGCAGCTATTCTTGAATTCAAGGAACGTTACGCAGCTACAAAATCCCAGGATAAGTCTGAAACGGTAGAGGGGTGATCTGATTGGAAAGTACGCGTGATATAAAAGGGCGCATTAAATCTGTCACCAACATCCAGCAGATCACAAAAGCAATGAAGATGGTTGCCGCTGCCCGTCTGCGCAAAGCAGAAGAAAAAGCAAACGGCTCCCGTCCTTATGCTGAAAAGATCGGAGAGCTCTTGCGCCGCGCTTCTTCGGTAACTCCCGATTTTACCAGCCCGCTCTTCAGAACAGGCAAGGTAAAGAAGGTCGGCTATCTGGTCATCAGCGCCGATAAAGGCCTTGCGGGCGCTTTTAACTCCAACGTTATGAAGCGGACACTGCAGGAAATCTCCGGAAGGGATCGTTCCGAATACGCTCTTTACGTTTGCGGAAAACAGGGTAGAAACTACCTCAAATTCCGTGGATACGATCTTGATTCCTATCATTTCGGCTTTTCTGATAAACCTACCGCCCAGGATTCCATCGATCTCGCGAAGGAAATGGTTGACTACTTCGTGACCGAGGAAGTGGACGAAGTTTATGTGATTTACACGAAATTCATCACCGCTCTGCGTCAGCAGGTACTCGTCGAGAAGATTCTTCCCGTCGAAGCTCCTGAAGCAGATGAGGAAACCGGCAACGGATCTGAAAAGAAATGGAAAGAAGCGCCATACATTTTTATGCCTGACGCTCACACAGTTCTCTCCAGACTCCTTCCAGAATACGTACAGGTCAAGGTTTACAACGCCATGCTCCAGTCCGCTGCTTCCGAACTCGGAAGCCGTATGGCTGCCATGTCCGCTGCAACCGACAACGCTACGGAGAGAATCGCCGACCTCAACCTCACGTACAACAAAGCACGTCAGGCCCAGGTCACCAACGAAATTTCCGAAATCGTCGGCGGCGCAGCTGCGCTTGAATAAACCGCTTAACATATTAAGGAGGAATGCTTCTTCATGGCAAATGAACAGGAGATGCAGGTAGGTAAAGTAGTCCAGGTCATCGGCGCAGTCGTTGATATTGCTTTCGATGATGATAAGGAACTTCCTGCCATCTATAACGCAATCCATGTAAAAGATGATAAAGCCAGCGTTCCTGTTGATGTCATCTGCGAAACCATGCAGCACCTGGGCGACGGAGTCGTCCGTGCCGTTGCAATGAGTTCCACAGACGGCATGGTACGCGGCATGAAAGCCGTTGACACCGGCCGTGCTATTGCAGCACCGGTAGGCGACGGCTGCCTCGGACGTATTTTCAACGTCCTTGGACAGACAGTAGACAACGACCCGACGAAAGTCGACGCAGCTGACTACTGGCCGATTCACCGTGAGGCACCGGCCTTCAAAGACCAGTCTCCGGCAGCTGAAATTTTCGAAACAGGCATCAAAGTCGTAGACCTTATCTGCCCATACGCAAAGGGTGGTAAAATCGGTCTGTTCGGCGGCGCAGGCGTAGGCAAGACAGTCCTGATTCAGGAACTGATTCACAACGTTGCAACCGAACACGACGGCTGCTCCGTATTCTGCGGCGTAGGCGAACGTACCCGTGAAGGCAACGACCTTTGGGGCGAAATGAAAGAATCCGGCGTCCTTAACAAGGTTGCCCTCGTATACGGCCAGATGAACGAACCACCGGGAGCTCGTATGAGAGTTGCTCTGACAGGTCTGACAATGGCTGAATACTTCCGCGATAAGCAGGGACAGGACGTACTGCTCTTCGTAGATAACATTTTCCGTTTCGTTCAGGCAGGCTCTGAAGTATCCGCACTGCTCGGACGTATGCCGTCCGCCGTTGGTTATCAGCCAACCCTGGCAACCGATATCGGCGAACTGCAGGAACGTATTACATCCACAAAGAACGGCTCCATTACATCCATTCAGGCAGTATACGTACCGGCCGACGACTTAACCGACCCGGCTCCGGCAGGCGTATTCACCCACTTGGATGCTACCACCGTATTGAACCGTTCCATCGCCGAACTCGGCATTTACCCGGCAGTAGATCCGCTCGACTCCACTTCCCGTATTCTTGACCCGAACGTACTCGGCGAAGAACACTACGAAGTAGCCCGCGGCGTACAGGCTATTCTGCAGCGTTACAAGGAACTCCAGGATATCATCGCCATCCTCGGTATGGAAGAACTTTCCGACGACGATAAAGTCATCGTTGCTCGTGCAAGAAAGATCCAGAGATTCCTGTCTCAGCCGTTCTTCGTAGCTGAACAGTTCACCGGCTCCCCCGGCAGATACGTTCCGCTGAAGGAAACCATCAGAGGCTTCAAGGAAATCCTTGCAGGCCAGCATGATGACATGCCAGAAGGCGCATTCTACATGGTCGGCACTATTGACGAAGCAATGGAAAAGGCTGAAAAGATGAAGAAAGGGGAATAAGCCATGGCTGATACCCTTGAAAATCCAATGCACGTCGAAGTCATCAGTCCAGACGGTCCTATTTTTACACAGGACGGCGTGGATCTGGTGGCTGCCCGTGCGGAAGACGGCGAATTCGGTATCGAAAAGCGCCACCTTCCCCTTGCTGCTGCTCTCGAAATGTGCTGCGTGCGCATAAAGACAGGTGACAAGGAACAGAGAGTTGCCGTATTCGGCGGCTTCCTTGAAGTCAATGACAACCACGTCAACATCATCGCTCCTCTTGCTGAACTCGCAGACAACATCGACGTTGCCCGCGCTCAGGCAGCTAAGAAACGCGCTGAAGACAGACTGGCTTCCAAGAAAGAAGACGTCGATGTAGATCGCGCCAGACTCGCTCTTATGCGTGCCCTGGTCCGTCTCAAAACGACTGGAAATCTCTAATCAAATAAAAAGAGGATGTACATGTGTACATCCTCTTTTTTGCTGTTCGTCTGTCCCTTTCAACAGTCGACAGTTTCACCAATAAAAGGTATAATAAATATAAAGGCATAATAAACATAATAACAATATGAAGAATTTTATTTGACTATATTTTAAGCGCAAGCTTATTGGAGGAGGAGATTGGGCATGGATGAAATTTTCGGAAGAGGCGAATGCCGTAATTTCAAAGAACTGACACCAGTACCGGATGAACAGCTCCTGACACTCGTCAAGGCGGGCATGCAGGCCAGATCTGTAGGAAATCAGAAGGACAGAGACTTCATCATCGTAACAAGAGAAGACCTCGTCAAAGCCATTTCCCATAACAGCATCGTAGCAGGCCCGGCAAGAAAAGCATCTGCTGCCATCGTTATCGTAGGCAAGAAAGAAGGCGTCAGCTTCCCTGACGAATGGTCCTTCGACTGCGCAGCTGCCGCAGAAAACATACTGCTCGAAGCAGAGCACCTGGGGCTGGGGAGCCTCTGGCTGCAGGTTTATCCATATCAGGACAGAAAGATCCACCTTTGCAACATCCTCGATATCCCGACTGAACTTGATCCATTCTGCATCGTCGTCATCGGCTATGCTGAGAGAAAACCAGTCGTACTGAACCGCTTTGATGAAAGAGAAGTATCATACGACCTGTATACAAACCACAAAAAGTGACCGCCGCGGGGGTTAAAGAAACTCTGCTGGAAAACCAGCAGAGTTTTATTGTGGAGAAAATGGATATGAAGGGAAAGAAAAAAACGCCCGCCTTTCAGCGGACGTTTTTCCTTCTATTCGGCTTCAGCACTGGCTGCAGCAACGCTTGGTTGTGCCATGACAGGACGAAGATTCGTAGAAGTGAATTTGTAATTTTCCATGTACTGGATGAATTTTCCAAGGTGGTCGGTGATGAAGACGCCTTTCTTCCACAGCAGGCCAAACTGGTTTCCTATTTTTGGTTCGACAGGAATCTTCACGATGTTTTCCGGAAGGGTCATTGCCGAGTAGAGGAAAGCACCACAGTTGCCGGCGGAGAGACAGTTGAGAACTGTCGTCAGCTGGCTGCAGTACATTTTGATATGCGGAGTCGTTCCTTCGGAACGGAAGCCGGTGATGACGGTATGAGACTGGACGGAGTCTGTGTTGAAAAGAATGATAGGCTCTTCCTTCAGTGTTTCGAAGGAGACGGAAGGTTCCTTAGCCAGGTGATGATTCTTATCGACACAGTACACGTACGTATCTTCAAGGATGGTGTGGTAATCGTAGTTATCCAGATTGTAGAAATCCAGGTTGGCGATAGCCACATCCAGTTCATCATTATCGACGAGCTCGCGGGCATGCATGGAAGAGCATTCCATGAGCTTCACGGGGATGCCGTATTTCTCTTCAAACTCCATGGCAAGGGACGGCAGAAGCAGGGTGCTCGGAGTCGAAGTGATACCGATCCGAAGCGGGGCCTTGTTCGTGTCCTTGTCAGAGAAATCCGTGTACATCTCATGTGCTCTGTGAAGGATATATTCGGCCTTCTTGTAGAAGAGAGAGCCGTCATTGGTCAGTGTGATCCGGTTCTGGCCATGGGTGAAAAGTCTAAGGTGAAACTCCTTTTCCAGATTACGGATCGAAGTCGATATTGTCGGCTGTGAAACGAAAAGGGATTCCGCAGCGCGGGTGATGCTGTGATAACGGCACACGGCGCAAAAGTATTCCAGCTGATTAAGTGTCATAGCGATTGCCTCCTTGAAATTCCATGACAGGAAACAAACCGGTTCAGCTGAGAATTTCAGGCAGAATGACCGGTGGTGCAAAGGTGTTACAATTAAAAAGCCCGCAAATCATCCATATCTTTTAACGAACAATACATGCACATCAATCAGAATGAATGGGTGACTGCGGTGATACAGGCCGTGAAGCGAATGAATGGCATATTGTCACCCACTCAGATACGGAAAATTCTTAAATTACTATTATCAGTATAAATAAATATTATCAAATAATCAAGAGTATAAACAAAACTTTACATAAAAAATACTAAAGCAAGGTTATAAGTTATAAAAAATTGTAATATGCGAATAAATTGCATATATAATGGCGTATATGTACATCAAAATCTATGAATCAGGATGGAGAGAAAGCGAAGAAGATAGGAAGCCAGTCAGGCATGAAAAAAGAGCCCGGATATCCGGACTCTTTTTTGTGCATTCATTAAGTGAGGAACTTTTTCAGTTCTTCGAGGAATGCTTCCTGCGGTACAGCGCCGATCATGCGGTGTACTTCCTGGCCGTCCTTGAAGAGAATGATGGTCGGAATGGACATGATGTCGAACTGTCCTGCGAGTTCCTGCATTTCATCGGTATCAACTTTGGTGAAGTTGACCTTATCTCCGAGCAGCTCGGAGGCATGGTCCATGACCGGGGCCATCATGCGGCAGGGGCCGCACCAAGTTGCCCAGAAGTCAATAACGCTGTAACCTTTGTGATTGACGATTTCTCTTTCGAAATCTTCCTGGCTGTGAATTTCTGTGATCATAAGTCGATCGCTCCTTTTCGTCCGCGCTCCAAAAAGCAACGCTGCATTTAATTCTTTCGATATGATTATTATAACATATTTTGAAGTATGTACAAGGGGATAAGACTTGAAATTTTCAAGTTTTTAGATATATAGACTCATAAAAATAAAAATGATTTGCAGGACATTTTGTGACGAAATGTCAGACGTCTACTTAAATTTGATTTTTAAAATATAGTATACTTTTCAATACTTGCGAATAGGTATAAGTATCTTTTATTACAGAAATTATTTGAAGTAAGGTATAATCAAGTTAATATAATTATATCTCATTAAATAATGAGATTAAGAGATAAGAAAGGAGGACGCGATGGATCGAAGAAGAAACGCTGCTGAGAGGCTGCTTGCATCGTACAGCAGATTTTACGGAATCACCCGTTTCGACGGGATGGACGCTCCGGAGACGGAAGGAGTCAGGGAAGCGCTAAAGCTTTCCGCGCCCATTCTCCCGGACGGCGCAGAGCTTACGGCTGTGTGCGAATACTATGAGAGGGACGGCGGCTATTTCCTGCTTCGGTCCAACGAACTATGGACGTCGGAGCAGGAGGAGTTCATTTTCCTCTTCACCTGCCCGCGACTGACGGAGGCGGTCCATGAGGCCGTGAAGGAGTTTGTCTGCCGGGAAGGCAGGAAGATGGCTCATATAGGACCGGGCCATATGTACACAGGAGTTTCCTCTGTCATCATCTGCGATGATGCTGATGAAGCAGCAGAAAAGGCATTGAAGAAATCAAGTTACACGAAGACGTTCCGCTTCATGATCCACGGATGGCTCGAGTACCGGGCCAGCTGCCTGGACCTGTCGAGGGAGAGATTCCTCTTCAACAGGGCAGGACGGAGAATGCAGCCGGAAATGATGAAGGTGTGGGAAGGACGGAAGGCCGGTCTCGCGTGAGGCCGGGATTTGAAGGGAGGTCACTTCATTGAATACGCTTGTACTGCTCGCGGTTTGTCTCGCTATTCTCCTCTGCGGCTATATTTTCTACGGCCGCTGGCTGGTGAAACAGTGGGGCGTGGGTGAGGGAAATATCCCGACACCTGCTCATACAATGGAAGACGGGATTGACTATGTCCCCGCTAAAGCTCCGGTGCTCATGGGGCACCATTTCTCCTCGATTGCAGGTGCAGGCCCTATTACGGGACCGATCGGGGCTGCCATGTTCGGATGGCTGCCTGTCACGCTCTGGGTTCTCGTCGGCGGCATTTTCTTCGGCGGCGTCCATGATTTCGGCGCGCTCTTCGCTTCTGTCCGCCACAACGGGCAGTCCATCGGGGAAATCATTTCAGCGAATATGTCCAAGAGAGCCAAGCAGCTCTTCATCATATTCTCTTACCTGACACTGATCCTTGTCGTTGCAGCCTTTGCTGCCATCGTTGCTTCCACATTCGGCGCGACGATTGAAAACGGCGCGGTCAATATGGAAAAGAGTGCTGTCAAAGCCTCCGTCGCTATGGTTTCGATACTCTTCATTGTGGCTGCCATTATTTTCGGACTTATCGTATACCGTTTCCATGTATCCATGGCAGTATCCACAGTGATGGCCATCGGCGCCATCGTCCTCTGCATGGGTATCGGCATGAACTTCCATCCGATTTACTTCTCCCAGACGACATGGATGTGGCTGATCGGCCTTTACATCACGATTGCTTCCGTCACTCCGGTATGGATCCTGCTCCAGCCGCGTGACTACCTGAGCTCGTTCCTTCTCTATGCGATGCTCATCGTTGCCGTCGTCGGCATCGTAGGTGCGCATCCGGATATCGATCCGAACCTCTTCCCGGCTTACACAGGCTTCTCCGTGGACAATGGAAACGGCGTACAGTACCTGTTCCCGATTCTCTTCACAACCGTTGCCTGCGGCGCGATTTCCGGCTTCCATTCCCTCGTATCGTCCGGCACGACGTCCAAACAGCTCGATAAGGAATCCGACGCCAAGCCGATCGCATACGGCGGCATGCTCCTGGAATGCGTTCTTGCTATCATTACTCTCTGTGCGATTGCCTATGCCAGGGAAACAGGACATATCCACGGCGCAACGGATATCTTCGCCGGCGGCATCGCTGCCATGATTGCCAAGATCCCGGGTCTTGAAGGGGCAGAAACGATGATGTACACGCTCCTTGTCCTTACATACTCTGCATTCTGCCTGACATCCCTTGATACAGCGACAAGACTGGCCCGTTTCATGTTCCAGGAATTCTGGCTCGAACCAGGCGAAACACCGAAGGACATCAAGGGCGGATTCAAGAAACTGATGGTCAATCCGTACTTTGCTACCATCCTGACTGTCGTCTTAGGCGTCCTCCTTGGCATGAACGGCTTCATGAAAATCTGGGGCCTCTTCGGCGCAGCCAACCAACTCCTCGCCGGCATCGGCCTCCTTGCCGTAGCCGCATGGCTGGGCAATGCAGGGAAGAATAATAAGATGTTCCTCTTCCCGATGACATTCATGATGATCGTCACCCTTGCATCCCTCGTCATCATCGTCAGGAACCAGATCGGCATGATCATGAAAGGCGGAGCAGACTGGGGCCCGTACGCACAGGCCGGCATCGGCACGCTCCTCATCGTCCTTGCCCTTGAACTTGCCGTAGAAGGCTACCGCACCGTCATGCGCGGCAGAAAAGGCGGCGGAGATAAAGCAGAAAGACTGCCTGACCTTGAAGTAGAAGAATAAGTAAAGGTATTAAAAAAGGGGCTGAGAGGATACCGTAAAATGCGGACTTGCCTTCCCAGACGGGGAAGAATGCCCTTGACCTTGCTCTGGAAGAGAAGGTGGTGCGGATTTGTTAATACAGACAAATAAATATCATAAAAAATCTAATCGTACTTTAATCTTAATCATGCAGCCATTGGAGCTGCGTTGAATACTTCCATTGGAGCTAAAAGATGTAATTTGCGCTGAATGCGTTTGTTGTTGTAGAAGTAGATGTAGCCGTTGATCATGCTTACCACTGCTTTACGGCTGGTGAATTTACGTGTGTAGTAACGTTCGCGCTTCAGCATTCCCCAGAACCCTTCCATCAGACCGTTGTCTGCACAGCAGCCTACACGGGACATGCTGTGAACCAGTCCTGCTTTTTCAACAATCTTATGGAATCCGTTGCTTGTATACTGGAATCCGCGGTCGGTATGAATCATTGGATGTTCTCCAGGATTCTCTTTAAGTGCCTTTTCCATTGTCTCAAAAGCCAGTGCAGTATTGTTCCTGTCGCCGATGACATAAGAGACAATCCGGCGATCATGGCCGTCAATAATCGCGCTTAAATATAACTTGTGCAAAACTCCATCAGCAGTTGTGTACTTGAATTCAGTGACATCCGTCATCCATCTTGCATTGGACACGCCGGCATCAAAGTCACGGTTCAGCAGGTTTTCAAAAATGTACTTTGGATCCTTTGCGTTACGAGTGCAACCATCGGTCTTGTACTTGATCACGGACTTAATATTAAGTATCCGCATGATACGAAGAACCAGACTGTCGCTTACATTTATATTGATGTTGTCATCCTTCTTGATCCAATCGTTAATCCGGCGGTATCCCATATCCGGATATTCCTGATGGGTTTTCATGACCTCCTGTGCGACCTTTTCTCTCAGCAGTTCACGGCCGCTCTTAATATGATTCAGCCATCCGTAATAAGCTGCCCGGGAGACCTTTGAGAGTCGGCAGAGACTTTCTATGGAGATGTTGGTTTCTTCATGGACTTCTTTTATGGCTTTAAAATCTCTGAGAAGGTGAGTAAGGCTGAATCCTTCGAGGAACGCAACCTTTCCTCTATCTCCATCTTTTTTTTTAGCAGGGCAATCTCTGCTATAAGATCCTTCTGTTCTTCAAGAAGTCTGGCATTCTCCTGACGCAGCTGTTCTTCTTCGGTCCGGGGCGTTTGGAGCCTGATCGGCTTTCCTCTGTAATCCTCAAGACCAACTTCGCCCATTTCCTTGAACTTTTTTACCCATGTGTAGAGCGTTTGGTAGGACATGTTGTACTTCTTGGCTATCTTGTTATAATCGCATCCACTGGCGATGCACTCCTGAACGATTCTGACTCGCTCTTCCTTGACCGATTGCTGGCGTTTGCCCATAAGATCTCCTCCTTCAGAAACGAGGTCTGTCAACTTATGCTCATTATACGCCTCAATCCATGTTTTAAGGGAGAGTGTGCCGGAAATTCTGTATTTGGCACAGACGGAAAGCATGGAAACACCGCCTTTAAGATATTCCTTTACGGCCTGGATCTTCATCTGATTGGAGTAGTAAGACAAATGCTGCCTGGGCCGCAATCCCTTAAAGCCCTCCTCTTTATACCGGAGGACCCATTTCCTGAATGTTATGCGGCTCATATGAAGATTTTCAGCTGCCTGGGTAATCGTAACACCCTGATAGAGATATGAAGCAATCTGGTCTAACATTTCCTCCGGGGACGCTTTGGTTTTACATGGCATAAGAATGACCTCCTAATATATTTATGATATTATTCTGTCTTTCTTGTTGAATCATACCAAAGTGCGCCGTATACCAGTTGACATCAGCGGCATCAACACAAATGTCTCCTGCGTTAGTGTACGGGGCGGATGAGTTGCATTTCCTTCTAGCGTAGCGAGGTTTAGCTGTCCCCGTTAGGGGAAAGTGGCGCGAATGCGCCGAAAGGGGTTCATTCTCAAAAAAGGCGAAGCATCCTTTATGGTTTTCTCTTTTCATCTGCCACAAATGAACTTGTATTAGCATCTTCTAATCAAATGTAACAACAGAAAAGGCTTTGACGAAATGATTGTACATTTTGTCAAAGCCTTTTTGGTGTTTCAGATTTTCGAGTTCGGCGACATGCTGGTGTCTCTCGGGTCCCACGGGACGACGGTACCGGAGGCAAGGCTCTTCTGCACGTCAATGGTTCTCTGGTTGGAGGAGCCTTTGAAGAGGAGGGTGACATCCTTCTTTTCAAGGACGAATTCACCGTCGACAAGGACGTCGATGCGTTTCAGAAGTTCCATGGTTTCGGGCATCTTCCTGGCAAAGTTATCAAGGAGATCCCTGTCGTAGAGGTAGCCGGTGAAGCACCAGAGGTTCTTCTGCGGGTACATTTCCTTGAAGCGGGTGACAAGGGAGAGGAGCGCTTTCTGATTGGCCGGTTCCATCGGTTCGCCGCCGAGGAGGGTGAGGCCTTCATAGAAGTCCTGTCCGACTTCCTTCAGGATGTAGTCTTCTGTTTCCTTTGTGAAAGGCTTTCCGTAGTTGAAGTCCCATGTTTCCTGGTTGAAGCAGCCCTTGCAGTGATGGGTGCAGCCGGAAACGAAGAGGGAGAAGCGGATGCCGGGGCCGTTTGCAATATCATATTCTTTGAAATTGGCGTAGTTCATGTTGATTTCCTTTGGAATGAAAGAATGAAAAAGGGCGGCGGACGCCGCCCTTCAGATATTCAGATTACAGGTGGAGGACTCTGTCCTTGATTTCCTGTGTACGGCCCTGGTTCCAGAACTGGGTGCCGATGTAGCCGCAGGTTCTTCTTGCGACGCTCATCTTGTGCTGGTCGCGGTTGCCGCAGTTCGGGCATTCCCAGATGAGTTTGCCGGTTTCATCTTCGATGATGCGGATTTCTCCGTCATAGCCGCATGCCATGCAGTAGTCGCTCTTCGTGTTCAGTTCTGCGTACATGATGTTTTCATAAATGTACTTCATGACGGTCAGGACTGCCGGGATGTTCGTCTGCATATTCGGTACTTCGATGTAGGAAATAGCACCGCCCGGGGAGAGTCTCTGGAAGTCGGATTCGAATTTCAATTTATGGAATGCGTCGATATGTTCAGAAACATGGACGTGGTAGCTGTTGGTGATGTAGTTCTTGTCCGTTACGCCAGGGATGATGCCGAAGCGTTTCTGGAGGCATTTAGCGAACTTGTAGGTGGTGGATTCCATCGGTGTGCCGTATACGGAGTAGGAGATGTTTTCAGCAGCTCTCCATTCGGAGCACTTGTCGTTCAGCTTCTGCATGACAGCGAGGGCAAATTCTCTGCCTTCATCCGTTGTATGGGATACGCCGAGCATGCGGACGCACATTTCATAGAGGCCTGCATAGCCGAGGGAAATGGTGCTGTAGTTGTTGAAGAGGAGCTTGTCGATCGTTTCGCCTTTCTTGAGACGAGCGATAGCGCCGTACTGCCAGAGGATCGGAGCCACATCAGAGACGGTGCCGAGCAGTCTTTCATGACGGCAGCGGAGTGCTCTGTGGCAGAGTTCGAGGCGGTCTTCCAGGATTTCCCAGAATTTATCCATATCGCCGCCGGAAGAGCATGCCACATCGACGAGGTTGATGGTGACGACGCCCTGATTGAAGCGGCCGTAGTATTTATGCTTTCCGTTTTCACCAAGGCCCTCGGTATCCGGGGTGAGGAAGGAGCGGCAGCCCATGCATGGGTAAACGTCGCCGTTCTTCAGATTCTTCATGATCTTGGCGGAAATATAGTCAGGAACCATTCTCTTTGCTGTACATTCAGCAGCGAGTTTGGTCAGGTAGTAGTACGGGGAATCATCATGAATGTTGTCTTCGTCGAGGACGTAGATCAGTTTCGGGAATGCCGGAGTGATCCAGATGCCCTTTTCATTCTTGACGCCCTGCATTCTCTGGCGGAGGACTTCTTCGATGATCATGGCCAGATCCTTGCGGGTACGGCCGTCCGGAACTTCGTCCAGGTACATGAACATGGTAACGAATGGAGCCTGGCCGTTGCAGGTCATGAGGGTGATCAGCTGGTACTGGATGGTCTGGATGCCGGATTTGATTTCTTCCTTCAGACGGCGTTCCACGATCTTTTTGATGATGGATTCGTCCATGGATTCACCGGTTTCCTTGCGTTCAGCGATGACTTCCTTCTTGATCTTCTGGCGGCTGATATCAACGAATGGAGCGAGGTGTGCCAATGTGAAGGACTGTCCGCCGTACTGGTTGGATGCTACCTGAGCGACGATCTGTGTCGTTACGTTGCAGGCAGTGAAGAAGGAATGCGGCTTTTCAATCATGGTCTGGCTGATGACAGTGCCGTTCTGCAGCATGTCTTCCAGATTGATCAGGTCGCAGTTATGTTCTCTCTGCGCATAGTAGTCAGCGTCGTGGAAATGGATGATGCCTGCTTCATGCGCCTTCACGATTTCTTCGGGGAGGAGCAGACGCTTTGTCAGATCCTTGGATACTTCGCCAGCCATGTAGTCGCGCTGGGTGGAATTGATGACAGGGTTTTTGTTGGAATTTTCCTGTTTGACTTCTTCATTGGAGAGGTCGATCAGGGAAAGGATGCCGTCATCGGTCGTGTTGCTCTTGCGGGAAATCTCTCTCTTGTAACGATAGCGGACATACTTCTGCGCTACTTCATAGCCGCGCATTTCCATGATGCCCGTTTCGACCATATCCTGAATGTCTTCGACATTGGCTGCGTGGGAGTAGCCTGCGATCTTGTGCGCAATGTTGTCTGCGACAGCACGGATCTGGTAATCATTCATCTGGTGGACGTGATCGACTTCCTTATTGGCTTTGCCAATAGCGTTCACGATCTTGGTGATGTCAAAAGGTACTTCCTGGCCATTTCTCTTAATGACATTCATCTTGACGTTCATTTCCATTTCTTCCATTCATAACACCCCTAATGCTTTCAAAATCCCTATTTTTCTTTTGTTTTCTTTATTTATATAAGTTTCTCATTCTAGTCAAAATAAATACAAAATATTGATAAGCACACATAATAACGCACAATATGTTGTACCGAAATCTATTTTACAACAAAGGGCGAAAAAAGGGAATAGAGAAAAATCCCTTCTTTTTATTTCTAATGCAGCGTTCGGCGAAGCTCCTTTAAGAAGGAGGGCAGAACTGCCTTTCTGCCGTATATTTTCCAAGATAACTTTCGATATGGAAAAAATTTATAGTGACTAATAAACCCATATAGAATAATCTGAAAAACCTTTTTAAAAGTCCGGGCAATGAAAAAATGACCCTCAAAAGAGAGTCATCTTCCATCCGGTATCCACAAGGGATGACTTTTAGAGCGCTCTGACGATTGTGCCGCCGCCCAGGAGGAGGTCGCCGTCATAGAAGACGACAGACTGGCCGGTTGTGACAGCGCGCTGCGGTTCATCGAACGTGACGACAGCGCGTCCGTCGTCTCCGACCTTCACGGAGCAGTCATGGACACGGACGCCATAGCGGATCTTTGCCTGGCAGCGGAACTCTTCCTGCGGGATCTTGTCGTCGTAGAAATGGAGTTCGTTGGCGAGAAGGCGCGTGCGGAAGAGATCTTCATTCGATCCGACAACGACTTCTCTCGTGTCAGGACGCAGCTCGATGACGTAAAGCGGCGTCCTGGCAGCGATGCCCAGGCCCTTTCTCTGGCCGATCGTATAATAAGGAATGCCCTTGTGCTGGCCGAGCACATGGCCCTTTTTGTCGACGATATTTCCTGGCTGGAACGCTTCCGGCGCGTGGTTCTCGAGGAACTCCACGTACGATTTTTCGCTGGTCAGGAAGCAGATGTCCTGAGACTCTGCCTTGTTGTAAGTCGGAAGGCCCTTTTCCTTGGAAATGAGGCGCGTATCCTTCTTGAACGTGCGGCCAAGCGGGAAAATAATGTGCGAAAGCTGTTCCTGGGTCAGGTGGTACATCATGTAGGACTGATCCTTGGCGATGTCCAGACCCTTTCTGACCTCAAACAATTCCGTTTCCGGATTGTAGACGATGCGCGCATAGTGGCCGGTCGCAAAGTAAGGCGCGTCGAATGCCTTTCTCACTTCATCATAGAAGAGACCGAACTTCACCTTGAAATCGCACATCATGCAGGGATTCGGCGTCATCCCTGCTGCGTAGGACTCGATGAAATAATTGAGGACGAACTTCTGGTACGCCTCTCTGACATCGATGACCTTGAACGGAATCCCGATGAATTCCGCCATGCTGCGGGCGCCTTTGATCTCCTCATCCTGCCCGTCAAACTGATACATGGTAGCGCCGTAAACCTCATAGCCCTGATCGAGCAGGAGGCGCGCGGTCAGCGTGGAATCCACGCCGCCGGACATTGCCACGACGACTTTCTTCTTTTCTGCCATAATAAAATCCTTTCTGAAAACCATCATTCCCGGAAGTATTTCCGGAGAAATCTCATCGGAGTGAAAGTCCGAAGGATGCAATCCTGTCATTTTTTCCGCTGCGCAGAGGAGACCGCCCGGGGCGGTGCGCCCTTGGAAAGAGAGACAGAGATACCTCATTATTATACCATGGGAAATCAAGAGTTCTTTCCTTTTTATATAGAGAAATGGAAATGAAAGAATCTCTCCGTGATATAATAAAAACAGTGAATCCAGTTAAGAAACCCGGTAGATCCGGGAATCATTTTTGGCAGATCTGCCATGACAGGAGGAAATATCCATGGACTATACGAGAATCAGGACAAAAGTCGAAGACGGCATTGAAACGATTACACTCGACTACCAGCAGACGCTGAACGCAGTCGATCTCACGATGGCACTGGAACTCGAAGATGCGCTCACCAAAGCTGACAAGGACGAAGAAGTGAAGGTCATTGTCATGGAAGGTGCAGGACGCGCCTTCAGCGCAGGCGGCGACATCCGCTACATGAAAGCGCACTGCGAGGAACCGGACTTTGCCACGAAATCCATGGCGGCCCTGGCAGGCAAACTGGCAGAAGACATCATCCATATGAAGAAACTTTCCAAGATCATCGTCTGCGCTGTCCACGGGGCATGCGCCGGCGGCGGAATGAACCTCGCACTGGCTGCTGACTATGTCATCTGCTCCGACGATGCCAAATTCATCCAGGCCTTTGCAGGCATTGCCCTCTGCCCGGATACGGGAGCTGTCTTCCTCCTCCCGAGAATCATCGGTGCCAACCGCGCTCTCGACCTCTTCGTTTCCGGCCGCCAGGTCAAGGCAGACGAAGCACTTGCTATCGGCCTTGTCAAAGAAGTCGTTCCAAAGGATCAGCTGGATGAAACCGTCCATGCCTTTGCTAAGAAACTGACCGAAGGGCCGCTCCTTGCTTACAAGAATATCAAGAAGCTCATGTACATCAGCCTCTATCAGGGATTTGAAGACTACTCCAAACAGGAAGCAGGCCTTGTCGGCGAATGCTCTGCCAGTGAAGACTTCAAGGAAGGTATCACCGCATTCCTCGAAAAGAGAAAACCGCAGTTCAAAGGACGTTAATCAGGGGAAATCATGAAGAAGGAAATTTTTCAGGAAGGACCATACCGTGTTACGCTCTACACGCCTGAAGTGAATACGAAGGGGATCTGCTACTTCATCCAGCCTGCAGATATTGCTTCGGAGAATGAAAGTCTGGCGGACCGGCTTGAAATCGCGATCGCTGCTATAGACGGCCTTGACTGGAGCAATGATCTTTCTCCATGGGAAGCGCCGGGCATCTTCAAAAGGGAAGGCGATTTTGGAGGAAAGGCAGACGTCTTTGAAAAATTTCTCCTTGAAACGATTCTTCCTGAGACCGAAAAGAGAGCAGGCCTCGATAGGCCGGAAAGGCAGCTCGTCGGCATTTCCTTATCCGGCATGTTTGCGCTCTATGCGGCCTGCCATACCAATGCATTCTCCGGTGTTGCCTCCATTTCAGGTTCCTTCTGGTTTACAGGACTTATTGACTATTACAGGAGCCACCCCTTGTCGCCAGCAGTCAGGCGCGTCTACCTGTCGCTCGGTGCCAAAGAGCCGAAAACGAGAAGGGAACCATTGAATACGATCCTGGAAAGGACAGAGGATGTCCTTGGCATCGTCAAAGAAGAAGGAAAGGAAGCCATCTTCCAGATGAACCGGGGCGGCCACTACGTCCACCGGGGAGAAAGGCTCGAAGAGGCGCTCCGTTATCTCCTCTCCGGCGCAGAATGGAAGGGAGAGTTCTCCCTTTAGTTGCAGGATGCATCCACGCATGCTATAATGAGCTCACTTATGAAAGACGGCGATGGAGTTCGCCGGGCATATGCCGAACGCTTCGCGCTGATGACTCCTGTCCCTTAACCGGGGCAGGAGTTTTTTGTTTAAGGAGATAACATGCAGAACTACTTATTCCCTCTCTGGGTGGCCTTAGGAGGCGCCCTCGGCTCCCTCTGCCGCTACGGCACGACGATTTACATGGCAAGAATGGCAGGCACGTACTTTCCATTCGGGACGCTTGCCGTCAACGGCGTAGGATCCTTCCTGATCGGACTCTTGTCTGTTCTTTTGGTCAAAGCCTATCCCAATCCCGCCGCTGCCGCCTTCCTCATCACAGGCTTCCTCGGCGGACTTACCACATTTTCCTCCTTCATGAACGAAACCATGCAGTACCTCCAGGCAGGAGACATCCTCCATGGCTTCCTCTACCTCTTCCTCCAGCTGGCCGGCGGCCTCCTCTTCGTCATGCTCGGCTGGTTTATCGGTTCCAGAGTGTTCCTTTAAGAAGGGCGTCCCCGTTAGGGGAAGCTGTCGGCAAGGCCGACTGAAGGGGTTCATGTAATACAGTTAACCGGTAAGAACAGAAAGTGAGATCCATAAGGGGAAGCTGTAGCTGTCGGCAAGGCCGGCTGAAGGGGTTTATGTAATAGAGTTAACCGGTAAGAATGTTAATTATATAATACTTATATATATGATATGTTTATCTACACTAAATTCAGCAAAAAAGCCTCACAGAATTGACCGCGGGTCTTTTTTTTATGGCTGGTATCGGGTTACAATAGATGGATAGGGAAGGTTCTTTGGATGAAAGAAGGAATTCACATGAAAAAGAATCATTTAGCAATATGGGTGGCAGCAGCCCTGCTTTCGCTGCCTTTTAGTTCTGCTTTTGCGACAGATACCGCCGCCGCTACGTCCGCTCCTGCCATGGAGCAGGGGACTCAGCAGGGACAGCCGCCAGAAGGTCAGCCTCCTGAGGGACAGCCTCCGGAAGGGATGATGCCGCCTGGCGGTTTCAATCCGCCGGGAGAAGTCACGCAGGGAACTTCTGCCAATACGATTTCCAAAAATGAAACAGTCAAAGGCGCTGTCTACATGTCCAAGGGAGACAATGAGAATGCGCTCCGGATTACGGGAGCGGACGTTTCTCTTGACCGCATCGTCGCCGAGAAGGTATCGGGCGCTACGTCCAATACGGAAGCCGGGGATTTCTACGGACAGAACGCGGCCCTCCTTGCCACGGACGGCGCGAAGGTTTCCCTGAAGAATTCCTTTGTCACTTCGAATGCGCAGAACGGGAATGGCGTATTCAGCTATGGCAAGGGAACGAAAGTCTATGCCGAAGATACCGTCATCACGACGCACAAGGATAATTCGGGCGGCATCCAGACGACGGGCGGCGGATATACCGAAGCCAGAAATCTGACGATTGTGACGGAAGGCAATTCTTCAGCCGCTATCCGGAGCGACCGCGGAGGCGGCACGGTCATCGTGAAGGGCGGATCGTTCAAGACGGCTGGTTCCGGTTCGCCTGCCATTTACTCGACAGCAGATATCCGCGTGGAAGGGGCAGACCTTTTGGTCACATCTTCTGAAGGCGCTGTCATTGAAGGGAAGAACAGCATTTCCCTCAAGGATTCCACGCTCGACGGCCATATGAATGCGGTCCGCAAAATGGGTGACCGCACCATGACCGAAGAAAATGTCCACACCGTCATGATTTACCAGTCCATGAGCGGGGATGCGGAAAAGGGCCGCTCTGATTTCTCTATGGAACGAAGCACACTCCATTCGAGAGCCGGCGATGTCATCTACGTGACGAATACGGACTGCAACATCAAGCTGAAAGATACAGAAATCACGAGCGATGATGCAGATGGCGCTCTTCTTCGCGTCACCGGAAACAGCGCATCGAGAGGTTGGGGGAAGAAAGGCGCAAACGGCGGCAATGCGGACGTTCTCCTTGAAAATGAAAAGGTCAGTGGAAACATTATAGCCGACGATATCTCGACACTGAACCTCACGCTGAAGAATACCCGCTGGACGGGCGCTCTTTCCATCGATAAGAACGCAGCAGCCACGGATCCCAAGGGAACCGTCAATGTCAAGATCGATGAAGGATCCTCCTGGGTGCTCACCGGTGACAGCACCGTCACGACGCTTGAAAACCACGGCACCATTTTGAAGAATGGTCATACCCTGACGGTATTGAAAGCATAAAAATCAAAAATAAAAGTACCAAAAAGAGCTTTATTGGAGTCATTATTCTCCAATAAGGCTCTTTTTGGCTGCCTGAAATTTATAGTGTATCGAAAGTAAGCGAAAAAAAGAAATGGAAAATGTTTTCAGGAAAATCGATGAGATAGACATGAATACGGAAGAATAGAGGAGAATGGGGAAGATTTCATGTGCAAGTAAGTTCTACATAGAGCAAATATAGATGATAAAAAAGCATCCATAACATAAAATTCATGATTAAAGGGAATTTGATAAAAAAATTACATACGGTATACTATACATTAACACTCAGAAGAATAAGTATATTCTTCAATTCAGGAGGAAACAATTATGGAAATGTTCTTAGGATTTATGGTACTCCTTGCATGCCTGTTCCTTGGGATCAAGCATGGAGGGATCGGATTGGCGGTCATCAGCGGCATCGGTCTGATGGCTTATACCTTCCTTTTCGGATACAAGCCGGGCAGCCCGCCTATCGGCGTTATGCTGACAATCATGGCGGTTGTTACCTGCGCAGGCTTCCTGCAGACATCCGGCGGTCTGACCGTCATGCTGAAGTATGCAGAACGCTTCCTCAGAAATAACCCGAAGCACATCACGATTCTGGCTCCGGTCACTACATGGCTCCTGACCGTCCTCTGCGGCACAGGCCATGTCGTCTACACCATGTTTCCGATCATTTATGATATTTCCATCAAGGAAAATATCCGTCCGGAACGCCCGATGGCCGTTTCTTCCATCGCATCCCAGATGGGCATCTCTGCATCCCCGGTATCCGTTGCTGTCGTTTCCATCGTCGGATTCATGGCAGCTGCCGGCTATTCCTACTCCCTGCTCCAGATTCTTGCCGTATCCATTCCGGCAACCCTGATCGGCGTCATCGCAGCTGCTCTCATGAGCTACAGAAGAGGCAGGGACCTCGCTGACGACAAAGAATTCCAGGAAATGATCAAAGATCCGGAACAGAAGAAATATGTGTACGGTGAAAACGAATCCCTGCAGGGCAAGGAACTTCCGTCTTCTTACTACCACGCTACCATCATATTCCTTGTCGGCATCCTCTGCATTGCAGTCCTCGGCAATTTCCCGGATCTGCTCCCGCACTTCGCTGATGCCAAAGGCAAGATGAAAGCCATTTCCATGACAACCGTCATCCAGATGGTCATGCTCTTCGTTTCTTCAATCATCCTCTTCGTCTGCCACACCAAAGCCAAGGAAGTCGGCAACAGCCAGGTCTTCCGCGCAGGCATCGTCGCACTCGTATCCGTTTACGGCGTTGCGTGGATGGCTGATACCTACTTCGCCAACCACATGGCAGTCCTGAAGACATTCCTCGGCGCTGCTGTCACTGAATATCCATGGGCCTATGCGCTCGTCCTGTTCCTGACATCCAAGCTCGTCAATTCCCAGGGCGCAGCCGTTGCCATCGTCATGCCGATCGCTTTGAACGTAGGCATGGACCCGGTCATGGTCCTGTCCTTCATCCCGGCATGCTACGGCTACTTCTTCCTTCCGACCTATCCATCGGACCTTGCCTGCATCGGCTTCGACCGTTCCGGCACCACAAAGATCGGCCGCTTCGTACTGAACCACAGCTTCATGCTCCCGGGCCTCACCGGCGTGTTCACAGCCTGCGTTGCCGGCTTCATCATCGCTCATATTCTTTACTAAGAGAATAGGCACTTAAAGCTAATTAAAAAGGATGTGCATCCAATCACGGATACACATCCTTTTCATTTGGGAGGACAAATTTACAGCTCATTGAAGAGCGGCGAATAATTCATGAAGAGCGTGCAGATGATGATGGTCGTCGCGCAGGTCAGGATGGAAAGGCGTATGCCGTACTTGATCGGCAGCGATGGATTGAGGCCATATCCGACTGGAATCGCTCTTGTGGAAACAGGGAGAATGTATGCGCAGTTGGCAGCAACGATGGTTCCCAGGATATACGGGATGGGGTTGACGCCCATGACGCCTGTGATGCCGGTCACGACAGGGATGGAAATCGAAGCCGCGGCCGTGTTGCTCGAAAGTTCGGAGAGGAAGCAGGCGAAGGCACAGGAAATAGCCATGGTCATGAGTCCTGGCGGGAGCTGGAGTCCTACGATGATAACAGCGAGGCGGTCGATGGCGCCCGTTTCAATGACCAGGCGTCCCAAAGCAAGACCGCTTGCGAAGAGGAAAATCATGCCCCACATGGCGTGGCTTTCTGCATACTGCCAGTCGAGCATCGTCTTGCCGTTCTCATCATGCAGGAAGAACATCAGCATACCGATGACGAGGAAGACGTAAGCCGGCTTCATGGCAGGAAGGAACGAAGCAAAGAGCGGACGGATGAAGGCGAGGGCTGTCGCTAAGATGAAGAGATAGAGGCCGATTTTCTCGCCCCTTCTCATAGCGCCGAACTTGCTGTACATTTCACGGAAATACGCGCGCGTCCCCGGAAGGTCCTTGGCCGGAGCCGGGATGAGCCAGAGGAAGATGAGGTTCAGGAGGAAGACGATCGCAAGGAGCGGCACGAAGCGGATGACCCAGTCGTAGTACATGAATTCATGACCGGTCAGCTTTTCGATGTAGGAAACGGCGACAAGGTTCGCGGACGATCCGATCGGCGAGCCGAAACCGCCGATGCCGCTTCCCCAGCCGATCGCCAGAAGGATCGGGAGAGCCATGCGGCTTTCTGTCACATCATCCTCGCCGACTGAGCGAAGCATGGCGACGGCGATCGGGCAGAAGATGGCAGCCACGACGACGTTCGGAAGGAAAATGGAAAGGACAGTCGATGCAAGGAACCAGACAAAGATCTGGTTTTTCATCGAAGTCCCGATGAAGCAGAGCGCTTTGACCGACACGCGCTTGTCGAGGCCCGTCGTCGTCCATGTGAGACAGATGAGATCGGATCCCAAGAGCAGGACGGCGATTTCCGAAAAATACTGGCTGATGACGTGGGAATTCGGGATCAGGTTGAAGAACGCATTGACGACGATCGGCACGAAAGCCGTGACGTAAATGGATACAGGCCTGATGATCCACCAGAGTGCCATCCAGACGGCCGTTGCGATGGCGAATGCGGCCGGGGGCGTGAACGTGCCCCAAAGAAGAAAAGCCGATAAGAAGAATGATGCCGGCCCTATGAGAATTTTCCATACCTTTGCCAAAATGCATACCCCCTCACATGAGCCCGGAGACCGGGCCTTCCGATTTCTGTTATCTTTTCTTTATCTGTCTTTCATTATAATAAGGCGCATAACCATTTAAAAACTGTTAATTCTTGTTTATAATACAAGTATATAGTTGTAACAGGAGGGCCTATGAACTTTCTATCCATGAAATACTTCGTCGTGCTGGCTGAAGAGAGGAGCTTCACGAAAGCAGCGGAAAAGCTCCACGTGACGCAGCAGACACTGTCCGCACATGTGGCAGGGCTTGAGAAGGAATCCGGCGCCAAGCTTTTCATCCGCCATGTACCGCTTGAGCTGACGGACGCAGGCCGCGTCTTCTACCGCTATGCCAGGATCATCCGCAGAAATGAAATGGCGCTTGAAAGAGAGCTGACTGATGCGGCCGGCATGGGGAGGGGGACACTCCGGATCGGCGTTGCGCCTTCAAGAGGGCAGGTCGTCCTTACGCCCGTCATTGAATCCTTCAGGAAATCCTGCCCGGGCATCCGCATCCGCCTTGCCGAGATGGCAAATGACATGCTCTGGACAGCCCTGGCAAGAGACGAGATCGATCTGGTCCTTGCCCGTGCGCCGGAAGCGCTCCCAGGCATCGCATGCATACCCTTTGCCGAAGAGGATTCCGTCCTGTACCTTTCCGATGATCTGGCGGAGGTGCTCTGGGGGGAAAAGAAGGAAGAAATCCTCTCTTCCCTTTCTGAAAGAAACAGCGAGCTTCCTGAGTCCTTTGCCGAATGTCCTTTCCTTTTGAACAGCGAGAGCGACATCACGGGGGCGCTTGCCCGCCGCCTCTTCAGGGATGCCGCCATCGATCCCGTCATTGCTGTCGAGTCGGAGAGCATGGGCACGATGCTGAAGCTCTGCGTGGATGGAGCCGGCGCTTACTTCTGCCCGGAAAGTCTGGCGGAGAAGCTCCTTCCGAGAAGCGCGCACAAAAAACTCCACCGCATCACCTTCGAGGACGGAAAGTACGAGATTTCCTTCGGGTACCAGAAAAGTGCTGAACGGTGGAGTATGATCGGTCGTTTCATTGAAGAGGCTTTCAAAAGCCGCGGGAAGAAGTTTTCCTTAGCGAAGCCATAAGTTCGCGGCGGCATGCGCTGCCTGCTCGTGCGTGATGTAGCCTTCCTGCGCCATGAGAGTCAGGACGACAGTCATGCGCTCGGTACCGGCCTTGGGATGATCGATGGGATCATAGGCAGAAGGTGCCTGCGGAAGTCCTGCAAGCATCGCGCACTGGGAAAGGTCGAGCTCCTTCGGCTCCTTGCCAAAGTACGTGTGGCTGGCTTCCTTGAGGCCATAAGCCCCGTGGCCGAAGTAAATGGTATTGAGGTAGAGCTCAAGGATTTCCTGTTTCGTGTAGCAGCGGTCAAGCTGGACAGCCAGGGCGAGCTCTTCGATTTTGCGGCTCATCGTGCGCTCCGGCGAGAGGAAAATGTTCTTGACCGTCTGCTGGTCGATCGTGCTGCCGCCTTCTAGCGTTTCGCCTGCCATGTAGTTTGTCACCATCGCGCGGGCGACACCGATCGGGTCCATGGCGCCATGGTCATAGAAGCGGCGGTCTTCTGTCGCAACGACGCCGTCGATGAGGTACTGCGGGATGTCCTTGAATGGCACGAAGTTCTCGCGGTGGACGCGGGACTCGAGTGCTTCCCTGAAATTCGTGAGGTCATGGTATTCCTGGCGGAGCGTCTGGATGTCCTGCTCCTTGGCGACCGTTGCATTCGGCGCGTCCTTGGACTTATTGACCGTGACCTTGCCGGAATCTGTCGTTCCTGTCACGCCATCGACAAAGGTGGAAACCATGTCCGTCACTTCGGTGTAGAGGGAGTCATCCTTTTTGGGGGATGAAGACGCGGAGGCGGAAGAAGAAGCCGCCGTTTTGGGTGCGCTTCCTGAAAGACTGGCCGGAATGTACTTCTCGATGCCGCTTCCCTGAGAGAAACCCCAGTAGACGGCGCAGGCCAGAACGATAAGCATGAAAAGTCGTTTCATTGTATTCCTTCCCTGAAAACGGGATATTTCCCGTGGATATTCTGTTCTTTATTGTATCATAGGAAAAGAAAAGGGGAAAATGGGAAGGAATGGCCCCTGATGATTTTAAAAGGCTTTTTCCTGCCAAACGGAGGATGGAAAGGGAAATATCTTTCGAAGACCCTTTCCAAAGTCTCTGAGTGCGGTATTTCTTAAAATATGGTATAATAATTACACAAGCTGTATATCAGAAAAATATAGGATATCTGTTGGCAGTGGTGCATCATTATAGGCCGCTGCGTTTTTATGTGAAGGAGAGTTGTATGGCTGAAGACATTCATGAAATTCAGGACCGGCACGCCGAAGAGAACGGCAAGAGCGATTACGGCGCCAAGGATATACGAGTACTGGAAGGACTGGAAGCGGTCCGCATGCGTCCTGGCATGTACATCGGCTCCACATCGGCACGCGGCCTGCATCACCTGGTCTACGAAGTCGTCGATAACAGTATCGACGAAGCGCTCGCAGGATACTGCACGCACATCGAAGTCGTCCTGAATGACGACGGCAGCTGCACCGTTACCGATAACGGCCGCGGCATTCCGACCGGCATGCATGAAACAGGAAAGCCCGCCATGGAAGTCGTACTGACCGTCCTCCACGCAGGCGGCAAATTCGGCGGCGACGGCTACCCGATTTCCGGCGGCCTGCACGGCGTCGGCATTTCTGTCGTCAACGCTTTGTCCGAATGGATGAAGGTCGTCGTCAAGAGAGAGGGCGAGTTCCATGAAATGAAACTGTCCCGCGGCATTGTGACCCAGCCGATGAAGACCTATGGCAAGACAGATGAAACAGGCACAAGCGTCACATTCAAGCCGGACGCTGAAATCTTCAAGGAAGGCGTCGACTTCGATTATGACACACTGAAGGTCCGCATGAGAGAGCTGGCCTTCCTGAACAAGGGCCTCGTGATTACCCTGGAAGACCACAGAGACGGCGCTGTCAGAAGCGAACAGTTCCACTATGCCGGCGGCATCACAGAATTCGTCCAGTTCCTGAACGAAGGCAAGGACCTCGTCGATCCTTCCGTCATTGCATTTGAAGGCGAAAAGGACAAGGTCATCGTCGACATTGCCATGCAATACCAGACCGGGTACACGGAAAACATGTACACCTTCGTCAACGACATCAATACCGTCGAAGGCGGCATGCATCTGGCAGGTTTCAGAGCTGCGCTCACCCGTGTTATCAATGATTATGCAAGAAAGAACAATTTCCTGAAGCCGAACGAAGACAACCTGTCCGGCGACGACGTCAGAGAAGGTTTGACCTGCGTCATTTCCGTCAAGGTCCCGAACCCGCAGTTCGAAGGCCAGACGAAGACGAAGCTGGGCAACCTTGAAGTCAAGGGCATCGTCGACAACATTGTTTCAGAAGGTTTGAAGACATACCTCGAAGAACATCCGCAGGAAGCACGCGCTGTCATTGAAAAAGGCATCACCGCATCCCGCGCCAGGGAAGCAGCCAAGAGAGCCAGAGAACTTACCCGCAGAAAGAATGCGCTTGAAGTATCCAGCCTCCCGGGCAAGCTGGCCGACTGCACGGAAAAGGATCCGCGCTTCCTTGAAATCTACATCGTCGAAGGTGACTCCGCAGGCGGATCTGCAAAGACCGGCCGTGACCGCCGTTTCCAGGCTATCCTTCCGCTCCGCGGCAAGATCCTGAACGTCGAAAAGGCACGCCTTGACAGAGTCCTGAATTCTGACGCCATCCGCACCATGATCACTGCCTTTGGCACCGGCGTAGGCGAAGACTTCGATATCAAGAAACTCCGTTACTACAAGATCATCATCATGACCGATGCCGATGTCGACGGCGCTCATATCAGAACACTGCTTCTGACATTCTTCTACCGCTACATGAAGCCGCTCATCACAGAAGGCCATGTCTACATCGCGCAGCCTCCGCTGTACCAGGTACGCAAAGGCCGTCAGAAATACTATACTTATGACGACGATGAACAGAACCAGCTTCTGGCAAAGATCGGTATCGACGGATGCGCCATCCAGCGTTACAAAGGTCTTGGCGAAATGAACCCGGAACAGCTCTGGGACACCACCATGAACCCGGAACAGCGTGTCATGCTGAAAGTCGAACTGACCGATGCTGTAGAAGCAGACCGCCTCTTCACCATCCTCATGGGCGACAAAGTAGAACCAAGACGTCTCTTCATTGAAGAACACGCCAAGGATGTAACAAACCTCGATTTGTAATCTTGACCTGTAATCAGAAAGGGCTGTGGCAAAATGCAAAAACGTTTTGCCGCAGCTCTTTTTCCATGTCTTTACAAAAACGGGTTAAAATCCTTAAATCTGTATTTATATTCTTCGATAACGAGAAAGAAAGATTAAAAAAATTCAGAGTTGTAACAAAATTTTATCGAAAAAACCGTAATTTGTATTGGAACTATCGGGCAAAATGGTATAGAATAATAACGGTGTAAAGAGCACGTCAACGTATTCACTGGAAAGGGGATTTGTGATGGAATATTTCTATCCTGCAATAGTCAAGCATGATGCAAAAGGAGGAATTTTCTCTGTCATATTCCCGGATCTGAATGGATGTCAGGCGCAGGGGCGCACCGCTGAGGAAGCAGCCCTGAAGGCAAGGGAAGCTCTGGCAGCCTCTCTTCTGGAAATGGAAGAAAAGGGACTTGAGATTCCGCCGGCATCTGATGAAAGACTTTTCCGTCTCCGTTATGGCGGCAGCCGCTGCTGCACCATCCTGGTCAATATGGAAACCTACCGTGAATACCGTGAATATAAAGTAAGAGCCGCTGATCATCAGACGGCTGTATGGGCAGAAACAGCCCGCAAGACAAGACGAGTCGGAATTCTGGCAAGAGTCTTCGGATTAAGGTAATCAAGAGCCGCGGCTTCGTGCCGCGGTTTTTTTAGTGACCTGGGGAGGAAACTATGTGGGAGATGATTCCGAAGGAACTGGATGAGACGGATATGAAAATCATCCACGCCCTTCGAAAGAACGGACGCATTTCTATGACAGAGCTGGGCAAGGAAGTCTTCATGACGAGCCAGGCCGTGAAGAACCGCATTGCAAGGCTGCAGGACTTGGGCGTCGTGGAGCGCTACACGGTGAACGTGAACTGCCCGCTCTTCGGCTATACGATCCACTGCGTCTTCGAGCTCGTGACGAATGAAGAGACGAGGGAAGGCTTCCTCGAATTCATGAAACATACAGAATACCATATTTTCCACTGCTACCGCGTGGACGGCGCATACCGCTTCTTCCTTGATGCGCACTTCCATAGCGAAAAATCCAGAGCGGACTTCATCCGTGAAGTTTCTGCATTCGGCCGCCTTACGACACATCAGGTCATGGAAGAGATCCAGGGCCTGCATCCCGTAGATGAATGATCATCCGCGCTGTATTACCATTTATAAGGAGACTCGGAAGGGCCTCCTTTTTTATTGTTTCTTATACCCGGAGAGCCTCCGTGCCTGTCTGTTGTCAGTCACCGATGCTTGCAAATCATTCTTACTTGGGCTATACTTGCAAAATGTGCATAGCAAATCTAAATCATTATAGAAAGAGGGAATACTATGAC